>NZ_CP149130.1:802500-1121944 GCF_037811135.1 Aeromonas rivipollensis | reverse complement strand
TGGCGAAACTCGGCTGCAGGGAGACGGTGAGCGCCCCCTTGGCGCTGCGGGCCAGCAACTTGTCGGTGGCCTCGGAGATGGAGGCGAAGATGTCCTTGATGTCGAGGAAGTAGCTCTGCCCCTCCTCGGTCAGCAGCAGGGAGCGGTTCTTGCGACGGAACAGCTTGATGCCGAGGTACTCCTCCAGCGCCTTGATCTGGTGGCTGATGGCGGCCTGAGTCACAAACAACTCTTCTGCTGCGCGGGTAAAGCTTAAGTGGCGAGCCGCTGCTTCGAATGCTTTCAGGGCATTGAGCGGGGGTAAACGACGAGACATGACACCAGCCGACGATGAGTTTTTCTAATGGGGCGCATTATAAATTGTCGGTTGCGGGTCGACCAGTGAATAAACATAATTCGCCACGCAATCCGTTGCCATATGGCTCACACCTTCTCTTCCATGTTGGTTTACATGTGGTTTTTGTGAGTGGGCCGACAGCGATTGTGGTGTTGTGTTTCTTCCTCTGCGGGAAGAAGGGCTAAATCGATGCGATTTAACCCAGTCTGTCATCTGAATGTGTTTGGCGCCTCCGGTTGGATGGCGCCTTTTTTCTTATCTCTATACCCTGAACTGTCCCACCAGTTGCTGCTGCTTGTCCGCCAGTTGCGACAGCTCCCGTCCGTTGTCGGCAGAGGTGGCCGCCTCGGCCCTGATGTTGTGGCTCACGTCGCGGATGTTGCTGACGTTGCGGTTGATCTCGTCCGCCACCCCGCTCTGCTCCTGCGCAGCCCTGGCTATCTGCTCGTTCATCTGATGGATGGTGGCCACCGCATGGATGATCTGCTCCAGCACGCTGACCGACAGCTCCACCTTGCCGAGGGTCAGATCCGCCTGGCTGTGACCCGTCATGATCGCCTTGACCACCGCCTCTGTGCCCGACTGCAACTGGCCTATCAGGTTCTGGATCTCGACGATGGCATTCTGGGTACGACCGGCCAGGTTGCGCACCTCGTCGGCCACCACGGCGAAGCCGCGACCCTGTTCACCGGCCCGCGCCGCCTCTATGGCGGCATTGAGCGCCAGCAGGTTGGTCTGTTCGGCTATCCCCTGGATCACGATGAGGATGTCGTTGATGTTGTCGCTGTTGGCGGCCAGCCGCTCCACCACCGGTTTGGCGTCGCTGATCACCGCCATCAGCCTGGACATGGCCTGCTGGGTATCGGCAACCACGGACTTGCCCTCCTGCGCCGCCATGTCCGCCTGGTTGGCCGCGCTCACCGCCGAGCTGGCATTGCCCGCGACCTGCAGGGCGGTGGCGCTCAGCTCCTCGAACGCCGTCGCCACCAGATCCACCTCCTGATACTGGGACTGCATGCCGGCACTGGTGCGCTCGGCCCCCTGCGCCGCCAGCGCCGCGCTGGCCCGGGTACCGGCCACCGTATCGATCACCTGGCTGATGGTGGACTGCAGCTTGTCCAGGAAGTTGTTGAACCACTTCGCCAGCTCGCCGATCTCGTCATCACGGCGCAGGTCGATGCGCTGAGTCAGATCCCCCTCGCCGCTGGCGATGTCCTTGAGGCGGGCCACCACGGTGCGAATGGGGGCGACGATGCGCTGAGCCATCAGCCAGATGCAGAGCAGAGCAAGGGCCGAGATGGCCCCGCCGATCAACAGCTGGGTGGCGACGCTGCGCTGGGACTGAGTCTCGAGCTCATCCTGGAGTTGCAGGGCAGAGGCGAGCACCACGGCGCGGGGCAGCTCGATATAGATGCCCCACTGGCGATCCGTCCCGCGCATGCTGACCGGCACGAAGGTCTGCAGCAGGGCACCATCCGGGCTCCAGCGCGTGACCACCTCCCCCTTGGCGAGCCAGCCGTTGAGATCCGCCGACAGCCCCTGCTGATCCAGGGTATCCCCAAGGGCGACCTTGAACCCTTCGACCCCGGCCACCCGGCCCTCGTGACTGAGCAGCAGCACCTTGCCCTGCCCCTCATAGAGCGTCTTGTCCATCTCCTCCACCAGGTTTTGCAAGGTGGCCAGCGAGATGTCGACCCCGACCATGCCGAGCAGGGCCCCCTGATCCAGCAAGGGGGCCGTTACCGAGGTCATCAGCACCTGCCGGGTGCCCACCTCGTCCACATAGGGATCGAGCAGGCAGAGGGCACGGCTGCGAATGCTGCAGCTGTACCAGTCATTCTCCAGGCCACCGTGCCCGGACGGCTTGTCGTTGGCCAGCAGCGCCTCGTCCATCACCTCCAGGGTCACCTTGCCGTCGACTCTGGCCCAGTAGCTGGAGAAGCGCCCCTTGTCGTTGGCCCCGAGCGCGGTCGAGCCCTGATAGTTGGCGTCTTCGCCGTCGAGCTGGTTGGGTTCGAATACCGCATAGACCCCAAGCAGGTTGGCGGAGGATTCTGCCGCGTCCTGCAACTGCTGGTTCACGGCATTGCGCAGCGCCTCGGAGTGAACGAAGTTGTCGGCCGCATTCTTGCGCTGGAACAAAATGCCCTCCGCCAGCAGGGTGGCCCTGAAATAGGCCTCGTCGAGGTAGCTGGTCACTCTGGCCGCCTGGGTGGACCCCATGGCCTTCATCCAGTTTTCTGCCGCGTGCTGCCCCTCCAGGGTGGTGGAGGTGAGCACCTGCTCCTGCATACGGGCCGCATTGAAGAGGGAAGAGGCGACCAGTGCGGCGGCACTGGCCAACAGGCAACAACCGGCGATCAGGGTGATCCGTCCCTGAACAGAAAGAGAACTCATGCCACGATTTCCTAACGTCTACAGATGTGAACACTGTATCGGTTTTGGACACAAAAACTTAACTAAATCAGCTGAGATCCAGGCTCAGTTGATTGATTTCCCCGGCCCCTGGCAGGCCGACCACCAGACCGAGCAGGCGGATGGGTTTTCCTTGAGCCCGTTGCAGCCCCTCGTGCAGCAGATCGTGGAAACGGGTCGCCTGGTAGCTCCCCTTGCGATAGACGGTGGTCTGCTGAAAATCGGCAAACTTCAGCTTGATCCCCTGCCCCATCAGCGCCTCCGCAGGGCAGGCCCTGGCAAAGCGCAGCTCCAGCTCGGGAATGAGCCGGCTGAGCACCTCCCAACAGGCGGCTTCATCCAGCACGTCGCTGGCCAGGGTCGTCTCCACCCCTATGGTCTTGCGGGTCCGCTGGGCTTGCACCGGCTGCTCATCGTGCCCCCAGATGCGACCGGCGAGCATCTCCCCCAGCTTGCCGAAGCGGCTCACCAGCTCCTCGTTGCCGAGCTGGCGCGCATCCTCGCAGGAGTAGAGCCCGAGGGACTCCAGCCGCTGGGCCGTCTTGCGGCCTATGCCGGGTAGCTTGCCAAGCGGCAGCTGGCGCACGAACTCGTCCACCTCCCGGGGCCTTATCACGAACAGCCCGTCCGGCTTGCGTTGCTCGGAGGCGAGCTTGGCCAGAAACTTGTTCGGCGCCACCCCGGCCGAGGCGGTCAGCCCCAGTTCGCGGGCGATGGCGGCGCGGATCTCGGCCGCCATCAGGGTGGCGCTGCCGCCGCAGTGGGGGCTGTCCGTGACATCGAGGTAGGCCTCATCCAGTGAGAGCGGCTCCACCCTGTCGGTGTAGCGCAGGAAGATGGCCTGCAACTGGCGGGAGGTCTCCTTGTAGACGGCCATCCGGCCCGGCAGCAGCACCAGCGGCGGGCAGAGCTTCCTGGCCAGGGCGCTCGGCATGGCGGAGCGCACCCCGAAGCGGCGCGCCACATAGTTGCAGGTGGAGATGACGCCGCGCCGGTCGGCCGAGCCGCCGATGGCCAGCGGCACCTCCCGCAGGGCCGGGTTGTCCCGCATCTCCACCGCGGCGAAGAAGCAGTCCATGTCGATGTGAATGATCTTGCGCATGCCAGAGTCTGTTGAGCCGTCGGCGCCTGCCGCGTGGTTGGGTGCACCCGCCGCTGTGGTGACGAGGCGGCAACACCACTGTATGAATAACCAGTCAAGACCCCATGCTACCCCAGCCCTGTCATTTCTGCCAGCGCACGGAAGGCGACGGACGGATAGACTCTCAAGGCACCATCCACATCAGACTCAAGGAGGAGAGATGAGAGCGATCTGGCCGGGACTCTGCCTGCTGCTGTTGCCGCTGACGGGCATGACCAAGGACCATCCGACCGCCGAGTGCAGCTGGCTGTTTGAGCGCATAGAGATACTGGAGAAGGCCATCAAGCAGGGGGACGAGCTGGGCACCAGGGAGGAGCTGGCGCAGAGGAAAGCGGAATTTAGCAAGAAATCCTGCCACAAATACGATTACTGAGCGCCATGAAAACGCGAGCCGACCCAGGGTCGGCTCGCGTGGATTCGATGCCCCCGCACAGGGGCTCGCCCTCAGAGGATGCGGTTGTCCACCAGCATCTTGCGACGGGCCTCTTCCTTGGCCATCTTCTTCTTGCGATTGTCGCAGGGCTCCGGGCAGTCACACTCCTTCTCGATCCCTATGGTGCCAAGGCCGCCACAGGAGCCGGAGATGGTCTTCTTCTGGAAGATGTAGCCGATGGCCATAGCCACCACCACCACCAGAAACACCCCGAAGGTGATCAGAAAGATCTGCATGGTATTACCCCTTTACTGTTTAACCAGATACGGCTCAACGGCATCCGGCGACAAGATTCTCAGGCAGCGCCATCCCGATGAGTGATGGCGCTACCTGTACTGTTAGCCGGGCTGCTTGGCCAGGTAGGGCTTGAAGGCATCCGAGTAAGCCTCCTCGAAGCCCTCGTCCGTCTTGGTGATGACGAAGATGGCCAGACCCCGCTCCTTGGCATAGGCCAGGCTCTTCTGCGTACCCATGACGGTCAGCGCCGTGGCCAGCCCGTCTGCCGTCATGCAGGAGGGGTGGATCACTGTCACCGACACCATGCGATGGGTGATGGGCTTGCCCGTCAGCGGATCTATGGTGTGGGAGACGCGCTTGCCATCCAGCTCGTAGTAGTTGCGATAGTCCCCCGAGGTGGCGACGCCGTTGTCCCCTGGCACTATCACTTCCTGCACCGAGCCGGCATTGGCGGTCGGCTTCTCGATGGCGACACGCCAGGGATGACCCTTGCCGTTGACGCCATTGATCCGCAGCTCGCCGCCGATCTCCACCAGGTAGTTGCGCGCCCCCAGGGACTCCAGGTACTCGGCCACCTTGTCCACCCCGAAGCCCTTGGCGATGGCGGAGAGATCCACGTAGAGATCCGGGATGTCCTTTTGCAGGGTGTCGGCGTCGACCGAGGTTACCACATGCAGATTGCCGAGGCCCGTCTTCTGCCGGGTCTGGGTGATCTGCTCGTCGGATGGCACCTTGGTCGGTTTGGCATCCGGCCCAAAGCCCCACAGATTGACCAGGGGGCCCACGGTGACGTCCAGCGCCCCGCGGCTCTCGCGGCCAATGTGAATGGCCTCGGTCACCACCCGGGCCGTGTCACGGGAGACCACCAGCGGGGTATTGCCCTTGTGCTGGTTGAAGCGCGACAGCTCGGAATCCGGGCGGTAAGTGGACATCTGATCGTTGACCCGTTCCAGCAGGACATCCACCTCGGCCTGAAGCTTGGCGGCATCCGTGACGGCGGCATCCGCCACCTTGATGGAGTAGTAGGTGCCCATGGTGCTGCCGGTGATGTGGATCTCCGGCTTCGATTGGACCGATTCCTGACCGCACCCAGTCAAGAAAAAGGCTAGCCCGAAGGCTAGCCAGGTCTTTACAACACTGTGCATGGATTAACCACCAAAGTCATCCAGGAGGATGTTCTCGTCTTCAACGCCGAGGTTTTTCAGCATGTTGATGACGGCAGCGTTCATGACGGGAGGTCCACACATGTAGAACTCGCAGTCTTCCGGTGCCTCGTGGTTCTTGAGGTAGTTCTCGAACAAGACGTTGTGGATGAAGCCGGTGTAGCCATCCCAGTTGTCTTCCGGTTGCGGATCCGACAGGGCGACGTGCCACTGGAAGTTGTCGTTCTCGGCGGCCAGCATGTCGAAGTCCTCGACATAGAACATCTCGCGCTTGGAACGGGCACCGTACCAGAAGCTCATCTTGCGCTTGGACTTCAGGCGACGCAGCTGGTCGAAGATGTGGGAACGCATCGGCGCCATGCCGGCACCACCACCGATGAACACCATTTCGGCGTCGGTGTCCTTGGCGAAGAACTCGCCGAACGGACCCGAGATGGTCACCTTGTCACCAGCCTTGAGGCTGAAGATGTAGGAGGACATCTGGCCGGGAGGCGCAGTCCAGTTGCTGGGCGGCGGGGTCGCGATCCGTACGTTCAGCATGATGATGCCGAACTCTTCCGGATAGTTCGCCATGGAGTAGGCGCGGATGATCGGCTCGTTGACCTTGGACTCCAGCTCGAAGATCTTGAAGCGATCCCAGTCCCCGCGATACTCCTCGGGAATGTCGAAGTTCTTGTACTGCACGTGGTGGGCAGGGGCTTCGATCTGGATATAACCACCGGCGCGGAACGGCACGCTCTCCCCATCGGGGATCTGCAGCTTGAGCTCCTTGATGAAGGTGGCCTTGTTGTCATTGGAGATGACGGTACAGTCCCACTTCTTCACGCCGAAGATCTCTTCCGGCAGCTCGATGTCCATGTCGGAACGGACTGTGACCTGACAGGCCAGACGCTCGCCATGACGGGCTTCGCCCTTGCTGATGTGATCCAGCTCGGTCGGCAATATGTCGCCGCCGCCGGCTTTCACTCGCACCTTGCACTGACCACAGGAGCCGCCGCCGCCACAGGCGGAGGAGACGAAGATACCGCTGCCGGCCAACACGCCGAGCAGCTTGCCACCCGCCGGGCTGGTGACAGCCTTGGCCGGGTCGCCGTTGATGCTGATTGTCACGTCACCTGCGGTCACCAGCTTGGACTTGGCGAACAGAATGACTGCCACCAAGGCCAGCAGGATCACGGTGAACATGACCACACCCAGAATAATTTCCATCTATATTTCCTTTCCGATTACAGGGAAATACCAGAGAAGGACATGAAGCCCAGTGCCATCAGACCCGCGGTGATGAAGGTGATGCCGAGGCCACGCAGGCCTTCCGGAACATCGGAGTACTTCATCTTCTCGCGGATCCCTGCCATCGCGACTATGGCCAGCATCCAGCCTGCACCCGACCCCACGCCATAGACCACAGACTCCACGAAGTTGTAGTCACGCTGCACCATGAAGGAGACGCCGCCGAAGATGGCGCAGTTCACCGTGATGAGCGGCAGGAAGATGCCGAGGGCGTTGTAGAGCGCCGGGAAGTACTTGTCCAGCGCCATCTCCAGGATCTGCACCAGGGCCGCGATCACCCCGATGAAGGTGATGAAGCTCAGGAAGCTGAGATCCAGGCCGGAGACCAGGGCACCGTCTTTGAGCACGTAGTTGTAGATCAGGTTGTTGGCCGGAACGGCAACGGTCTGAACCACGATAACGGCAATACCCAGACCCATGGCGGTCTTGACCTTCTTGGACACCGCCAGGAAGGTACACATCCCCAGGAAGAAGGAGAGCGCCAGGTTTTCGATGAAGATCGAACGAATCAACAGACTCAGATAGTGTTCCATACCTTAATCCTTTGCCTCCACCTGCTTGGGATCCTTGGTGCGTACGCCCCAGATGATCAGACCAATGATGAAGAATGCACTCGGCGGCAGCAGCAGCAGGCCGTTAGGCACATACCAGCCACCGTTGTTCACCAGCGGCAGCAGCTCGATGCCGAACCAGGTGCCGGAGCCCAGGATCTCGCGCACAGTCGCCACCACCAGCAGCACGGCGCCATACCCCAGACCGTTGCCGATGCCGTCCAGGAAGGAGGGCAGCGGTGCGCTCTTCATGGCATAGGCTTCGGCACGACCCATCACGATACAGTTGGTGATGATGAGGCCGACGAACACCGACAGCTGCTTGGAGATGTCATAGGCATAGGCCTTGAGCACCTGGTCAACCACGATAACCAGCGAGGCAATCACCGCCATCTGGGCGATGATCCGCACGCTGTTCGGGATCTGGTTGCGGATCAGGGAGATGAACAGGTTGGAGAAGGCGGTGACCGCGGTAACGGCCAGCGTCATCACGAACGCCGTCTTCATCTGGCTGGTAACGGCCAGCGCGGAACAGACACCCAGCACCTGCAGTGCGATGGGGTTGTTGCCGAGCACAGGCGTCAACAGCAATTTTTTCATTTCGCTCTTGTCAGCCATTGTTGATTTCTCCTGCACGTACCTTGGCCAGGAAGGGACCGAAGCCCTTGGGGCCCATCCAGAAGTCGAAGGTGTGCTGTACGCCATTACCGGTCAGGGTTGCGCCAGACAGGCCGTCGATTTCATGCTCGGAACCAGCCGGAGCATGGCCCTTGATCACCCGCAGCGCAGGCTGACCGTCCTGATCGAACAGCTTCTTGCCGACGAACAGCTCGCGCCAGGCCGGGTTCTCGATCTCGCCGCCCAGACCCGGGGTTTCACCGTGGTCATAGTAGGTGATGCCCTTGATGGTCTGGCCATCGGCCGCGACTGCCACGAAGGCATACATGGTGGACCACAGACCCTGGCCGTAGATCGGCAATATGATGTTGTCGACCTTGCCTTGGGCATCTTTCGCGAAGAACACCGGGATCAGCTTGGAGATCTGACGCAGACCAGCCTTGTCGTCGGCAGGTGCCAGACGAACACTCTTGGCCGGATCTTTGGCCGCCAGCTTGGTGTCGAAGTTGTCGGCATCGCCGTCAACGAACTCACCGGTGGCCAGATCCACCAGACGCGCTTCAATCTTGTCGCCATACAGCTGGGCCAGGTCACGCTTGGCCACAGAGCTGACATCGACACCGGCAACGGACAGTATGTTGCTTTGCTTGTCCAGCGCCTTGTTTTCCAGCTGGGCCGGACGCAGACCCACGGCGGCCACGGAGACCACGATGGAGCAGACCAGACACAGACCGGTCACTACGGCGAGAGTGCCGGTAGTAGAGTCTTTATTAAACGCCACGTGCGATCCTCCGCTTGATGTTCGCCTGCGCCACGAAATGGTCAAACAAGGGGGCAAACAGGTTGGCAAACAGAATGGCCAGCATCATGCCTTCCGGGAACGCGGGGTTCACGACACGGATCAGCACGACCATGACGCCGATGAGGGCGCCGTACCACCACTTGCCCTTGTTGGTAAAGGCGGCGGAGACAGGATCAGTCGCCATGAAGGCCATGCCGAAGGCGAAGCCGCCCAGCACCAGATGCCAGTGCCACGGCATGCTGAACATGGGGTTGGTGTCTGAACCTATGACGTTGAACAGCAGAGAGGTCGCCACCATGCCGATCATGACGCCGGCGATGATGCGCCAGGAGGCGATCCGCATATAGACGATCATGGCCGCACCGATGAGGATCATCAGGGTGGAGACTTCACCGATGGAACCCGGCAGGTTGCCGAGGAAGGCATCCATCCAGCTGATGGCTTCACCGGTGGCACCGTTGATCAGCGCCATCTGGCCGCCCTGAGCCCACTGGCTCAGGGCAGTTGCGCCTGAATAGCCGTCAACGGCCACCCAGACGGCATCGCCGGAGATCTGACCCGGGTAGGCGAAGAACAGGAACGCACGACCTGCCAGGGCCGGGTTCAGGAAGTTCTTGCCGGTCCCACCGAACACTTCCTTGGCCAGCACCACGCCGAAGGTGATGCCGAGCGCGGCTTGCCACAGGGGCAGCTCGGGCGGCACTATCAGGGCGAACAGGATGGAGGTCACGAAGAAGCCTTCGTTGATCTCGTGCTTGCGCACCATGGCGAACAGCACTTCCCAGAAGCCACCGACCAGGAACACGGTCAGGTAGATGGGCAGGAAGTGCGCCGCACCGATCAGCATCTTGCTGCCGATGCCGGCCACGGCCGGATCCAGCGAGGCACCCAGCAGGGTCGCTATGGTGTATTGCCAGGTATCGGCACCGGCCGCGCTGCCCAGATGGGCGATGGCGGCGATGGACTGGTTGCCGACGTTGTACATGCCCCAGAACATGGCCGGGAACACGGCCAGCCACACCATGATCATCATGCGCTTCAGATCGATCGCATCACGGACGTGGGCGGCATTGCGGGTCACGGACCCGGGGGTATAAAACAGGGTATACGCCGCCTCGAACAGGGCATAGTACTTGGCGTACTTGCCACCCGGCTCGAAGTGATGTTCCATATTTTCAAGAAGTTGCTTGAAACTCATCGCTTAACCTTCCAGTTCTATCTTGGTCAGGCACTCACGCAAGACTGGGCCGTACTCTGTCTTGCCGGGGCAGACGAAGGCACAGAGCGCCAGATCTTCCTCATCCAGCTCCAGGCAGCCGAGCGCTTGTGCGCTGTCGGTGTCGCCGGAGACCAGATCCCGCAGCAGCAGGGTCGGCAGGATGTCGAGCGGCATCACGCGCTCATAGTTGCCGATAGGCACCATGGAGCGATCACTACCGTTGGTGGTGGTAGTGAAGTTGATGAGTTTGCCCTTCATCAGATGAGAGAGGGTGGTGCGGGTGATGGAGAACTTGTCGGCACTGGGTTTGACCCAGCCCAGGAACTCTTTCTCACGACCTTCACCCAGTACGCTCACCTGATTGTGGTAGCGACCCAGGTAGTCATGAACCCCTTCGGCCTTGGCACCGCTGAGCAGGGAACCGGAGATGATGCGATTCTCGTCCGCACGCAGCTCGTTGTTGGTCAGCTGGCTGATGCAGGCGCCCAGACGGGTGCGCAGCAGGCGCGGCTTGATCACGTTCGGGCCGGCCAGGGCGATCACCTTGTCGGTGAAGATCTGACCGGTGGTGAACAGCTTGCCGTAGGCGATCACATCCTGATAGTTGATGTGCCACTGCACTTTCTTGGCACCGACCGGGTCCAGAAAGTGGATGTGGGTACCGGGCAGGCCGGCAGGGTGCGGGCCGACAAACACGGCTTCCTTGACCTGGGCCAGGGAGGCGTGCGGCAGGCTGGCTTCGCCCTTGCAGACGTGGACGGTGCCATCGGTCAGGCGGCTCAGCACGGCCAGACCGTCGAGGAAGGCCTGGGCCTGTTCCTTGATGATGATCTCGGCGTTGGCGGCCAGCGGGTTGGTGTCCATGGCGGTGACGAAGATGGCACGCGGGGCAGAGCCCACTGCCGGCACCTTGCTGAATGGACGGGTACGCAATGCGGTCCATTGGCCTGATGCGACCAGGATGTCCTGCACCTTGCTGCGCTCGAGCTGTGCCAGCTCGGCAGACGCAAAGTGTTCAAAGGTCACCTGTTCGTCAGAACCATCGATGTCGATGACAACGGATTGCAGAACACGCTTGGCACCACGGTTGATCTCAGAAACCACACCGGTGGCAGGGGCCGTGAATTTAACGCCGGGATTCTTCTTATCTTCGAAGAGCTCCTGACCTTTAATGACGCGATCACCTACTTTGACGAACATAGTAGGACGCATCCCCACGAACTCTTCGCCGAGTGTAGCAACACGGGTGATGGCCGGGCCATCGTAGATTACTTGCTCCGGAGCACCCAGCACGGGGATGTCCAGTCCTCTTTTAATTGTAATCATACTCACTTGCACTACCGTTAAGGGAAGACAGGTTGGTTAGCGCCGAGAAATACATCACGACGAGTTGTTGAATGAGCCCGTCAACATCGCGGTAAAATGTCGATAAAACAAACAAATCAGCAACATACAGGATCATTCAAAAGCGACTGAGTTTACCACCTTAGACAAGTCAGTCGCCACGCCAAATGGGGAAAATCCCCGTCCTATCACAAAATTAACCTCCAATGAATATTTCCCTTCCATCCCTGCAACCCGTGGTTTTAAAGGATTCTTTGTTTTGCTACCCATATGGAGGTATTTTCCCTTGCCTCAAAGGTTGATTAGAAAAAGTAATCATTACCCTGTTCCAATGCGCTCGGGGCCGGAGGCTAGCGCCCCGGCCCTGTCGTGATAATTTTGTTAATTAATCGACAATTGGGTAATGAAAAGGTCAATGGGTCAGGCAAAGGGGGACTTGCTGACACAGCCCGGGGTTTTGGGGGCCTGCTCCCGGGCCTGCCACTCCGCCTCGGTATAGGTATGTAGCGCCAGCGCATGGATGGTCCCCGCCAGCTCCTCTGCCAGCACGCCGTTGACCTGACGATGGCGTCCCAGCAGGCGCTGCCCCTCGAAGGCCTGGCTCACCACTATGACCTTGAAGTGGCTCTCGGATCCCGGTTCCACCCTGTGCATGTAGCTCTCGTTGATCACTTCCAGATGACTGGGGGACAAGGCGGCGGCCAGTTTGGCCTCTATCTGTTGTTGCATGCTCACGGGCAAGACTCCCTCGTTGAATATCCGGCCATTGTAGCCAGGGTTGCATGCCGGATGCATCAGGCCCGCTTCAATATAGAGGATGGCCGGGCGCCTCCTCGCTGCGGGCTGGTGAAATTCTCCGTCGCCGCTAGAATAGCGCCACTTTCCCTGCCTGCCGGGCAACACGGTGCGGGCAGGCGTCATCTATCAGCAACACCTTGGACTCTCTTACTTATGCAAACCCTGCTCGACACTGCCCATTGTCGTCTGACCCTGTATCGCTACCCACGGCAGAGCCAGGATCCCCTGCAGGCCTGGGATGCGGCGGACGAGTACCTGATCAACACCCTGGCCGAGGAGCCGCTCGAACAGGATGGCCCCGTCATCATCATGAACGACGGCTTCGGCGCCCTGGCCGCCTATCTGCACGGCCATGGCCCGGTCTGCGTGAGCGACTCCTACATCAGCGAGCGGGCCACCCTGGCCAATCTGGCGGAGAACGGGCTGGAGGCGAGCGGGATCACCCTGCAGGATGCCCTGGCCCCGCTGCCTTCAGCCCCTGCACTGGTGGTGATCAAGGTCTCCAAGTATCAGGCGCTGCTGGAGCAGCAACTGCTGGCCCTGCGTGCGGTAGTCACCCCGGCCACCCGCATCCTGGCCGCCGGCAAGGCAAAAGACATTCACAGCTCCACCCTCAAGCTGTTTGAGAAATACCTGGGAGCGACTCGCACCTCGCTGGCCTGGAAGAAGGCGCGCCTCATTCACTGCGAGCCGCAGGCCGATCGCTCTGCCCTGACCAACCCCTTCCCGACCGTCTGGCCGCTGGAGGGCACCGACATGCTCATCCACAACCATGCCAACGTCTTCTCGCGCACCAGCCTGGATATAGGCGCCCGCTTCATGCTGGACAATTTGCCGATCCACAGTGCCCGCAAGGTGATAGACCTTGGCTGCGGCAACGGGGTGCTGGGTCTCTCGCTGCTGGCAAAGGACAGCGAGGTGGAGGTGACCTTCATCGACGAATCCCACATGGCGGTCGCCTCGGCGCGGCTCAACGTCGAGCACAACCTGCCGGACGCCCTGCCGCGGGCCCACTTCATGGTCAACAACTGTCTCGACGGCGTGGCGGTCGGGGCAGCGGATCGGATCCTCTGCAATCCCCCCTTCCATCAGTTGCAGGCGATCACCGATCACATCGCCTGGCAGATGTTCACCGACGCACACCGGGTGTTGCCTCAGGGGGGTGAACTCTGGATAGTAGGCAACCGTCATCTGGACTATCACAACAAACTCAAGCGCTTGTTTGCCAACGCACAAGTCGTTGCGTCGAACAGCAAATTCGTTATTTTGAAAGCCATCAAACGCTAAAGATAAAGCTAAAGGAAACCCATGATGAAAAAGTCACTCTTGCTGCTGGCCGCCCTGATACTGGGTGGTTGTGCCACCCACTGGCCGGAGACGGCGTTGCTCAATCCGCAAGTCATCCCCTCCAACCAGCAGTACTACTCTGGCAACCGCATCACCATGGAAGGGGTGGACAAGCGCGAGGCCGCCTATGTCTTCTCCATCAAGAAGAAAGAGAAGGCTCCCGTGCTGGTCAACAGCAGCCAGCCCCTCAACAACCTGCTGGCGGAAAAACTGGCGGAAGGGTTGCGCAGCCAAGGCCTCGAAGTGGGTAACAGCGGCACCACCAACCTGACCCTGGCCATCTCCACCGCCGCCGTCACGGTCGAGGAGAAGACCTTTACCTATGTCACCAAGTCCAAGGTCAGCCTGCAGGTGATCGCCGACTTCCAGGGCAACAAGCTGACCAAGCAGTTCAACATGTCTTCCAGCAAGGAGGAGCCGGGTGAGCCTACCATGGCCGATCTGGAGTCCACCCTGAACCAGCAACTGGGCAGCGTGCTGCAACAGATCATGGCCGACCAGGCACTGCGCGGTTATCTCAAAGGCCAGCCTAGCTGAGCAAGGAGCTTATAAATGAAGAAACTCTGGTTACTGGCCACCCTGATCGCCCCCCTGGCGTTCGCCGGACAAAAAGTCCAGATGGAGACCAACCACGGCAACATAGTGGTGGAGCTGGCCCCCAAGCAGGCGCCGCAGACGGTGAAGAACTTCCTGCGCTACGTGGCGGATGGCAGCTATGACGGCAGCCTGTTCCACCGGGTGATCCAGAACTTCGTGGTGCAGGGCGGGGGCTATAATCAGCAATTCCAGCCGCTGCCGACCTTCGACCCCGTGGTCAACGAGTCCAGGGGCGGCCTGCCCAACAAGCGTGGCAGCATCGCCATGGCCCGCACCCAGGCGGTCGACAGCGCCACCCGCCAGTTCTACTTCAACCTGGTGGACAACGACAACCTCAACGCCAATGCCGGCGCCGGTTATACGGTGTTCGGCCAGGTGGTGCAGGGCATGGAGGTGCTGGACAAGCTGGCTCAGGTCCAGACCGGCTACAGCTCCATACTGCGCGCCAATGACGTGCCGACCAGCCCCATCATCCTGAAAAAAGTGGTGCTGCTGGCAGACAAATAACGCGGGGCGGATCACATTCCACCACAGCGTTGCCCGGGTCACCGGCGCCCCCTTTCTATACTCTGGCCTTGTCCTATTTGTGCGGGACATGGCCAGGCAGAGAGAGGAGGTTCCGGTGACTTGTCACGATTACATTGCCCAACACGCCATTGAGCTGGCTCAGGCGGTTCGTCACTTTCTGGCACGGGAAATGCCCTATCGGCAGCTCGAGGATCTGAGCTGGCAACTCCTCTCCCGCTGGCAGGCGCTGCCCGCCATCCCCATTGACAAAGCGCCCGCCACCGAGCAGGAGGGGGTGTTCTGGCACCTGCTCCACAGCCTGCATCTGTGGGACGAGCATCAACTCATCACAGACACCTGGTTGCGTCAGCAACTGATGGCCTGCGCCAGCTTCCTCGTGGCAGAGGGGCCCTGTCCGCGCCACTGCATCGGCTCAAGACCCTGAATCCCGGGCCACTCAGTTCGGCTTGCCTTGGCTATCCCCCTCGAACCTGACAAAATGACCCCCTTTTCTCTGAGGAGTCAGGCAGTTGAACAATCTCCGCCCGCCCAGCCACACCCCGGACCGCGCCACAAGCTGGCGAGACGCCCTCGCCGTCTATCTGGAAGCGCGGGTACTCACTCTGTTTGCCATGGGCTTCTCCTCCGGCTTGCCCTTGCTGCTGGTCTTCGGCACCCTCTCCTTTTGGCTGCGCGAAGCCGATGTCAGCCTGACCGACATCGGCTACATGAGCTGGGTGGCGCTGGCCTATGGCTTCAAGTGGCTGTGGTCGCCGCTGGTTGACAGGATGCCGCTGCCATTGCTCTCCCGGCTGCTGGGGCGGCGACGCAGCTGGATGCTGCTCTCCCAGGTGCTGATCGCCCTCTCCCTGGTGGGCATGGCCTATTGCGATCCCAAAACCCAGCTCGCCCAGCTCGCCCTGTTCGCCCTGCTGGTGGCGTTTTGCTCCGCGACCCAGGATATCGTCATCGATGCCTACCGTATCGAGTCGGCACCTGAGCGCCTGCAGGCGGCCATGGCGGCCTCCTACATGACGGGTTACCGGCTCGCCATGATAATGGCAGGGGCGGGCGCGCTGGCGCTGGCGGCCTGGCTTGGCAGCAACGACAGCTATGACTACCGCGGCTGGCAGCTCACCTACCTGCTGATGGCGGGACTGATGTCCCTCGGCATCATCACCACACTGCTAAGCCACGAGCCGGATATCGACCTCCATCGCCAGAACGAGCAACAGATGGAGCGCAAGGCGCTGCTGCTCGAGCGGGGCTGGCCGCGGACCCTGGCCGGGCTGGGCGCCTGGACCTATGAGGCCATCTGGTGCCCCTTTGCCGATTTCTTCCGCCGCTACGGCGGCTCGGCCCTGCTGATCCTCGGGCTCATCGCCTGCTATCGCATCTCGGATGTGGTGATGGGGGTGATGTCCAACAGCTTCTATGTGGATCTGCAGTTCAGCAAGACGGAGGTGGCCACCATCACCAAGGTGTATGGCGTCATCATGACGCTGGTGGGGGCGGCCCTGGGGGGCGTATTGGTGATGCGCTTCGGCACCCTGCGCATCCTGTTTCTCGGCGCAGTGCTCACCGCCAGCACCAATCTGCTGTTCGCCCTGCTCAACGAAGTGGGTCACGATCTGGAGCTGCTGACCCTCATCATCTCCCTGGACAACCTCAGCGCCGGCATTGCGACGGCGGCCTTTGTGACCTATCTGTCGAGCCTGACCAACGTCGCCTTCTCGGCGACCCAGTACGCCCTGTTCAGCTCCATCATGTTGCTGATGCCCAAGCTGCTGGCGGGTTTTTCCGGCCAGGTGGTCGAACAGATCGGCTACAGCAGCTTCTTCGTCGGCACCAGTCTGCTCGGCATCCCTGTCATGATACTGATCATCATGGTTGCCAAACGAGGCGATGCTTTGTTACCACAAGCGGACAAATAGCAAGCGTTTGCGCCATTTTGGGGGTGATTAGATTCACAAAACCGGACAAAGTTCCCTGGCTCTTGTTTATCCGATGAATTTATTTGGCTAGAATCCCTTCCGCTCCTTGTGGGCAGGCTACGGAAAACCTCAACTAACGCACAAGAGACCAATAAAATGGCCAAATTTACCAAGACTCTGATCGCTGCCGGTCTGCTGGCTGCATCCGCCACTCCGGCCCTTGCTGCCGATTACAGCGGCGACATCCACAAGAACGACTACAAGTGGTTCCAGTTCAACGTGATGCACACCATCGATCAGCTGCCCTACAGCGAATCTGAAGGTGGTTACAACGATACCTACTTCGAAATGGAGTTTGGTGGCCGCTCTGGTATCTTCGATCTGTACGGTTACGTCGACGTCTTCGACATCTTCCAGAACCGTCACGACGACAAGCACAACCAAGACAACCTGTTCATCAAGTTCGCACCGCGTATCTCCATCGATGCCATGACCGGCAAAGATCTCTCCTTCGGCCCGGTGCAGGAAGTCTACATCGCCAACCTGATCAACGTGGGTGGTCCGGATGGTCTGTTTGAAGCCATGACCGGTCTGGGTGCAGACGTACAAGTGCCCTGGTTCGGCAAGGTTGGCATGAACCTGTATGCCCGTCACGTCAACGAAGGCGGCGGCGAGCAGGGCTGGAACGGCTATCAGTTCTCCATGAACTGGTTCAAGCCTTTCTACACCTTCTCCAACGGCAGCTTCGTAGCCTATCAGGGTTACCTGGATCACCTGTTTGATGCCAAGGACACTTCCACCGACGGTACCGCCATGTTCAACGGCCTGTACTGGCACTCCGACCGCTACGCCGTCGGTTACGGTCTGAAGTACTTCAACGACATCTATGGCATCCAGAACGGTTCCTACGGTCTGAAGACCACTGGTTTCGGCCACTACTTCTCCGTGACCTACAAGTTCTAATCGAACTCGTCACACGGACACAAAAAACCGGAGCATCTGCTCCGGTTTTTTTATGGCGCTTCCTCGATGAGGGGAGTGGCCAGGGCCCTCCCCCTTCATAATCAATCGCGGAAGTTCTGGAACTGCATCGGCTGACCCAGCTCGGCGCCACGCACCAGTGCCATGGTCTCCTGCAGATCGTCACGCTTCTTGCCGGTGACGCGCACTTCGTCACCCTGGATGGCGACCTGCACCTTGATCTTGGAATCCTTGATGAGCTTCACCAGCTTCTTGGCGATCTCTTTCTCGATCCCCTGCTTGAATTTCACCGTCAGGTGGAAACGCTTGCCGGAGTGAACGCTGTCACCCACGTCCATTGAGCTGTTCTCGATGTTGCGCTTGAGCAGGGCTGCGCGCAGGATCTCGACCATCTGCTTGAGCTGGAAATCCGCATCGGCCTCCAGCTTGACCTCTTCCTTGTTCAATTCGAAGCTGGCTTCCACACCACGAAAATCGAAACGGGTCGCCAGTTCACGATTGGCGTTATCGACGGCGTTCAACACCTCGTTCATTTTGACTTCAGAGACAATATCGAATGACGGCATAGCCGGGCTCCTCATGCTGTACTTCAGGTTGTGCTGACAAAGGGGCAAATCTACCAGAAAACCGGCAAATTTGCTGATTTCAATGGGATTGCTCTGCTAGAATCCCCTGCGCACAGGAATGGCGAGACCCGTTAGTGTCCGCCGAGCGACATCTTCACTTATCCCCGGTAGCGAGTTGTTCGGAACGCAGCCACTACCCTGATTGAGCCTCTCCATGCCAAGCGGATTACGCGACAACAACCTGAAAAACAGCCGACACCCCTCCTCCCCTCACTGGTCCTTGCTGGGCTGCGGTGCCCTGGGCGGCGTCTTCGCCTCCTTGCTGACCCAAAGTGGCCAGCCGACCCGTGTCCTGCTGAGCGAGCGGCACCGCGCCACCCTGCACCCCGGCATCGACTTCACTTCCCTCGAGGGCCACACCCAGTTGCTCGCCATCGAGCGGGGTTTCATCGACAAGCCCGGCACCATCCAGCGACTGCTGGTGATGACCAAGGCGGGTCAGGTTGTGTCGGCCCTGACGCCCCTGGTGGGCAAGCTGGCGGCAGGGGTTCCCATAGTGCTGTTGCACAATGGCATGGGCATAGCCGAACAGGTGGTACAGCTGTTTCCGCATAACCCCGTCATTGCCGGTGTCACCAGCCACGGCGCCATGCAATGCGGCCACTTCGTGTTCCGCCATACCGGCAAGGGCGAAACCTGGCTCGGTCCGATCAATGAGGCCGCCAAGGCCCATTCCGCCCTGGCAGACCAGCTCGCCACCGCTCTCGGTCAAGCCGGCTGGGATGAGCAGATCCTGACCCGCCAGTGGCAGAAACTCGCCATCAACTGCGCCATCAACCCGCTCACTGCGCTTTACAAGCTCAAGAATGGCGAGCTGGCCGGCCCGCGCTTCGCCGATGTGCTGCAACAGATCTGCGTGGAAGTGGCTGACGTGATGCAGGCCGAAGGCCAGCCGACCGGCAGCGACGAGCTGCTGCGCCGCGTCATGACGGTGGTGGAACTCACCGCCGACAATTACTCTTCCATGTATCAGGACATGGAGCAGGGGCGTGAGACCGAGATCGAGGCCATCACCGGCTTCCTGCTCGGCAAGGCCGCCGCCCACGGCATAGCGGTGCCGGTCAACCAGGGCCTCTATCAGGCCGTCAAAGAGAAGCGCTGAGCAGAGCGGCACTGCCGGCGATGAAGGAGTACAGGATGACAGTACTGGTATTGGTGGCCCCGGGGTCGGAAGAGATAGAGACTGTCGCCATCGTCGACACCCTGGTGCGCGGCGGCATAGAGGTGGTGCTGGCCTCCTGCTGCCCCACGGGAGCGCGCCAGATCCGCGCCTCCCGCGGGGTACAGCTGGTGGCGGATTGCCATCTCGATGAGCTGACCAGCCGTGACTTCGATGCCATGGTCGTGCCGGGCGGTCTGCCCGGCAGCGAAGTGATCCGCGACACTCCCCTCGCCATCGACCTGCTAAAGGAGCAGGCGGCCCTCGGCCGCTGGCGCGCGGCCATCTGCGCCGCCCCCGCCGTGGTACTGCATCATCACGGCTTGCTGGGGGACGCCAGCGCCACCTGTCACCCGGGCTTTCAGGCCCGCCTGCCCGCCGCGCAACTGAGTACGGCCCGGGTGGTGCGGGATGATGCCCATCGTCTCATCACCAGCCAGGGCCCCGGCACCGCCATCGAGTTCGCCCTCGAGATAGTTCGGGTGCTGCGAGGTGACGAAGCTGCCCTTGCGGTAGCCGGCCCCATGGTGTTGCCCCCTTAGGTCTTGCCATAACCGCACCAGGCATTCCCCTTGGAACGACAGAGCCCCCCTTGCCACTGGCAAGGGGGGCTCTGTTATGGGCAGACCACAGACTGGCAAACCCTGGCACCGATTGCCCGCTTGCAAGACCACGCATTCTTGCTGTCTAGGGTGTCAACGCCTGAGCTGCTTCCGGGGTTATCTCTTCCCCCAGCAACTCGCGCACGTCACCCACGGTGAAGATATTACGGCCCTGGGCATATTGTTCCGCCAGCAGCTGGTTGCAACGGGTCAACCGTTCGCTCGGCTTGGCCCACTGTTCGGGTGGCAATGGCTCACTCCAGGCTGCCAGCTCGGGATGGGCAGCGAAGTAGCGCTCAGCAAAGCGCTGCTGCAAACGGCTCTGGATATTGATGCGCAGTATGCCAAAGCGGGTACCGTTCAGTTCCCACCAGAGCCTGCGCAAGGGGGAGAAGGCGCTGCGGGGTATCTTCCGCTCCCGACAGAACTCCTCAATCATGCCGTCAAAGGTGACCGGAGCCGGCTCATCGATGGCCTCGGGCCCCTCTTCCATATAACGGCGGATCATCTCCCACTCGCTAGCCCCCACCTCCTTGCTAAGGGTGCCGACGTTCATGCCGGACCAGAAGTGGCCGGGTCGCTCGTCCGAGTTGATACCGAAAAACAGGCTCGCCATGGTCATGACACCACTCACCGAGACCGCTGACCCCTCTCCCACCATGGCGCACATTTCTTCCCAAGGGAAAATCCGGACTTCGGTGCGCTTGGTGCGCTTGTCCCAGCGCGACAGCATCACCTCGCGGCGCTGGCGGTGAAAGCGAAATGGCAACACCCGGCGCAGCTGCTGCTGATGCTCCCACAACATTTTTAATGTCAAAAACAAGGCAAACCCCGGCCCCATCCCCAATCCCAGAACGGCCCCCAGCAGATTCATCCAGCTAAACTCCATCACCCACTGGTTATGTCCAACCCAGACCTCCTGATAGTTGCCAGCCCAGACGCCAGCCCAACCCTGACCATTACTCATGCCAGATCCTGGCGGCCCCCAGAACATTCCGGCGAAGATAAGTAAACCGAGCACCCAGAACGAATACAGAATTTGGGTTTGAAAGAGAGAGCCGCCCGCCCCCCCCAGCTCGATATAATGGGGGTACTTTTTAGTCAGCCAGTCGGTGCGGCGCATCGGCGGTACATTGGTCATCACCGGCAGAGGGCTGAATACGGTGCGGGCGCCGAGGCGCTCCTGGCGGTGCTGGCCGGCAAAAAACGGCAATGGGGAATGTTTCATAGATCCTCGTTATCGGTTCAGCAGGGGTTGCAGTTGGGCCACTATCTTGCCACGGGTCAGGGGGAAATAGTCATCCTCGTCGAGTGCCTCCACCTGGCTCCAGCCCGGCTCATCACCGGCCAGCTTGGCCTCTTCCAGCCCCGGGAGCTGCTGCAGATTGAGGGAGAAGCGCAGCCCTCCCTGCTCCTCAAACAACTGGTTGTCCTCCGCCGTAGTGACCGAGAGCACCAGATGCAGCCACTCCATGCGTCGTCTGCTGACATCATCCTGGGGCCAGTCGAAGTCGAGGCGGGTGTACAACCCCTCCTGAGCTACAGGAGCGGTCTGGCGAAAGTGGTCGGTGAAATCGACCAGCTTGCCTTCGCTCTTCACCAGGACGGCGAGTTTAACCTGCTCGGGGGCTGTCATGGGCAGCAGGATACGCAGCTGGGTCAACACCCGTTGCTGTACCGGCACATCGACGATGGTGCCCACCATCAAGCGCTGCTGCGTCTTGGTCTCGGTGTGGTACTTAATCCTCAGGCGCGGGGTCTGCATCACCTCTTGCCACTTGCGCAGTTGAATGTCGTACTCCCACTCCTGATTGGCGTGCAGAAATGGCAGTATGCCGCGTTTGCCCCAACGGGACTCGCTGACCCAGCGCATCAGCGGGGCCGAGCTGAGGAAGTTGTAGGCCAGTTCGCCGCCGAAGATCAGGGCGCTGGCCAGCCACATATAGGGATTGAAGCGCACCGCAAAGCGCAGCGTGACGGCGGCGGCCCGCTGCCAGCTGATCTCCCCGGCGATGGCGGCCATGGTCATGCGGGTACCAGCCACTGCTATCTTGCCGCTGGCATAGGCCTGCAAACCATCACCGCTCAGGGTTATCGCCGAGGCGACCATGGGCTCCCACTCCCCCCGGCGCCAATGACGAGCTATCTGAGAGGCTTGCTTATAACCATCCGAAAGTGCAGAAAAAGTGCCCAGACCAGCAACCCATGTGGTTCCTAACGTTACTACCTTGCCAGCATTCTTTAGGCTGCTCTCAGCCCCCTCCTTGAGCCAGCGGCAATAAGCGGAGGTGCGTACAACCTCGACACCAAGTGCCAATGCTGCTCCCACCAGCCCCAAGGCGGCAGACCATAAGTCAAAGTTCTGCGCTCTTGTATTTTCACTCTTATGGGTCAGATCCCCCGATGTTTTGGCGAAGTTAAACCAGTTGGCCATCAGCACCACCAGACCCAGGCTGCCGCTGAGGGTTGCCCCGCCCAAGGCGGGTCTGGCCGCATTGCCAAACAGCACCTGGTTGCGCAAGGCGGCGCGGCTTACACGCAAATGCTCTTCTATCTCGGTCAGGGTCGCGCCGCTGGCCTTGATCACGATATGGGATACGGGGTGTAGCTCGCCGGGGCGGGCCACCGGTTGGCTGTGTGCAAACACCTGCTCGCGCAGCGCCGCACTTTCACGCTGCACCGCGGCCCACTCGGCATTGGCTCTAGCCCGGATCTTGCTGTCGGTGGGCGTACTCTTGCTCGCCTTGTTGTATTGGCGGGTGGCAGAGTCAGCCCGTTCGCGCAGCTTCTCCAGCGTGCCCAAGGTTTTTTGCAGCCACTGGGTGTAACCGGCGTCACTCTGTGTGCCGATATCCAGGGTGACGGCCGCATTCTTCGCCTGACCCAGCAGCATGGCAATGGTGCCGGGTCTGGCATGGCGCAGCAGGCTATCTGCCTGCCCCTGGGCCGCATGTATCCGTTCAGCCATTTTTTGCAGCTCGGGGATCGCCAGACGGCCGAGTTCCGACGCCAGCCTGCTCATGGAGCCTTGCAACTCAGCAGGGACGCTGTCTATGAGCTTGAGATGCATGCCTGCCATCTGCGCCTGAAACTCCTTGAGGCCAGCCAGGCCATCGATCAGCGCACTGGTACTGTCCTTCACCCCCAGCGCGTTGTTGATGTCCCCTGCAAGCCCGTCATAGTCTTCAACGGTGGCGATATTGTCGGCGTTGGAGACCCAGAGATGGGTGTTCTGCTCACCCAGGGTGGCGAAAAATGCACTGACTTTCTGCCTGTGTTCCGGATCGTCCCCCAGACCGAGCAACCAGTGATATTCCAACTCCAGCCGACGTTTGAACTGCTCCTGCACCTCTTTGTCATAGACGGGAATGGCCGTGTAGGCCGCTGGCAACATGGCAACCCTGTCGGTTTCGAGCTGGAAACAGGTTTCCCGCCAATGGGTGACCTTGGTCTGAGCCGGCCCGTACCAGGCGCGCATGGCCTCTTCATCAATACGCTCCAGGATCCCTCGTGCTATCCGCATGCCCATCCAGCTTTCGCCGTAGAGCAGGTCTTGCTTCTGCTCACCAGCGCGATCAAACATCGCCTTTAGCTCTTGACTGGAGACGCCTGCTTTCTTTGCCATCACGTCGTTCTTGGCCAACTCGGAGCGGTAGGCTTCGAACGTCTTTTTATCGCCAAATGGCGAGGCACTGGGACGATTCACCTTCTCCAATGCGGCTTCATAGTCCTGCTTGGCCTTCCAATAGTCGCGATAGCGATTTTCCAACGCATTGGGATGGGCCTTGCTGTACTCGGCCAACTTTTGATTGTCCGCCGACTGCATCAACAAGAGGTCGTCGCTCATTTCAATCAGCTGGAGCAACTGAGCCGCAGCAAAGTAATCCGCCCGGTTATAACCTTCGGCCATCCACTGCTCTTCTTGCTCCACCATCGCCTGATAGGCGCTGGCCAACTCGGTCATCAGACCGATCGGATCCTCCAGCAGCAGGATGGCGGCCTCCCCCTGGTAAGTAGGCAGTATTTTGCTGGTCAATACGCTAGCACTTTGCGTTTTTGGCATTTGGGTCAACCAACACCATTGCTCGGTTTTGGCGTGAGTGCTTTGCTGCGGGTGTACCTCTGCAAGGTGCTTCTCAAGCTGCTCAGGCGGCAGCAGATGTCGAGACCCATTTTGACAATCGAAACTGCCCACCTTGCAGGTTTGCATCATCTTTTGACGCAGCTTGGGGGATCTCAACAACTGACCTTGCAACTTGGGCGAGATCTTGGTGCGACTGTAAAGCACCTGCACAGAACCGGAGCGACTGACCACTATGGTGGAGTCCGATTCCTGATAAACAAACGCCTCCTTGCCCCATGCGGATGCCAGTCCTTTCTGCTCCAGCTTGGCAACGACTCCGTTCTCCGCCAGTTGATAGGCATGAATGATATCGGGACGCTTGCTGTGGATCAGGTAGAGATAGCTCGTCTCATCAATCAATCGGATCCCGACGGGGCGGTACTTGATGTTGGCAGCATGGTTGCTGGCTATGGCCGGATGGGTCGTTTTCTGTTCAACCAACGCATAACGAACCGGCAATAGTTGAATCTTGTTCTTCTTCAATGGGCAAGCCTTGGTGCTTCCCTGAGCATTGGCACTGCTTGCTGCTGCAGCGTCTTGATTAGCACTCATATCTCAGTTCCCATTCTGTGTTGTGTTTCGGCGCGCTCGGCAGCTTGCTCAATTCTCTGTGAGGGGGTGAGTGAAGAAGTACGCATGATCAATGCCGTGATGGCGGGATAAGCATCACTCTCCTTCCAGGTAATGCCGAGGTAGCCCAGTACATTGAAGAAAAACAGCAGGTCCCTTGTACTTTCGAACCCTTTGCCATAGCCCCATTCAGCCCACTCTGCTACCCACTGACGAGCATCAAGCTGTTCACCCAGACGTTCGGGGAACCATTTCTCCATATGGCGCCAGATACCATTTAGGGTGTTCAACCAGGTTACCTCTCCAAGACGTGCCCACTGGGCGTCACTCAGACGTAGCAACTTGCCAACTGGCCGTTCCAATGTGGAAACCTTTTTGTTCCACCATTCGGCCGAGGAGTTTGGGCGCAGCAACCTGTGCACAGGGATCCATACCTGCTCAATAGCCTGCCAAAGCCAAGGCTCGTCATCGAGCAGTAAGCGGAACATGCCATCGGGTTGAGCCATCTTGAGCAAAATACAACTACCATAGGGGCTTTCAACCTCGATCAATTGGCGTAGTCGCTCAGCGAGTGGTAATAACGGGAGACGAGAGGAAAGGAGATATCCCCACTCATCTTCTCCGTGGGAATACCAGTTAAGCAGCTCTGGTGACGCCTCAACCAAGCAAGGAGAGGCTTCTCGCAGGGCATCCCAAGGTGCATAGAGATATATAGGTTGATAAACAGGGCTATCGGTTACCTCAAACAGCTGCCGCTCAAGCTCGGGGATCTGCCCGCCATCGAGCAACAGATAGAGGTGCTCCCCTGTGGCCAACTCAAACGCGGGCAAAACCATTACGGGTTCACCTGTCTGGCCAGTTGCTCACAGATCTCGCACACAGGTTCGGCAGACTTGAGCGTCGCAATCTGACGTGCGGGGTCCATGGGAGGCGGCGGCGCCACCACTTCAACCGCGCCGGGCTGGATCGGCATCTGGCCACCCCAGCCGGAGCCTGAGCCCGGGCTGCCGCCGGAGTTCATCTTGATGGAGCCACCACTGAGGGTCACGCCACCAGCATCAATCTTCACAAAGCTGCCACCCACTTTCAGGGTCAGCTCGGCGCCCGCTTCCATCACTATCTTCATGCCCGCCTTGTGGTGTACTTCACTGGCCGCCTCCACCAGCAGGGATTGACCGAGCTTCTGATGCATGCTGGCATCCACGGTGAGGGAGTAGTCCGCCTTGATCTGGTCCCGCTTCTCCCCCTCCACCATCAGGTGGTCGTTGGCCTTGATGCGGGTCACCCGCTCATTGTCGATGTCCCTGTGCTCGTCGTGCTTGATATGCCAGGCGGCGTCGTTTTCGATGAGTACGTTCAGGTCTTTCTGACCGTGGATGTAAATCTCTTCCTTGCCAGCCTGGTCTTCGAAGCGCAGCTCGTTGAAGCCCTCCCCCTGATGGGTTTCGGTGCGCAGCACTGTGCGGGTCTTGTTGGCCGGCAACTCGTAGGGGGGCCGGTTGGTGGCGTGGAAGGTGCGCCCCGTGACGATGGGCTGGTCCGGGTCCCCTTCCAGGAAACTCACTATGACCTCGTGGCCGATGCGCGGGATGGCCATAATGCCGTACTGGCCGCCGGCCCAGCCCTGACTCACTCGTACCCAGCAGGAGCTCTGCTCGTTGGAGCTGCCGTAACGGTCCCAGGGGAATTGCAGCTTCACCCGGCCGTGCTCGTCGCAGTAAATCTCCTCCCCCTCCGGCCCCACTACGATGGCGATTTGCGGGCCATCCACCATCGGCTTGTGAGGGGCCTCCGGGCTGTCGATGCGTGCCCGCCAGGTCGTGCTCGCTTTCACCACCCCAAATTCGTTGTGGTAAACGGTGGGGCCGCTGCCCCCCTCCTCTTCCAGCGCCTGGGGCTGCAAGCCGGTGTGGCTGATGCGCACCACTTGCCAGTCGGCATTGAGGCTGCCGTTCGGGTGCTCGCTGAGGGTAAAAGTCTGGCCCGGCAGCAGGGCCGCGCTGTTGGACTTGCCACTGCCGGTGACAGCGTCATTGCGCAGGGCATCCAGCCGGTGCTGGGCAAAGGCCTTGCCGCTCGGGTCCAGCTTGTAGCGGCCCGGGTAGTCGAAGTGCTGGTAGGTATCGCGCTGGTGCGCAAGCTCTGCCCCCAGCTTCTTGTGGGAGAGCCCATAGGCCGGGGTCTTGAAGCTGTAGTCTTTGAGCTCCACATCCGAGGGGCGCACCGCCTCCCGGTAGTGGAACTGGCGCACATAGTGGCCCTGTTCCAGGGAGCGGTTGCCGAGGTTGAAGAAGAGCTCGGGGCCGGCGGTCAGGGCCGCCGCGTCGTCGGCAAAGACGATGCGATGCTTGCCCTGCTCGAACTCAAAGAAGTAGAAGAGCCCCTCTTCGGCAGCGAGGCGATTGACGAAGTCGAGGTCGGTCTCCCGGTACTGGACGCAGTATTCCCGCTTGGCGTGCTCATTCTTGAGCGCAAAGGCGTAGTCGGTGATGCCGTGCTCTTGCAGCAGGATACTGAGGATTTCGTCGGGCTTCTGCGCCTGGAAGATGCGGGAGTTCTGGCGGAGGGACAGCCGCCATAGCGCCGGTTTAACCTCAAGGCTGTAGCGGGTACGCCGAAAGCCGCTGTCCCCCTGCGCCATGTCGCTCACCACCCCGCACACCCGCCGTTGCAGCTCTCCGTTGTACCACACCAGCAGCTCGCAGGGCTGGTCCAGCACGGCGCCGAAATCCACATCGGGCTCGGGGCTTGCCAGCTCAAGGCGCAGGTTGAACGGCCGGTTCAACCCCTCTTCCAGGGCAAACTCCGCCACCACGAAGGTGCTCTCGGGCAGGGCCCCCACCTTGACGGTAAATTGTAATCCTGTGCTGTCTGCCATCAGTGACTCCTTATCCTGCCGGTCCGCTGCTTGCGCCTATCACCATGCAAGCGATGGCTAAGCTCCCATTGCGACGGGTTTGCCATCGAGGAGCAGATCAGGACTGGCTACAACTAGCTGAGAAAGGGAAACCCTTGGTGGTCGGCACCTATGTCACCGAGCAATGCCATGGTGGGACACATCAAGACCGGCCTCTGTTGTGTTTTGCCATCAAGCCGCCTTGCGGCCTTATGGCAAAACACAAAAGCTCCGACCACATCCGGTTGAACGGGTCGGAGAAAGCTTGCACGGGTCTGGCGACCGCTGACACTGACGACGCCAGAACCCTGGGGCACTACAAAGGAATTACGTTGATAAAAAATCGGGGCTTATGCCTCGATCGGGGCACGCCAGTCATCGGCGCCAGAGGTGCCGGCCACTGTGTGTTCCCAGTCGATCTTGCGATAGGCCATGGAGACCTGGATCAGCTGGGTGAAGTCAGACTTCGCCGGATCCTGGCAGTGGGGCATCTGGCAATCGATGTCGACGATGGTGGCATCGGTCAGCACGGTAGAGAAGAAGTGCTCCTGCTTGCCCTCCACCGAGGTGCGGTACCACTTCAGGGTCACTTTCGGCAGCATCTCGCCGGAGGCCAGGGAGTTGTACATCAGCGGTACGGCCTTGTTCAGGGCCACGGTGAATTTGAACGGCTTGTGGACACGCTGGCCCGCAGGTTGACCGGATTGCGGATCGGTCGGGACTGTGACGATGTGCTGGAACTCTTGTACCAGCATCTCGTCTTCATGACCCTGCACGAAGATGTTGCCGACGGAGTCGGAGGTGAAGGCACCGGCGGTGATGTTGCCCTGGGTTTTACCTTCGATGCTGATATAACATGGAGTTGGCATGAGTTTGCTCCTGATGGGTTGAACGGTAATGACACTCGACCGAAACCATTAGCAGTGACCATGCCACTCTTTTTAATTGAGCAATTTCAATAGGTTACCATCTCACCGCGACAATATCGAAGCATGTCCAGCGCAATAAGTTGTGTTTATCAACGTTTTCGTCCACCAATGATTGCCTGACCAGTTTAATATTCCGTTTTTTGAGCAATGTGTTGCGCCATGCGGACGAGATCACTGCTGCTCATCCACATTGGCAACGGACGCCAGCTCCACATTCAAGCGGACGACCCCCTGCTTGAGCGCCCAGGAGATGGCCTGGCACTTGCTGCTAGCCCCCAGCTTGCTCACCACATTGTTCAGATGAAATGTCACCGTACGGGGGGTGATCCCCAGGATCTGGGCGATATCGCTCACCTGCTTGCCCTCCGCCGCCCAGCGACATACTTCCAGTTCACGCAGGCTCAGGGCATCGTGAGGTGACGACCCCACCAGACAGACCCGTACCACGGCCTCGAAGATATGCATGGACAACCAGGTCAGTGAAGGCACGGCCGCCAGCCACTGCTGCTCGCTGCGAGGTTCACGTGTGATCAGGGAGAGCAGACCCACATGCCCGTTGGCACCATGCCAGGGAAAGGTGATGCCATCGCGCAGGCCTGCCTCCTGCGCCAGCGTCATGACTGCCAGGCTCTGCTCATCACATGTCCCCTGCGCCATGAGCTCGGCCCACAGAATGGGCGTGCTCTGCACCATGCCACGCTGCACGACGGGATCTATGGCAAAGAAATTTGCCTGGGTATACGCATCTACCCAGGTCTGGGGGCAACCATTGAAGATGATGACATCCGGGCGCTGTATGGTACTGGGAAACAATAGGGCCAACCGGAAATAGTCAAAGCCTGCCTGTTCCGTCAACTGGCGCAGCAACGCCACTATGGTGCGTTCATCGCTGGCCTGCTCGAAACGGGCGATGAGGTCTAATGCGTTAGTTGTATTCATGTGATCAAGTTGCTTATAAACGGTGACCATATTGTTCAGCATGAATCCCAATAGGGGCTGAATCACATGCCAACAAGTGGAAATGACACGCTACCGAGGCCTGGAGTGTGGGCGACCCGGAAGAGACAGCGACATGGCAGGCCCCATCAGAACAGGGACAACCAATAGAGAAAAATGCTACCAATGGTAAACAGGCAGCATCTAATATGTGAAACCATATTAATTACATATGATTAATATAAGGTTTGCACTAAAAACAAACCTTTTTCGCTTAAAACAGAGATCCTGATCACTACAGTGCCTGAGCCTGCCGGCGACCTGTTCGCAAGACCCCCGGGCTTTCCTGCCGCCCCCTGGCTGCCAGCATGCGCCCTACGCCTGTTTTGTGCTCTGGCGTGACCCTAACGCCGCCCTCATCCCCTGCTCTCATCAGCCCGCGCTTTGTACCCTCCTGATCAGGCCTTCATGTTGGCACTTTACATGTGCACATATATGCACATATAGTCCAGCCATGACCACAGTACAGACCCGAACCCAGGCCATAGATGCCGCCATTGCCTCTCTGGATGGAGCCTTCTTCAAGGCTCTGTGCGAGCCGCCACGGGTTGCCGTCCTGAAACGCGTCATGCAGCTGGGCCGGGCAGACATCACGGAGATAGCGGCCGAGTTGCCCCAGGAGCGCTCTGTGGTTTCCCGCCATCTCCAGCTGCTGCTCGATGCAGGGATACTGCGCTCTTCCAAGGTTGGGCGACAGGTGTTCTACGAAGTGGATGGCCCGGCCATTGTCCAGCGCCTGGAGGAGATCCTCCGTCACACCAAGCACATTACCGCACTGTGCTGCCCAGGCAGATCAGATTGATTTTTCTTTACCTAAATACGTGTATGGATGTGCACATATGAACTTGATGGGTCAGCAATTTGATGTCGTTGTCATCGGAGCAGGCCAGGCAGGTTTGGCATCTGGTTGGCACCTGAAGCAGCAAGGGCTTAACTTCATGCTCCTTGATGAGCAAAGAGGTCCTGGCGGCAACTGGCACAATTACTACGAAAGCCTAAAGCTGTTCTCACCGGCGGCCTATTCCGCGCTGCCCGGCATGCCCTTCCCCGGCACACCGGGTCACTATCCCGGTCGTGATGAGGTGGTGCGTTACCTGGAGCAGTATGCCGACCGGTTCCAGCTACCGGTTCGCCAAGGGGTCAGAGTCACCCGGGTCATGGGCTTGGAGCAGGGCTTCCAGATAACAACAGCCAGCGGAGAGTACTACCAGGCGAGGGCTGTCATAGTGGCATCTGGGGCCTTCAGCCGCCCCTACCTGCCCGATATTCCAGGACGCGAGGACTTCAACGGCACACAGCTTCACAGCGCCGATTATCGACATGGAGCGCCATTTCGCGGCCAACGCGTCGTCGTCATTGGCGCGGCGAACTCCGCCGTGCAGATAGCCCATGATCTGGCCGCCGTGGCCGAGGTGACGCTGGCCACACGAGACGCCATCCGATTCGCCCCCCAACGGATACTGGGGGCCGATTTTCACACCTGGTTGAAATGGACAGGCCTGGAGAAAACCCGCTGGTTGAACGACCAGAGCACCCCGGTTCTGGACAATGGCACCTATCGCAAGGCGCTGAAAAACGGCTATTTCAAGCAGCACCCCATGTTCACCCGGATCACCCCAACGGGTGTCGTCTGGGCAGATGGACAGCATGAAGCCGTTGACACTCTGCTGTTTGCCACCGGTTTTCGCCCCAATCTGCCCTTTCTCGAGGGCCTGCCCGTGATGGATGAAACCGGCAAGGTGATGCAGCGCGATGGGCGGGCCAGCCAGGTGCCCGGTTTGTACTTCGTCGGTCTGCCCAAACAGCGCAACTTCGCCTCTGCCACCCTCAGAGGAGTCGGGCCCGATGCCGGACACCTGATCCCCCATCTGCTTCGCCACCTGCAACGGCCGGATGGGGTGCTTGCCTCGCCAGCCTGAGCCGGTCTGCCCCTAGTGGTCAGCCCGTCTCAGGTCGCATTAGATTGCCGCCGGGGCGCGGCAGCAAAGGGACTGTCACTCGATACGCCGGCCTTGCTCATCCACCACTCGCTCTCCATCTTCCTTGGTGAAGGCCCCTTGCTGGGGGCTCGGCAGTATCTCCAGCACCACTTCTGACGGACGGCACAGTTTGGTGCCCAGCGGGGTCACCACTATGGGGCGGTTGATCAGGATGGGATGGGACAACATGGCGTCGATCAGTTCCTCGTCGCTGAATCCCTCCCCGGCCAGCCCCAGCGCCTCGTAGGGGGGCACATTCTGGCGCAGCAGCCCGCGCGCCGGTATTCCCATGGCGGCAATGAGCGTGACCAGGGTCTCGCGGCTCGGCGGCATCTCCAGATAGTGGATGACGGTCGGCTCCACACCTGAGTTGCGGATAAGTGCCAGCGTATTGCGAGAGGTACCACAGGCCGGGTTGTGGTAGATGGTGATCTTGGGGTCACTCATGCCTGGGCCTCCGCTTTGCCATAGTGGCGCTTCATGCGCAGGGCCACGTTGACCAGGGCGATCAGCACGGGCACCTCAACCAGCGGGCCTATGACACCGGCGAAGGCCTGATCCGAGCTCAGTCCGAACACGGCGATGGAGACCGCAATGGCCAGCTCGAAGTTGTTGCCGGTGGCGGTAAAGGCGATGGAGGCATTCTTGTCATAGGGAATGCCCAGCTTCTTGCCCACCAGGAAGCTGGTGAAGAACATCAGCACGAAATAGACCACCAGTGGGATAGCGACCCTCAGCACATCCATGGGCAGCTCGACGAGCATCTCCCCCTTGAGACTGAACATCAGCACTATGGTGGCCAGCAAGGCGATCAGGGTGATGGGGGAGATGGCCGGAATGAAGCGCTCTCTGTACCACTTATCCCCCTTGGCCTTGACCAGGTAGTGGCGGCTCAGGAAACCTGCCAGGAAGGGAATGCCGAGATAGATCAGCACGCTCTGCGCAATATCCAGCATGGTGATGTCCACCGCAAAGCCCTGCAGCCCGAACAGCGGCGGCAGCACTGTAATGAACAGCCAGGCCATGAAGCTGTAGGTGAGGATCTGGAACGCGCTGTTGAGCGCCACCAGACCCGCACCGTACTCCTTGCTGCCGCCGCCGAGGTCGTTCCACACCAGCACCATGGCGATGCAGCGCGCCAGGCCTATCAGGATGAGGCCCACCATGTAGCCCGGCTGATCATGCAAAAACACCAGGGCGATGACGAACATCAGGATGGGGCCCACCAGCCAGTTCATCACCAGGGAGAGGGTGATGGCGCGGCGATCCCGGGTCATGGCGCCCATGGTGCCGTAATTCACCTTGGCGAGCGGCGGGTACATCATCAGGATGAGGCCTATGGCGAGCGGCACGTTGGTGGTGCCGACCGACATCGCCTCGTTCCACTGGGCCACCTGGGGGAACAGATAACCAATCCCCACCCCTATGCCCATGGCGACGAAGATCCAGAGGGTGAGATTGCGGTCGAGAAAACTCATTTTTTTGCTGACGGGCAGATCGCAGCAGGCATTGGTACTCATCAAGAGACTCCCTGAGAAGATGAAAGGGGCGGTTGATGGCGGGGCAAACCGATTGAAATCAACGCCGCCAACAGGACAAAGAGGGTGGAGATCCAGAGGCAGGCCTCGAGACCATAGAGCTGGAACACCAGCCCGGAGAGCAGGGTGCCGAGCAGGCGCCCCAGGGCATTGGCCATGTAGTAGAAGCCCACATCCAGCGATACCCCGTCAGAGCCGGCATAGCTGACGATCAGGTAGCTGTGCAGGGAGGAGTTGATGGCAAACAGGGCGCCAAACACCATAAGCCCTCCCACCAGACTGATGGCAGGGTGCAGATCGTAATGAAGCGCCAGGGCAATCAGGGCCGGAGTCAGGGCCAGCACCAGCGCCCAACGCATTGCAGCCTTGCCATCGGGCACACGCCCCTGACGTTTGCCGGTAAAACGGGGGGCCTGGGTCTGCACCACGCCATAAGCAATAATCCAGAGCGCTAGGAAGCCACCCACATACCAGTGATCCCAGCCAAAGCTGGATGCGAGGTAGACAGGCAGCGCCACCACAAACCAGACATCCCGGGCCCCGAACAGGAAGAGACGGGCCGCCGACAGGTAATTGATGGCCCGGCTCTTGGAGAAAATTTCGCTGAACTTGGGCTTGTTCCTGGCCTTGCCGAGATCCCGTTTCAGGGTCAGCAGGCTGACGCACCACACCAGCGCCAACGCCAGGGCCATGACCAGCACGGCCCCCTGAAACCCGAGCAGGGTCAGCAGGGCGCCACCGAGGAAGAAGCCCATCCCTTTCAGGGCATTCTTCGAGCCGGTCAGGAGTGCCACCCACTGGTAGAGCTGACCCTGGGCCTCCCCTGGCACCAGCAACTTGATGGCGCTTTTGGCACTCATCTTGTTGAGATCCTTGGCGATCCCCGAGAGCGCCTGCGCCCCCATCACCCAGGGCACCGTCAGCCAGAGCGGCGGCACCAGCAACATGCCGAGCGCCAGCACCTGGAGGGCGAGGCCTATGTTCATGGTGCGGTTGAGCCCGAGGCGAGCCCCGAGCCAGCCCCCCACCAGATTGGTCACCACCCCGAAGATCTCGTAGAAGAGAAACAGGGAGGCGATGGCCAGCGGGCTGTAACCGAGCCCATGGAAGTAGAGCACCACCAGCATGCGCAGAGCGCCATCGGTCAGGGTGAAGGCCCAGTAGTTGCCGGTCACCAGCAGATACTGGCGGATCTCGGGGGAGAGTCGGGTCAGTGCCATGGCCGGGTTATCCTTGCGCCTTGTCCATCCGGCCAACCATGCGCATCAGCTCGGCGGTACGGTTGGCATAGCCCCACTCGTTGTCATACCAGGCGTAGATCTTCACCTGGGTGCCATTGATCACCATGGTGGAGAGTGCATCTATGGTGCAGGAGCGCGGATCCGTCTTGTAATCCACTGACACCAGGGGGCGCTCCTCATAGCCCATGATCCCCTCGAGCTCGTTCATGGCGGCCGCCTTGAGCAGGCCGTTGACCTCGGCCTCAGTGGTGGGGCGGCTCACCTCGAACACGCAGTCGGTGAGGGAGGCGTTGGCGAGCGGCACCCGCACCGCGTGGCCGTTCAGCTTGCCCTTGAGCTCGGGGAAGATGTGGGTGATGGCGGTGGCAGACCCCGTGGTGGTGGGGATGAGACTCAGGCCGCAGGCGCGGGCACGGCGCAGGTCGGCGTGGGGGGCATCCAGGATGGTCTGGGTGTTGGTGATGTCGTGAATGGTGGTCATGGAGCCGTGCCTGATACCGAGCTGCTCGTGGATCACCTTCACCACTGGCGCCAGGCAGTTGGTGGTGCAGGAGGCCGCCGTCACTATGGGGTGCTGCGCCTTGTCGTAGAGGTGGTGGTTGACCCCCATGACTACGTTGAGCACCCCCTCCTCCTTGACCGGCGCAGTCACCACGACCCGCTTAACCCCTTGCGCCAGATAGGCATTGAGCAGGGCCTTGGTTTTCATCTTGCCGGAAGCCTCGATCACCACATCACAGCGGGACCAGTCGGTCTGGCCTATCTCTTTGTTGCGAGTGCAGAGGATGCGATGGTTGCCTATCACCATCTGGTCCCCCTCGGCGCTGGCTTCATGATGCCAGCGGCCATGGACCGAATCGAAGGTGATGAGGTGTGCCAGGGAGGCGGCATCGCCAGCCGGGTCATTGATGCGCACAAACTCCACATCCGCCCAGTCGAAGGCGGCGCGAAATGAGAGACGGCCCATGCGGCCAAAACCGTTGATACCAACTTTGATAGCCATGCTGTCTTCCTTAACCGGCGAATGCGTAGTGGGTATTGAGGTAGTGAACGTGGGGCGCCAGGGTCAGCGCCTTGGGACGCAGCCCTTGCACAAGCGACTTGACCTGTGTGGGGGCGTAGCCCGCCTCCAGCAGCAAGATGGCTGCCATCAGACCGGTACGACCCGAGCCGCCACGGCAATGAATGGCCAGGGTCTGGCCCGCCGCCAGGCGAGCCAGCAGCGCCGCCTTGTGGTTGGCAAAGGCGGCGGCAAAGGGCGCTTCGGGGGCACAATCGTCCTCTACCGGCAGCTGGAACCAGGCCAACCCCAGTGCATTGCACTCGACGGGCAAGGCATCGGCCTTGAACTCGCGAAGCTCGGCATCGGGCATCATGGTGACTACCGCATCAGCCCCGGCGGCTTGCAGGGTCTTGAGGGAGGCTTGCAGGGAAGCCTCCTTGGTACCGGGACAGGGGGTGAAGATAAGGCGGGCGCCATTATCCAGGTTCAGGATGTCAAAGGGGTGCATGATAAGCAGCGGCTCCATGTCTCATTGAGAACATCAGATTGGTTGGTGAAAACAGGTTGTTGGTACCCAGTGCTGGTGGCCGCAAGCCGCGACCACGCAAGCATCGTCTCACCCCTCCTTGTGGGCAGGGTGACATAAGTCTTGCAGGGCCTTGACGCCGACCGGCTCGATCGCCAGCAGGGGCACCACGGCATAACGCTTCCCATGCTCACCCCTGACCGCCTCGATATGGGGCTGCTGGCGACAGGCTCGCTGGGCAAGCAGGGGGGAAGTGATGCCAGCAGGGACCAGCCTGTGATTCACTACCCAGGCCCAGGGCTCGATGCCGGCGCGGCGCAGGTCGGCTTGCAGATTGGCGGCCTCCTGTACCGGGGTGGGCTCCGGCAGGGTGACTATCATCACCTTGGTCTGTTTCGGGTCTTGCAGTTGCATCATGGGGGTGGTGAAGTGCATCCCTTTCCCCCCCATCTGGCGGGCTATCTCTCTGTGATAGGCACCAGTCGCATCGAGCAGCAACAGGGTATGGCCGGTCGGCGCCGTATCCATCACCACGAAGCGCTTGCCCGCCTCGCGAATGATCCGCGAGAAGGCCTGAAACACGGCGATCTCTTCGGTACAGGGGGAACGCAAATCTTCCTCCAGCAGGGCGCGGCCCTGTGCATCCAGACTCGCCCCCTTTGTGGCCAGCACCTGGGCACGGTAACGCTCGGTCTCGGCGTGAGGATCGATGCGGCTCACAGCCAGGTTCGGCAGTGCCCCTGCCAGTGTCTCTCCCAGATGGGCTGCGGGATCTGAGGTGGTCAGGTGAACCGGCAGGCCTCGACTGGCAAGCTCTACCGCCACTGCCGCCGCCAGGGTAGTTTTACCCACACCGCCCTTGCCCATCAGCATGATGAGCCCGTGGCCATCGCTGGCCAGCTCATCGACCAGTTGCGTCAAGCCGGGATGTTGCTGGTCCTGTGACTCGGCGGCCGGGCGTTCGACCTCGAGGTTCCCGTTGACAGGCGCTGCGCCGAGTAACTGGCGCAGGCTATCGACCCCAACCAGATTGGTCGCCAACAGCGGCACTCTGTCTTGTGGCAGACTGGCCAGCAGCGCTGGCATTTGGGCCATCGCCAGCTGCTCTCGTTGCCACAGGGCGGTCGCCAAGGGGTCATCAACCAATTCGCTTTGGGGGAAGATGCCATTGATGACCAGTTGCTGATTGGCAAGGCCGATGGTCGCCAGCTCATCGTGGGTACGCGCCACTTCCCGCAAGGTCGAGGCTTGCGCTCGGGCGACCAGAATCAGCCGGGTTTTCTCTGCATCGGACAAGGCAGCAACGGCCTCGGCGTATTGGCTGCGCTGTTTTTCCAGCCCTGCCAAGGGCCCTAAACAGGAGGCATCCCCCTTGCCTTGCTCAAGAAACTCGCTCCACGCACCCGGCAACTGCAACAGACGTATGGTGTGCCCGGTGGGGGCCGTATCGAAGACGATATGGTCATATTCTGCCAGCAACGCCTTGTCGGTAAGCAGGGCCGTGAATTCGTCGAAGGCGGCGATCTCTGTGGTGCAGGCACCGGAGAGTTGCTCCTCAATGCTGCGTACCACGCTCTCGGGCAACTTGCCGCGCACCGGCCCGACGATCCGCTCCCGATAGGCTTGTGCAGCGGCTTGCGGGTCTATCTCCAGTGCTGACAACCCACTGACTGCCGCTATGGCGGTCATCTTGTTGCCTATCTGGGTATCGAATACCTGGCCTATGTTTGAGGCCGGATCCGTGCTGACCAGCAGTACCCTTTTGCCACTGTCACACAAGGCAACCGCACTGGCACAGGCCAGCGAGGTCTTGCCCACCCCGCCCTTGCCTGTGAAAAAGAGAAACGGCGGCGCATCATGGAGAAACGAGTAGTTCAGAAACGGGGACATGAGAGACTCCTATCAGAAACAACGAGGCAATTGACCGAGCAGCGAGCTTGCCAGCCAGGCGATGTCGCTTAGCAGCAACCACTGCAGCCGGAGCAGCATCCACTCTTGACGATCCCCTTGATAGCGCCCGCTTTGCTTGGCTCGACATCTGACGGATCGACTTCTGTACCATCGCTTCCCGGGGCTTTCGGCAACTCCAGTCCTGCATAACGCATCAGTTCGGCGCGGCTGGGATAACGACCGGTGAGTACCAGCTGACCATCAACCAGGGTCACAGGCAGTCCTTCTTCCCCAGTCAGCTCCAGAAAGGAAGCCACTGCCGGGGTCTCGGCGAAGACCAGGGGCTGTTGCGCCAGGTTGAATCGATATAGAGAGCCACCCTGCTGCTTGATCCATTCGGCATCGCCGGCAAAGGTCACCAGATTTTGGTCAACCTCTGCGCCACATACCCCGCTGGAACAGCACAGGGCCGGGTCGAATACTTGTATCAGTCTCATGATCTACTCCTCATTGCAGCAAGGCTGCGCAGGCAACACATGGGGCGAGCAACCGGATTCGGCTCTCATCACCCCGCAGGCTTCCGGATGACCGGCGCAGCACTCCTCGGTGAGGTAGCCGATAAGACTCAGCATCAGGGGAATGTTGGCGCGATAGCGCAAAAAGCGCCCCTCCTGCTCCACCGAGAGCAGGCCAGCGTGCAGCATGGCTTTCAGGTGAAACGAGAGGGTGTTGGGGGCTATGTCGAGCTCGCTGGCCAGCTGGCCGGCGACCTGACCTTCCAACCCGGCCTTGACCAGCAGACGCCACACATCGAGGCGAATGCCGGATGCGAGGGACTCAAATACCTTGGTGGCGATCTCTTTGTTCATGGAACTTCCCCTTCATTCACTTCATGACTTCAACTATACAAGAATCATTGAAATGATCAACACGACCAGAGCCTATCGTCGATCTCCTCACTCCCTCTTGTCGTTCACACAGCACTCCTCGCGGAAAAACGCGATGATCTCTTCCAGCACCTCGTATTGAGAGACGCACAGCAGGGTGCGGCTCTCCCGGTTCTGCTTGACCAGCCCGACCGAAACCAGAGCGGCAATATGATGGCTCAGGGTCGAGGCGGGAATGGCGAGCTGCTTTTGCAAGTCTCCCACGGGCAGGCCTTGCTCCCCGGCCTTGACCAGGTGCTTGAAAATGAACAAGCGAGTCGGATGACCCAACTCTTTCAATGCCTTGGCGACCGCTTCCAGCTCCATGCTCCAACCCTCTTCATCGATGATATTTCGATATTACCAGAAATATCTTGACCACCCACACACTTCGATTATTTTAGAAATATAGTCAAACCCAAGAGGATGTGAAGATGAATGACTGGTTAACCATGCTGACGGATGCATCTCGGATGTTTGTGTTGCTGGCCGTCGAACTCTCGGTGCTGTTCCTGGTGATCAGTGCCGCCGTCAGCCTGATCCGCCAGAAGATCCCCGATGCCAAGATCCAGGCCATGCTGGGGGCTCGAAAAGGCAGAGGCTATTTGATTTCGGCTGTACTGGGCGCCCTGACCCCCTTTTGCAGTTGCTCGACCATTCCCATGCTGCGCGGACTCCTGTCCGCCAAAGCCGGTTTCGGACCCACCCTGACCTTTCTGTTCGTCTCGCCGCTGCTCAATCCGATCATCGTCGGCCTGATGTGGGTCACCTTCGGCTGGAAACTGACGGTCCTGTATGCCGTTATCGCCGCCGGCGTCTCTGTACTGGCGAGCATGCTGCTGGACATGCTGGGATTCGAGCGTCATGTGATTGACCCCAAAGAGGCCAAGCCAAGCAGCTGTGGCACAGGCTGTGGCACCACGACGAGTGAAGCTGCCAGTGTGAGCGCAGCAGCTTGCTGCTCAAACAAGGCTATCAAGTCAGTCACACCGTTAAAGGCTCAGGCATCTTGCCGTCCCGCACAACCCGAGGCCTCGCCAGCCCTCTCTTGCTGCGCAGACGGCTCTGCGGCCCTGACTCATGCGCCAGTGAGATCCACGGCCTTCGCCAAGGCGCGGGCGGATGCCTGGCAGCAATTCAGGGAGGTGCTGCCCTATCTGCTGCTGGGAGTGCTCGTCGGGTCATTTATCTACGGCTTTATTCCGGCAGAGTGGATAGCCGCCCACGCCGGGGCTGACAACCCGCTGGCCATTCCATTCAGCGCAGTGGTGGGTATTCCGCTCTATATCCGGGCAGAAGCCGTGATCCCTCTGGCATCTGTGCTGCTGGGCAAAGGGATGGGCATGGGGGCAGTGATGGCACTCATCATCGGCAGTGCGGGGGCCAGCCTGACCGAGGTGATCCTGCTCAAGTCGATGTTCAGAACCCCCATGATAGTGGCATTCCTCACCGTGATCCTGGGAATGGCCATCCTGATGGGTTACCTGGCACAAGGGCTGTCTGGGGCCCTGGCCTGAGATCGGCCGCGCCGACGTTGTGAGATGGAACAAGAGCATGGCGTCGGCGAAGGGACGGGAGCAGAACACTCACAGACCAGAAAAAGCCATCTCAATCAATCGGAAGAACTTGGATGTGTGGAGAAGGGCATAACCTCGGCCATCCATCGCCGCGGATCAGGTTTCTCGCCCCCCCCCCCGCAACAGATAAAGGAGGCAGCTGGCAGGAGTCATGGCCTGTCGTCAGCGGCCAGGATGGGCCAGGAAAGCAGGAATGTGGTGCCGCCCCACCCGTTGGGCTGGCAGAGGGCGCTGCCGCCGTGGGCCTCGGCAATGGCCTTGACCACGGCGAGTCCGAGCCCGCTGCCGCCGCTCTTGCGCGAACGCGACGGCTCCCCCCGGCGAAACGCATCGAAAACATAGGCAGCAACCTCCTCGCCGATGCCAGGCCCCTCATCTTCCAGGCTCAGGGCGCACAAGGCACCCGAGCGTTGCAGGCGCACTGTCAGCATGCCCGGCACCGCGTGCTTCTGGGCATTTTCCAGCAGCGCCATCAGGGCCTGACGGATACGAAACAGATCGCAGCAAACATGAAGTTCGCTATCGAGCTCCCGTTGCAACACAAATCCGCTCGCCGCCAGAGGGCTGGCAAATGCCTCAAGCACCACGGCAAGCTCGTCGGCCAGCCTGACCTCGGTCCGCTGCAACTCCAGATGACCGCTGTCGTTGAGGCTCAATACCCGCAAATCCTCGATCAGGTGATTGAGCCCCTCCACCTGACGCAGCAACCCCTCGAAGAGTTCGCTACTGGGAGGAAATACCCCTTCGGCCAGCCCCTGCAAGCGGCCGCGCAAAATGGTCACCGGAGTGCGCAATTCGTGGGCGATGGCGGCATTCCAGAACTCCCGCTCGCGGGTCATGCTCTGCAGCCGCTCGGCCATGGCGTTGAAGTCGCGCACCAGTTGCGCCGTCTCCCCGATCGCCTGCTCATCCTCCGGCACACGGGCATCGAGTTTGCCCTCGGCCACCTCGCGCAGGCTGGTTGCCACCGAGTTGAGGGGAGTCAGGATGCGGCGAGAGAGGCGAACCGCCACGTAAAGCGCCATCCCCAATGCAATGAGAATGGTGGAGCCGATCCAGATCATCTCGACTCTGGAGGGCACCCAGGTCTCGGAGATGCTGCCCGGCACAAACGCCACGGCGATGCCATAAAACACATAGGTGCCGATCACCGCGAGGGAGATGATACCAAGCGTCATCAGGCCCAGAGAGCGGATGATCTGCCTGCGAAGGCCGGGCGCCGATTTCATGCATCGCCCCCGAAGCGATAGCCAACGCCCCAGACACTGGCGGGGACCCCCTGAATGCCGTGTGTCTCCAGTTTTTTGCGCAACTTGCTGATGTGGCTATCCACTGTACGCTCCTGGGTATCCCCCTCCGGCAAGCAGTGAGTCAGCAGTTCGGCGCGGCTGAACACCCGTTTTGGCGCCCGCATCAAAGAGGCGAGCAACTTGAACTCGGTCAAGGTCAGCTCCAGCACCTGCTGCCCCTCATCGCGGCAAAGGCTGGCCTCGTGGCTCTCCAGATCGATCTGAAACAGGCCGACCCGCAACACGTTCGCCGTGGCAGGCTTTACGGCTCGGGTGCGCCTGAGCACGGCCTGCACTCGCGCTACCACTTCGGCCGGATTGAAGGGTTTGACCACATAGTCATCCGCCCCCATGCGCAGCCCCATTAGCTTGTCGAGATCCTGATCGAGGGCGGTCAGCATGATCACCGGCGTGTCGCCGCGCGCCCGGATCTCGCTGAGCACCTGCCAGCCATCCAGTTGCGGCATCTGCACATCCAGCAGCAGGAGGTCGGGTTTGAATGCCTGATGCATGGCCAGCGCTTCACGGCCATCGGCGGCGTGCAGGGAGCGCAACCCATGACGTTGCAGGTAAGCGGCGAGGATGTCGGCGATCTCGGCTTCATCCTCTGCAATCAGAACCAGTGACTGGCCCACCGGGCTGGCGGAAGCATTGAGATGGGACATAGTCGGACTCGAAAAAAGGTGGCGTTGAACTTTATCATCGCCTCCATGGATTCTCCACAAAGCCTCGAATCATTCGCAATAGCCCCTCGCCATAATGGCCGCTCGATGCACTCTCCGGCCACATCACACCGGAGAGACGGTTTAACGAGGTGAGTGGATGATGTTTGTAAAACAGCGGTATGCGGGCGCCCTGCTCGCCGTCATTGCCGCATTCGGGTTGGCGGGGTGCGATGTCGCGCCGCAAGAGCAGGAGGCACCCGCCCCTCCTCAGGTGTCGGTGCTGACATTGACTGGTCGGGAGCTGGTCATCAGCGAGGATCTGCCCGCCCGGGTGGCGGCACTGCGCAGCGCCGACATTCGCGCCCAGATCAGCGGTATCGTGCAGCGCCGCCTGTTCGAGCAGGGCGCCGAGATCAGCGCAGGCACAGTGCTGTTCCAGATAAACCCGGCCCCCTTCAAGGCCGATGTCGACAGCGCCGCCGCCGCATTGCAACGGGCCGAGGCCGTGCTGGCTCGCGCCCGCATCCAGATTGAGCGCCTGCAGCCGCTGCTGCGCACCGACGCCATCAGCCGCCAGACCTATGACGATGCGATCTCCCAGCGGGATCAGGCGGCCGCCGATGTAGCCCAGGCCAGGGCGACTCTGGCCCGGCACCAACTGAACCTGCAATTTGCCAGCGTGGAGGCCCCCATCGCCGGACGTATCGATCAGGCGCTGGTGAGTGAAGGGGCTCTGGTGTCGCCCACCGATACCACCCCCATGGCCAGGATCCAGCAGATCGATCAGGTCTACGTCGATGTGCGCCAACCGGCCTCGGTGCTGGAATCCCTGCGCCAGCAAGCTGGCTCAACGGCACCGGAACTGGCGGTGGAGATCCTCGGCAGCAATGGCACACCGCTGGGCATGCAGGGGCACATCCTCTTCTCCGGTATCGAGGTCGATGCCGGAACCGGCGACGTGCTGCTGCGGGTGCTGGTGGATAACCCTGAACGGCGCCTGTTGCCCGGCCTCTATGTGCAGGCGCGCATCCCCCGTGCCCGCTATGCCAACGCCCTGACCGTGCCCCAGCAGGCGGTAGTTCGCACCTCGGGTCAGACCAGCGTGTGGGTGGTGGATGGCCAGGGGCAGGCACAGCTGGTTCCGGTCAATACCGCTGAACTGGTGAATAACCAGTACCGCATCGCGTCCGGGCTCAGTGCCGGGCAACAGGTGGTGATCGAAGGGATCGACCGTCTGACCCCGGGGGTTCAGGTCACAGCTTCCCCTTGGCAACCACCCGCTGTCAGCCAACCGGCTGACGGTGGCATTCGCTGAATCGGAGAGTTATCCATGCCGCAGTTTTTTATCCATCGCCCGGTGTTTTCCTGGGTGATCGCCCTCTTCATCGTGCTGGCTGGGGTCATCGCCATCCCCAAGCTCCCCATCTCCCGCTATCCCTCGGTGGCGCCGGTGTCGGTGACCCTCTATGCCACCTATCCGGGCGCCACGCCGCAGACCCTGAACGATGCGGTGGTGAGCCTGATCGAACGCGAGCTGTCGGGAGTGAAGAACCTGCTCTACTTCGAGTCGTCGGTGGACGCCTCGGGCAGCGCGCAGATCACTGCCACCTTCAAGCCGGGCACCGATCCGGAGCTGGCCCAGATGGACGTGCAAAACCGCATCAAGGCGGTCGAACCCCGTTTACCGCAAGCGGTGCGGCAAACCGGCCTGCAGGTGGAGTCCGCCTCATCCGGCTTTCTGATGATGGTCGGCATGACCTCACCGGATGGCCGCTTCGATGAGGTTGCCCTCAACGACTACATGGCACGCAATATTGTGCAGGAGCTGCGCCGCATCGACGGGGTGGGACGAGTGCAGCTGTTTGGCGCCGAGCAGGCCATGCGCATCTGGGTAGATCCGGCCAAACTCGCCGCCTACGGGCTGACCATCAGCGAGGTGGCGCAGGCCATCGAGCAGCAGAACATCCAGATTGCACCGGGGCGCCTCGGTGATGAACCCGCCCTGCCGGGGCAACGCCTGACGGTTCCCCTCACGGTTCAAGGGCAGCTGACGACCCCCGAGGCATTCGCCGCCATCGTGCTGCGAGCCGGTGGCGATGGCGCCAAGCTGGTGCTGGGTGATGTCGCCCGGGTCGAGCTAGGGGCGCAATCCTACGCCTTCTCCAACCGCGAGAACGGCGTGGCCGCCACCAGCGCCGCCATTCAGCTCTCCCCCGGAGCCAACGCCGTGCGTACCGCCGATGGGGTGCGCACCCGTCTCGCCCAGCTCGCCCCCACCCTGCCGGCGGGCATGGCCTATTCGATCCCGTTTGACTCGGCCCCCTTCGTCAAGGTCTCCATCGACAAGGTGATCCACACCCTGCTGGAAGCCATGGTGCTGGTGTTCCTGGTGATGTTCCTCTTCCTGCAGAACCTGCGCTACACCCTGATCCCGGCCATCGTCGCCCCCATAGCGCTGCTCGGCACCTTCGCGGTGATGCTGCTGGCCGGCTTTTCCATCAACTCCCTCACCATGTTCGGCATGGTGCTGGCCATCGGCATCATAGTCGACGACGCCATCGTGGTGGTGGAGAACGTCGAGCGCCTGATGGCCACCCGGGGGCTGTCGCCCAGGGAGGCGACGTCGCAAGCCATGAAGGAGATCACCGGGGCGGTGATCGGCATTACCCTGGTGCTCACGGCGGTGTTTCTCCCCATGGCGTTTGGCAGCGGTTCGGTGGGGGTCATCTACCAGCAGTTCACCCTGTCGATGGCTGTCTCGATCCTCATTTCGGCCTTCCTCGCCCTGACCCTGACGCCTGCGCTCTGCGCCACCCTGCTGCGTCCGGTCAGTCCAGATCATCATGAGAAGCGCGGCTTTTTCGGTGCCTTCAACCGGGGGTTCGAGCGGTTCACGGCAGGCTACGGTGCGCGGGTAACCCGGCTGGTCGGACGCAGCGGACGGATGATGGCAACCTTTGCCGCCCTCTGCGCCGTGCTAGCCATCGCCGCCGCTCAGCTGCCCTCCTCTTTCCTGCCAGACGAGGATCAGGGCTACTTCATGACCTCCATCCAGCTGCCGACCGGCGCCACCAGCGAGCGTACCCTTGAGGTGGTCAAGGCCTTCGAGACTCACGTCGCCTCTCGCGAGGCGCTGGACACCAACCTGGTGGTGCAGGGCTTCAGCTTCTCCGGCGCAGGCCCCAATGCGGCCATGGCCTTCACCATGCTCAAAGATTGGGATCAGCGTCATGGCGCCACGGCCGCCGAAGAGGCAGATCTGGCACAAGCGGCTATGGCAAATATTCCTGAAGGCACGGTAATGAGCTTGCTGCCGCCCGCCATCGACGAGCTGGGCACCGCCTCCGGCTTCACCCTGTTCCTGCAAGACAGAGCCAACCGGGGAGATGCCGCGCTGCTGGCCGCTCAGGCACAACTGCTGGAACTGGCCGCCAAAAGCCAGGTAGTCAGTGATGTGTATCCCGACAATCTGCCTCCCGGCGAGAGCATTCACCTCGAGATCAACCGACAGAAGGCCGAAGCCATGGGACTCTCGTTCGCCAGAGTAAGCAGTACCCTGTCGGCCGCAATGGGGTCGCTATACGTCAACGACTTCCCCAACGGCGGGCACATGCAGCAGGTCATTCTGCAGGCCGACGCGTCGGCGCGCATGCAGCTCGATGACGTGCTCGGCCTGCGGGTGCGCAATGCCAGCGGCGGCATGGTCTCCTTGCGGGAGGTGGTGACACCGGAATGGCGCGAATCGCCGCAACAAATGATGCGCTTCGATGGCTTCCCTGCCGTGCGTATTGCCGGAGGGGCAGCGCCCGGCATCTCCAGCGGAGCGGCGATGGCGGAGATGGAGCGTCTGGTGGCGCAATTGCCGCCAGGCTTCGCATTGGCCTGGACGGGACAGTCGTTGCAAGAGCGCCAGTCAGCCGAGCAGGCCCCCCTGCTGATGCTGTTGTCGGCGCTGGTGGTCTTCCTGGTGCTGGCGGCACTCTATGAAAGCTGGTCGATCCCGCTCTCCGTGATGTTGGTGGTGCCGCTGGGCCTGCTCGGTGCCGTCGCGGCCGTGATGCTGCGCGGCATGCCCAACGACGTCTTCTTTAAAGTAGGCATGATCACCATCATCGGTCTGTCGGCCAAGAATGCCATCCTCATCGTGGAGTTTGCGCGCCAGTTGCACAGTGAAGGGCGCTCGCTGCTTGATGCGGCTGTCACTGCTGCCCGCCTGCGCCTGCGCCCCATTCTGATGACCTCGCTGGCCTTCACCCTGGGCGTGGTGCCCTTGATGCTCGCCAGCGGTGCCAGCGCTGAGACCCAGCATGCCATCGGCACCGGCGTGTTCGGTGGCATGATCAGCGGCACCCTGCTGGCCATCTTCTTCGTGCCGGTCTTTTTTGTCTTCATCATAGGGGCGCAGGAGCGCCTTCAGGCCTGGCGTACAACGCGGCGAGGGGCGTCATGATGCCGGCGATCCACCTCTGTGCCCTCCCTGGCCCAGGCCCTCGGCGCTTCTACCACCCAGGTGCTCTGGATCATCGACATCTATCCGCTGCTGATGGCGGGGCTGCGGATGCCCATGGGCACCCAGGCGGACTGTATCGGCAACCGCCGCCTGCTGCTCAGCGGGCTGACCATCTTCGGGGTTGCCTCCCTGCTGGCCGCCTATGCGCCGACGCCGGTCATGCTGACCGATGCGCGGGGGTTGCTGGCCCCGGGAGGTGCGATGATCATGCCCTGCGTGCTCGGCACCATTCGGCGCACCTTCGAAGAGGATGATGATCACGCCATGGCGCTGGCCTGTGGCACGCGAATACGAAAAAGCCCATCTCAATCAACGATTGAGATGGGCTCTATAAATAAATGGCGGAGGAGGTGGGATTTGAACCCACGGATGGTCGCCCATCGCCGGTTTTCAAGACCGGTGCATTCAGCCGCTCTGCCACCCCTCCGCAGCAGTGCGACGCATATTACCCATGACGATCCCCCTTGTAAATCCCCGCTCTGTTCGTTTGCCGATTTATTGGGCTAAATGGCCAACAAAACCCGCAGAGTCGCCCCAACCCGTGCTTTTTCAACCGGATGGCTTGACTTGAAAACAGACTCACCCACTATAGTGGCCTCCACGATATTCCCAGCAAGATGGACTTATGAGAATCAAACATGCCCTGTTCGCCGCCCTGACCGGCGCGACCCTGCTTGCGGCGCCGGTGCAGGCGAGCGAGCTGACCAAGAGCGATGTCGAGCAGATCGTGCGCGACTATCTGGTCAAGAATCCGGAAATACTGGTCGAGATGTCCAATGCCCTGCGCGCCAAGCAGGAGAGCCAGCAGGCCGAGAGCGACAAGACGCTGATCGAGGCCCATGCCAAGCAGCTCTTCGCCAACCAGGATCCCGAGAGCGGCAACCCCAAGGGCAGCCTGACTGTGGTCGAGTTCTTCGACTACAACTGCGGCTACTGCAAGCGGGCCCACCCGCTCATCCAGCAACTGCTCGGTGAAGACAAGGACATCCGCTACATCTACAAGCAGTTCCCCATACTGAGCGAGACCTCCTACTACGCCGCCCGCGCCGCGCTGGCGGTGCAGCTCGGCCAGCCCGACAAATACCAGGCCTTCCACGACAAGCTCTATGCCCACCAGGGCCCGCTGTCAGACGAAGCCCAGGTGAAGCAGGTGGCAGAGGCCGCTGGGGTCAACTGGAGCAAGGTCGAGGCCAAGTTCAAGGACGGCAGCATAGATCAGAACCTGGGTACCAACCGTGCCCTGGCCGAAGCCATGAGCATCTCCGGCACCCCGGCCTTTATCATCGGTGATCAGATCCTGCGCGGTGCCCCCCGCGACCTGGCGAGCCTCAAGGCCATCATCAAGGATGTGCGAGCCGGCAAGAGCATTCAGTAACCCGCTCTTCGCTCGTAAAAAAACGCCCCGGCATCGCGATGCCGGGGCGTTTTGCCATTCAGGCTCCAGTCCCTCAGGACTGATAGCCGTTCGGGTTCTGGCTTTGCCAGCGCCAGGTGTCCACCATCATCTGCTCGAGCCCCCGCTCGGCCTGCCAGCCCAGCGCGTCCCGGGCCAGGGTAGGCTCGGCCCAGCATTCGGCGATGTCGCCGGGGCGACGGGGCTTGATCTGGTAGGGAATGGGGCGACCGCTTGCGGTTTCGAACGCCTTGACCATCTCCAGCACGGAGTAACCCTGGCCTGTGCCCAGGTTGTAGGTGAAGACCCCGGTGTCGCTCCCGATGCGGGCCAGCGCCTTGAGGTGACCGATGGCGAGATCCACAACGTGGATGTAGTCGCGCACCCCGGTGCCGTCCGGCGTCGGGTAGTCGTTGCCAAAGACCCCCAGCTCCTTGAGCTTGCCGACACCGACCTGGCTGATATAGGGCAGCAGGTTGTTGGGAATGCCGTTGGGATCTTCGCCGATGAGGCCGCTCTCGTGGGCACCGACCGGGTTGAAGTAGCGCAGCAGCACTATGGCCCAGCGGGGATCGGATTGGGAGAGATCCCGCAGTATCTCCTCCACCATCAGCTTGGAGCGGCCGTAAGGGTTGGTGGCGCTGGTGGGGAAATCTTCCCGCAGGGGCACAGAGGCGGGATCGCCATAGACGGTGGCCGAGGAGCTGAACACCAGGCGGAACACGCCGGCCTTGGCCATCTCTTCGCACAGCACCAGGGTGCCGGTCACGTTGTTCTGGTAGTAGGTGAGCGGGATCTGGCTGGACTCCCCCACCGCCTTGAGGCCGGCGAAGTGGATCACAGACTCGATCTTGTGGGCGGCGAACAGCCGTTGCAGGCAGTCCCTGTCCAGAATGTCGCCCTCGACGAAGGTGACGGCCTTGCCGGTGATCTGCTCGACCCGCCTGAGGGATTCGGGGGAGGAGTTGGAGAGATTGTCCAGTACCACCACCTGCTGGCCGGCGCCCAGCAGCTCAACCAGGGTGTGGGAGCCGATATAACCGGCACCGCCCGTGACCAGAATTGTCATTTTTTATCCCGTGCTTTGCTGAAACTGAAGCTGAGTCTACCCGCCCTGCCCGCGCGGGAAAAGCTCGGGATACCTATGACGCCCTCAGTAGTCGAGGCCGACATCTCCCCTGGCAGTGCAGGAGCAGGCCAGTGCGACCCCGCTCTCCAGATCCTGCGGGCTGAGAGTCATCACACTCTGGCGCTCGATCTCGCCGGTCGTGGTACAGCGACAGGCCCCGCACACCCCGGCGCGGCAGGCGGCCATCATGGTCTCCCCCGCCCCCTCCAGCGCGGCCAGCAGGGTCTGGCCCGGCAGTATCTTCACCTTCTTGCCGCTCTTTTTGAGGGTCAGCCAGAAATGGTCACCCCCGGCGGCAACTGGCGCTACACCCGATGTAACAGCAGGCAAGCCGAACGACTCCTGATGCAGCTGCGCCGCCGGCAGCCCCAGCTCTGCCAGCATGGTGCTCACCGCCGCCATGTAGGGCGCGGGCCCGCACAGATAGACGTGGCGGCCGAGCAAGTCCGGCGCCAGCTCCTTGAGCATGTCGGGGCTGAGCCGACCGACCCAGGGGTGAGCGGCCGGCGCCTGCTCCAGCACCAGAGCATGACGCACACCGGGGTGCGCCTCGGCCAGCGCGGCCAATTCATCCGCGAAGATCACGTCCTGGGGCGAGCGGGCGCTGTGAATGAAGCGGATGTCCGCATAGGGTCGCTTGGCGAGCTCGTCCCGCAGCATGGCCCACATGGGGGTGATGCCGGAGCCCGCGCTCAGCAGCAACGGTCGCTCGCAAGGCAAGGCGGTCAGGTTGAAGTCACCGAAGGGGCCGTCGGCCCGGATCTCGTCCCCTACCTGCAGACTCTGGTGCAGGTGGTGGGAGATCAGGCCCACATCCTTGATGGTCACCTGCCAGCAGGCATCCTGCGGGCTGGAGGAGAGGGTATAGGCACGGCACTGAGGCTCGCCGCCAACCTCGGTGTGCAGCGTCACGCACTGGCCGGCCAGCACGGGGGGCAGAGAACCCTCGGTGGCGACAAACTGCCAGCTGGTCACGTCGTGGGTATCCGCACGACGGCCAATGCAGCGCAGGGAAAGAGAGGTGGAGGTCATCGCAAGGCTCCTCTTGTCTTGAAGCGATCGTCTTGAAAAAAAGGCGAGCCATCAGGCTCGCCAAAGGCTTACAACATGCTGAGCGTGTAAGGCGGAGATGGCGCCGCTCAGGCCGCCAGGATCTCGGCAATATCCGCCTCTGCGGTCGTGGGTCCCTTGAGGCCGGACTATGTCTCCAGCACCGTGATCAGGCCGCCAGGATCTCGGCCAAGTCAGCCTCGGCCGTGGTGGTCCCTTTCAGGCCAAACTGCTCCTCCAGCACCTTGAGCAGGGCCGGGGTGAGGAAGGCCGGTGCGGTCGGACCGGTGCGAATGTCTTTCACCCCGAGCGCCAGCAGGGTGAGCAGGATGACGATGGCCTTCTGCTCGAACCAGGAGAGCACCAGGGTCAGCGGCAGATCGTTGACGCCGCACTCGAACGCCTCGGAGAGCGCCAGGGCGAGCTGGATGGCGGAGTAGGCATCGTTGCACTGACCCACATCCAGCAGGCGCGGAATGCCGCCGATGTCACCGAAGTCGAGCTTGTTGAACTTGTACTTGCCGCAGCCCAGGGTGAGCAGCAGGCTGTCCTGGGGGATCCCCTTGGCAAACTCGGTGTAGTAGGCACGCTCGGCACGGTCGCCGTCACAACCCCCCACCAGGAAGAAGTGGCTGATCTCCCCGGCCTTCACCTTGTCGATCACCGCTGGTGCCGCCTGCATCAGGGCATTGCGGGCGAAGCCGATGGTGATGAAGTGCTCGAGCTCGGTGTGCTTGAACCCTTCCAGCGCTTGGGCCTTGGCGATCACTGCGGAGAAGTCTTCCCCTTCCAGGTGAGTGACCCCTGGCCAGCCGACGATGGAGCGGGTAAAGATGCGATCCGAGTAGTTGCCCACGTTGGGATCTATGATGCAGTTGGAGGTCATCACCACGGCGCCCGGGAAGTTGGCAAACTCTTTTTGCTGGTTCTGCCAGGCGGAGCCGTAGTTGCCCACCAGATGCGGGTACTGCTTGAAGAAGGGGTAGGCCAGGGCCGGCAGCATCTCGCCGTGGGTGTAGACGTTGATGCCGGTGCCCATGGTCTGTTCCAGGATGAGCTTGAGATCCACCATGTCGTGACCTGAGACCAGGATGCACTTGCCCGGCACCGGGGTGACTCTTGCTTGAGTCGGCTCGGGGTGGCCGAAGGCGCTGGTTTCGCCGAGATCCAGCATCTCCATGATCTTGAAGTTCAACAGGCCTATGTCCATGGCGCACTTGAACAGGGGATCCAGATCGCTCGGATCCGTGCCCAACCAGCTCATGATGCGGTGGAACTCGGCGGCCACGGCACTGTCTTGCTGACTCAGCACCCGGGCATGCTCCATATAGGCGGCGGCGCCCTTGAGGCCGTAGAGGCAGAGCAGACGCAGCCCCATGATGTCTTCGTTGACCTCGCTCTTGCCGCGATTGACCGCGGTCTGGGGCGCATGGGCCAGCTGTTCCAGCAGTTCGGCGCCCGGTTCGAAGCGAGCGGCGGCGGGTAGATCGCTGACCTGCACCGCCAGGGCGGTCAGACGGTCGGCCAATTGCTGGCGATAAGCCATCGCCTGATTCACATAGCCGACGATGCGCGCCGAGTCGAAGTTGACGTTGGTGAGGGTGGCGAAGAAGGCCTTGGGCACGAAGGCGTCGATCTCGTCATCGACGATGCCGTGCTCGCGAGCTGCCAGCGCCCAGGCGCTGAGCCCCTGCAGCGCATAGATCAACACATCCTGCAGATCCGAGGTCTCGGCCGTCTTGCCGCACATACCCTGTGCATAGGCGCAGCCATTGCCTGCGGGGGTACGAATTGTCTGTTCACATTGCACACAAAACATCATGCCTCTCCCAATTGGACATTTCAGTTACTTGTTTTGTGGCGATTCTATTCCTCTCTCGAAAAACTTAATAGGCATTCAATTTACCAATTAAGTTTTCATTGATGCAGATCAAAAACAAAAAAGCCGCCCAGACAGGGCGGCAAGCGGGTGGATAACATCAAAGACAATTCAGGATTGCAGCAACAGGGGATAAGGGAACGGCCAGGCCGGCGTCACTAGTGACATCCGGCCCTGCATGTCATCAGTCCAGGTAGGCCCGCAGCATCCAGACCAGTTTCTCCTGCTGCTGCACATAGTCGGAGAGGATGGAGGCGGTACCCTCGTCACCGGCTTCGGCAGCCTGCGCCAGGATGCGGCGCTGGGCCACCAGCAATTCGCGGAAACTCTCCAGCAGGGATTCGACACAGGCGCGGCCGTCGTGCAACCCCTTCTGTTCTGGTATGGCGGAGACCTTGATGTAGTCGCTGAAGCTGTGCAGGGGCACCCCATCCAGGGTGAGGATGCGCTCGGCCAGGGCATCAACCTTCAGCAGCAGATCGTTGTAGATCTCTTCGAATTTGAGGTGCAGCTCGAAGAACTGGTTGCCACGGATGTTCCAGTGGAAGCCGCGAACGTTCATGTAGAGGATCTGGTAGCTGGCCAGCAACTTGTTCAGCTCGGCGGCCAGGGCTTGTGATTGAACGGTATCAAGACCAATGGGGCTCTTCATCATTCACCTCCAGGTGGTAAACATTATTGGGAACGGAGTCAGCATATCCCCGCACAGACTCAAAGGACAATTGCTTGTACCTTGCTCATTGATAGCGACTGGCTATCGTCAGCGGGAAAAGCACCCGCTTTCATCGCTCAAGCCGCTCGATATAGAGGATCACTTCCCCCAGATGAATGCCGAACTTGCTGATCTCGGCGCGATTGATCAGGCGATCTTCATCCAGCAGATACATCCAGTCATCGAAGCTCACCCGCACCACCTCCCCGTCCGGCAGGGCCAGATCGAGTTGATAGCGCCAGTTCAGGGCAAAACCAGCCGTCTTGCCCACCGCTTCCCCCACCACGTCCGAGGCGGTGCCACGCCAGTGTCCATCCGCCCCCTTGCTCAAAAACCAGGTGCGGGTCTGCTGGCGGCCGTCATCGAAATAGAACTGTTCGAACAGCTCCCCCTTGCCCTCTCGCCAGCGTCCCTGCATCTCGACCCGAAAGCGACTGGTCACTTCGCCGCTACGGTCTGTCACCAGGCCATGGGCCACCAGCTTGCCATTGAAAAAACGGGCGAGATCCCAGTTCGGACCCTGCCCTCTATAGTCATCGAGGCTGGTGCCACAACCAGCCAGCAGCAGAAGTGGCCACAGCAGCAGAAGGCGCCATATGTGGTAGAGAGGCATGAGGGACTCCAGTGTCAGGGTTGGCCGCGCAGGCGGCGGGTAAGGGCGGGGTCGCGACTGTTGTCGGCGAGCCAGATGGCCAGAAAGGCGGCAGAAAACTGCGGATCGGCAAGGGAACCCAGGGGCTTGTCCTGCCACCAGAAGTGACCGGCACCCGCGCTGTCCACATAGAAGGTGAGTCTGTCCCCCACCCCGACGTCGGGCCAGAGGGCGGCGAGCCGGCCGAGCCAGCGCTGGCGATCCGTCTCGCTGCCAAGCCCGAGCCGTTGCCATTCGGCGGCGGTGGCGCTCAGCAGATCTTCCCGTTCTATGGCCCTGGCATAGGTCAGGGTGAGGGCCTGGGGATAGCGACCGGGCTCGTAGCGGCCGCTCTCGCTGTAGAGGGTGGCGTCATAGAGCTTGAACCAGAGCCAGCTCATCTCCCCCTGCCCGACCGGGCGCAGCTGTTGCCAGGGGGCGGCGGAGCCCTGCACGGCAGTGGCCACAAGCAGCGTCAGCGCCGCAAGCAAGGTGCTAGTTCCACCCCATGTGCCAATGGGCAGGATCTTCCAGTTCATGCCAGTCCATCTCCTGTTCCTGCAGGGTATTGATATCCTGCATCACCACGCTCGCCAGTTGACCTCGCGCATCCCGCTGGCACGCCACCACCAGGTAGAAGCGGTCGGTCAGCTCGTACTGGCTCTCCTTGGTCCATTTGGAAAACAACAAGGCGTCGGTCGAAAAGGTGTTCATCTCGGCTCACCCTCCAGCGTCACCGTTACCCACAGCAGTACGGGTAACCACCACATCCAGATCACCGCCAGCAGCGCCGTGCTGATCCAGATGCCCCAGGGTAAGTGTACGGCCCCCATGGCAGCCCCCGCCACATAGGAGCTGGCGCCCCCCACCATGCCAAAGAGCGCCTGCTGCCAGCGGGGCAACCGCTGCAGCCAGCCCAGGCCATGGGAGAGCGTCAGGGCAAAACCGCACCAGAGCAGCAGCAGCCAGAGCGGGAAACCGGACGGAAACTGGAACAGGCCGAGCCCCCAGAGCAGGATGTCGAGCAGACAGCCTGCCAGGGCGACGGGAATGAGCCGCCAGTCATGCCGGCGACGAGGAGAGAAGAGAAAATGAAGCAACAACATCAGCAGCAGGGGACCCGGTTGCTGCCATTTCACCGCCAGCAACCAGTAGAGGTTGAACCCCAGCAGATGGGCCCACTGCCACATGGTCAGTGACTGCTCACTGGCAGATCACCGGACCAGCCGAGCGGGCCAGGCTTGGCCGCCTCCAGCTGCACCAAGCTGATGGCCCGCTCCCAGAAGCCCCCCTCGCAGTAGGCGAAATAGAAGTGCCACAGCCGGATGAAGTCCTGGCTGTAGCCGAGCCTTGGCAACTCCGGGGCCAGCGCCAGGAAGCGTTCGCACCAATGGGCCAGGGTGCGGGCGTAGTGGTGGCCGTGATCGTGCAGCCGCACCAGCTGCATGTCGGTCTCCCGGGCGAGCAGCCCCGCCATCTGGGAGACGCTCGGCAGACAGCCGCCGGGGAAGATGTAGCGCTGAATGAAGTCGACACCGCGCACATACTGGGCGTGGCGCTGATCGGCTATGGTGATGGCCTGAATGAGCAGGCGGCCGCCGGGTCTGAGCAGGCGCGACAGCTGGCGGAAGTAGTCCGGCAGGAAGGCGTGCCCCACCGCCTCTATCATCTCGATGGAGACCAGCTTGTCGAAGCTCCCCTCCAGCTTGCGGTAATCCTCCAGCAGCAGGGTGATGCGATCCTCCAGCCCCTCCCGGGCAATCCACTCTTTTGCGTAGTCATGCTGGGCCTGGGAGATGGTGGTGGTGGTCACCCGGCAACCGTAGTGGCGGGCGGCATAGACAGCCAGACCGCCCCAGCCGGTGCCTATCTCCAGCAGGTGATCGTCCGGCCCGAGCTCGAGCCGCTCGCAGATGGTGCGCAGCTTGGCCTGCTGCCCCTGCTCCAGGGTGGCCTCGGCGCTCGGGTAGATGGCACTCGAATACTGCATGTGGCTGTCGAGGAAGCCCTGATAGAGGGTATTGCCGAGATCATAGTGAGCGGCGATGTTGGATCTCGACCCGGTCAGGGTATTGCGGTTAAGCCAGTGGCGTACCTTGTTGAAGGGGAAGCTGAGCCAGCCTAGCCGCCGCTCCAGAGTGTCGAGCAGCGTCAGGTTGCGGGCCAGCAGCCGCACCAGGGCCACCGGATCCGGGCTGGTCCAGAGTCCCTCCACCCAGGTCTCACCGGCGGCTATGCTGCCCCCCAGCAACAGGCGGCGATAGAAGGCCGGATCCTGCACTATCACCTCGGCATGGAGATCTGTGCCCGCCACCCCGAAGCTGTGGCGCTCGTTGCCGTCACGCAGCAGCAGTTGCCCCTGTTCGAGGCGTCCCAGCAGACTGAGCAGCAGTTGCCTGGCCCCCTTGTCGATGAAGGAGGCAGAGAGGGTTGATTGAGCAAGTTCCATTAGCGGCTCTCCGGATGGGTGAATATAGGTGTTCGTTTGATAAAAAGACGCAGGGCCTGCCAGTAGATACCGAGCAGCACCTTGAGGGTCATCCAGGGCCAGCGGGCGAGCAGGGCCGCGAGCCCCTGGCGCGACAGCGGCTCGCGGCGCAGCGCCAGGGTGGCGTCGAACAGCTTGGCCTCGCCTGATCGGGGATGACTCTCGATATGGATCAGCGTCTCCTGCGCGGGCGGCCTGATGCGCCAGTGATAACGCATTGCCAGCCCCATGAAGGGGGATACGTGAAAATCCTTGTCATGGGGCGCCAGGGCCGCCAGATCCAGCAGATAGTAGTGGCGCTCGTTCCAGGGGGTGTTCGACACCTCCGCCAGCAGATAGCGCGCCTCCCCCTCCCGGTAGCAGAAGTAGAAGTTGACCGGGCTGAAGTAGAAGCCTAGGCAGCGCACGTTGCCAAGCAGCAGCACCCGACCGTCCGGCTCGGCACTGCCGCCAAGGGCGGTCACCTTGTCCCACACCGCCTGCTTGAGGGGCCCTTCGCTGCCACTCAGATAGTCGCGGCGGCGAAAGGAGAGCAGCCCCGCCCGCTCCACGCCAAACCAGCGCCCCTGATCGAGTCTTGGCAGTTCGTCCAGATCCAGCCCCAGCATGAAGAGGCCGTAAGAGAAGGCGTGGCTGCGCGGCGCGAAGCGACGGTGGCGCACCGAGCCCTGCCAGATGGCGCTGATGGTGTCCATGGTGTCGCCGGCACCCTTCATAGACTGGCTCCGAAGCGACTGGCCACGTCCAGGGCGCTGCGCACCCCGTCCTCGTGAAAGCCGTTGTACCAGTAGGCACCGCAGAAATGGGTGTGCTGCCGGCCGCAGATCTCGGCCCGCCGCTGCTGGGCGGCGATGGAGGCCTGATTGAAGACCGGATGGTGATAGACGAAGCGGCGCAGCACCTTGCTCTCGTCCACCCGGCCCTGGGGATTGAGGCTGACGCAGAAGGGTTGCGGCGAGCTTATCCCCTGCAAGATGTTCATGTTGTAGCTCACCAGGGGGCGCGCCTCGTCGTCGTCCCCGAGCAGATAGTTCCAGCTGGCCCAGGCTTTTGGCCGCGCAGGCAGGCAGCTCACATCGGTGTGAAGCCAGACGTCGTTGGCCTGATAGGCCATTGCGCCGAGAATGGCCTGCTCCCCTTCGCTCGCATCCGTCAGCAGGGCCAGCGCCTGATCGCTGTGACAGGCGAGGATCACCTCGTCAAACTGCTCCTCCCCGTAGCCGCTTAGGACCAACACTCCCTCGGCCGTGCGCCTTATCCCCTGCACCGGGCAGGCCAGCCGGATCCGCGGCAGCCAGCCTGCGGTGAGCGGGCCTATGTATTCCCGCGAGCCGCCCGGAATGACGTACCACTGGGGGCGGTTGGCCACATCGAGCAGGCCGTGGTTGGCAAAGAAACGCAGGAAGAAGCCCAGCGGAAAGGCGCGCATGTCCGCCAGGGTGGAGGACCAGATGGCCGCCCCCATGGGCAGTATGTAGTGACGGGCGAAGTAGTCGCTGAACTCCCCCAGTTGCAGGAAATCCCCCAGGGTAGGTTCGCTGCCACCGCCGTGGCGCCCAAGCTCCGCCAGCCAGGCGCGGGCCTCCCGGTTGAAGCGCAGTATCTCGGCGACGAAGCGGTAGAAGCGCGGGTTCAACAGGTTGCTGCGCTGGGCAAACAGGGTATCCAGGTTGTGACCGTTGTACTCCAGTCCCTGGGGGCTCTTGACCGAGAAGCTCATCTCGGTGGGCTGACGTGCCACCCCGATCCGCTCCAGCAATTTCAGGAAATTCGGGTAGGTGCGATCGTTGAAGACGATGAAACCGGTGTCGATGGCATAGCTGCGACCGGCCAGGCTGACATCCACGGTGGCGGTATGACCGCCGAGCAGGGGGGCCGCCTCGAACAGGGTGATGTCGTGCAGCTTGTGGAGCATAAAACCGGCGCTGAGACCCGAGATCCCGGAACCTATGATGGCGATCCTTTTCTTCATGAAGGGGATCCTTTCGAGATGAGAGTGCGCCCCAGCCGTAGCCAGAGCCCCGTCGGCAGTGCGCCAAGCAGGCGCAGCAGCCAGATGAAGCGACGGGGGAAGTGGATCTGATGGCGACCGGCAGCCAGCCCGCCCATGATGGCGCGGGAAGCCTCCTCCACCGTCACCAGACAGGGCATGGGAAAATCATTCTTCGCGGTGAGTGGCGTTTGCACGAAGCCCGGGCGGATCAGGGTCACCCCTATGCCCCGGGCAGCGAGATCGAGACGCAGGGTGGCGGCCAGATAGTCGAGGGCGGCCTTGGAGGCGCCATAGGCCTCGGCCCTTGGCAGGGGCAGCCAGCTGACAGAGGAGCTGACGATGGCGAGCCGTGACCCGGATGCCAGCAGCGGCAGGAAGGCGGCCAGGGCGTGGCCGGTGGCGACGAGGTTGGTCTCTATCACCCGGGCAAAGAGGGCGCCGTCGAACCCCTCTGCCAAATCCATGTATTCGCAGTTGCCGGCGTTGAGGATCAACAGATCCAGCCTGGGCAGGCCGGCGGCAACCTCTGCCATGGCGGCGCTGTCCCGCGCATCGAACTGCAGGGGGGTGATCCCCTCATGCGCCAATGCCTGCAGCCGCTCGCCGTCGCGGCCACAGCCCCACACCTGCCAGCCAGCGCCTCGGTAGTCGAGCGCCAGCTGGCGACCTATTCCGGAGGTGGCCCCGGTGATCAGCACACGCCCGCTCATGCTCCCAGCCTCCCCTTGATGGCGCGCACCACTGACCCGAGCAGCGGCAACTGCTCGTAGATCATGGCGCCGAGATCGAAGTAGTCCCGGTGCAGGCAGACCTTGCCCCAGGCATCGAACTGCAGCCGGGTTGCGCCCTCCACCCGCACGGGTCGCCCGCCGGCGATCCTGGGATGGGCGAAGATCATGACCCAGCTGAGCCAGGCTTCATTGCCCTGCAACTGCTGGCTGGTGATCTCGAAGCGGCATTCCTTGAGCCGCCCGTAGAGAGAGGAGAAATAGCGGGTTAGCGCGGCCAGCCCTTCTATGCGGTGGGCCGGATCGATGAACACCACCTGATCGGCATAGATCTCCGGCAGACGGTGCAACTGATGTTTGTCCAGTTGCAGGTAGAGGACGATGAAATGGGCCAGCGCGTCGTTCATGTTATTTCTTCTCCAGGTCACGGAACATCTCGATGGCCCTCACCCGTGCAACGGCATGATCCACCATGGGCGCCGGGTAGTCCTGCCGCCCCTTGAGCCGCAACCAGTCGTGGGGCTGGTGCACATAGGTGGCAGGCAGATCGGCAAGCTCAGATACCCAGGTACGGATAAAGTCCCCTTGTGGATCAAATCGTTGCCCCTGAGTGGTGGGGTTGAATACCCTGAAGTAGGGGGCCGCATCGGCGCCGGTGCCCGCCGCCCACTGCCAGCCGCCATTGTTGGCCGCCAGATCCCCGTCGATGAGCTTGCTCATGAAGTAATCCTCACCAAGCCGCCAGTGAATGTGCAGATCCTTGGTCAGGAAGCTAGCCACTATCATCCGCAGCCGGTTGTGCATCCAGCCGGTGGCGTTGAGGCAGCGCATGGCGGCGTCGACGATGGGGTAACCGGTACGCCCCTCGCACCAGGCGGCGAAGGCATCCGGATCCCAGCTCCAGGGCAGGGCCCCGGTCTCGGGCTTGAAGGGCTTGTTCATGGAGAGGCCTGGCACCAGCACCAGCAGGTGGCGATAGAACTCCCGCCAGATGAGCTCGTTCAGCCAGACGAAACCGGGCTGCGCCTTGGACTGGGGCCGGCCGCCGAGCCGCTGCTGCAAGGCCGCCACGCACTGACGGGGGCTGACGATGCCCGCCGCCAGATAGGGGGAGAGGATGGAAGTCCCCGCCAGAGCCGGAAAATCCCGGGTCTCGCCGTAGTCCAGCACCCCCTGCTCCAGGAAGGCGTGCAGCCGCCGCAGTGCCTCGGCCTCCCCCACGGGCCAGCGGGGATCCGGTGTCGTCTCCCCGATCGCCTCATCGACAAAGGCCCTCTCGGCCAGCGGCTGCCAGGGCAGGGCGTCGCCCCGCGGCGCCGGGGCTCTGTGAATGACGAAGCCATCCTCGTCAAGCGCCTTGAGCCAGGCGCGGCTGAAGGGGGTGAAGACCTTGAACATCTCCCTAGAACCGGTCAGCACCCGCCCAGGGGGCAGCACGCAGCAGCCGTTGAACCAGTGGCAACTTACCTCCTGCTCTGCCAGCGCTGCGGTGACGGCACCATCCCGGCGCTGTTCGTCAAGTTCGATGGCCTGATTGGCATAGAGCCGGGTGACGCCAAGCTCGCGGGCCAGCGCGGCCAGCGCAGCCGGTGTCTCGGCAAAGGTCTCGACCCGCAGCAGATGAAGCTCTATGCCGAGTGCCGCCAGTTCGAGGCCCAGCGCATCCACCTGGGCCAGGATGAAGCGCTGACGGATGGGGGCCATCTTGTGCTGCCGCCACTGGGTCGGCGAGATGACAAAGAGGGCCGCCACCTGCTCCTCATCGGCGCAGGCATGACGCAAGGCCGGGTTGTCGGCCAGGCGCAAGTCATTGCGAAACCAGACCAGCCTCATGATTTCTTGCTCCCGCGCCCGCTCAAGCCGTGGGCGGCAGGCTTGTCTGCCATCACCTCGGCCAGGGTCGCCCGCCAGCCGTGGGCGGCCAGCCAATCAGCGTCATAGAGTCGCCCCAGCTCGCCAAAGAGCCGGGTACCGGCAGGCCAGTCGGCAGCCAGCGCCGGCTTGCCCAGCCCGGCCCCCAGCAGCACCCGCCAGGGGGTGGCGGCCCGCCCCTCCAGCAGGGCGACGTGGCGCGGCTCCACCGCCCCCAGCAGTTGCACCTCATAGCCCTGACCTATCAGCTCGTAGGCCGCCCAGACCAGATCGAGCGGGCCCACCTGGCCCCAGCTCGCCAGGGTGACCGGCAACCCCTTCTCCTGCTCGATGAGGTGGCGGGCGAAGCGGGTGTGGAGCCAGCCCAGCCACACCTGTTGCAGCAGCTCGCCGTCAGGGCGCTCGCGCCACAGCCCCAGCAGCCGCTCCACCAGCGGCTGCAGCACCCGGCTGCGCACCAGCTCGAAGGGGTAGCTCGCCAGCAGGTCGTTAAGCTCAGCCTCCGCCTTGCGCTGGTTGAAGGCGAGCAACGCCTGGCTGAACTGCTCCAGGGTCTGCTGCCAGTGATCGCTCACCGGCTGGGCGTGGGGTTCGCTCAGCAGCCCCTTGACCTGGCCTATGCTCACCCCCCGCTCCAGCCAGCTCAGGATCTCGCCTATCTGGCGGATATCCTGCTCGCTGTAGAGGCGGTGCCCCTTGTCGGTGCGGGCGGGCTGCACCAGGCCGTAGCGGCGCTGCCAGGCACGCAGGGTGACAGCATTGACCCCGGTGAGGCGGGAGACCTCGCGGATGGGGTAGATCCCCTCATCAGGCAGAGGAGCAATTTCTTGCGGTAAATCAGACATGACAACGTCCATCAAGCAGAGGTGTGAAGCTCCCCGACGCAGGGCCTGCGCCGGGCAACAAGCGAATTCAACGTCCATAACGCAGCTTGAGCGTATCGGGATGCGGGTCTCTGGATAGACCTGAACCCACGTAATCAGCCCAATATTCAAAGCCCGTAACGCAGCTTGAGCGTATCGGGATGAGGATTGAGGTAGACCTGCTCGGACAAATAGGCATTGGGGTATTCCCGCAGGTAGTGGCGGATCAGGGTGAGCGGCACCAGCAGCGGGAAGATGCCGGTGCGGTACTTGTCTATGGTGTCGCAGAGCTCCTGCTTCTGGGCCGGGGTCAGCACCCGCTTGAAATAGCCCTGCAGGTGCATCAGCACATTGGTGTGGCTGCGGCGGTTTGCCCTCAGGGTAAGCGCCGCCATCAGGCCCTTGATGTAGCTGTCGGCCACCTCCTGCAGGTTGGCCTTGCCAAGGTTGCCGAGCAGCTTGCCGAGGGTGCGGTAGTGGGTGGTGGCGTGGGAGAGCACCAGATACTTGTAACGCGAATGGAAGCGGATGAGGGCGGCGGCGGTGATCCCGCTGGCGCAGAGCCGCTGCCAGTCGTGATAGGCGAAGACCCGCAGCACGAAGTTTTCCCGCAGTATGGGGTCGCAGAGGCGACCGTCCTCCTCCACCGGCAGCAGGGGGTTGGCCTCCATCAGCGCCTTGGCAAAGAGGCCAATTCCCTCCTTGGCGCTCCCCTCGTTGTTGGCGCCATAGATGCGTACCCGCTCCATGCCGCAGCTGGGAGACTTGGCGCAGAGGATGTAGCCGGAGAGGAAATCGAGCTGGCTAGCCTTCTGCTCGCTGAAGGCGATCAGCTTGTCGGTGACGTCGAAGCTGCCGTTGCTCGCCTCGGCCCGCACCTCCCCATGGCGCTTGACCAGGCGGATGGCGGCGCGGGGGGCGCCGAGGCCGATGGCCATCTCGGGGCAGACGGGGTGATACTCGAAGTGAGCGCCAAGATCCCGTTCGCAGAAACTGGAGCGCTTGTGGCCCCCGTCGAACCGCACTTCCTGCCCCAGCAGACAGGCACTGATACCGACCTTGATCTTGTACATGATTACGCCCCTTGTATAAGCATTGACTCAGTTATAGCAGTTATACAAAGAAATGGAAGTTGTATAACTATTGCGGACCGATACGACACAAGGGGGAAAACAGGATCACCGGAAAATGAAAAAGCCCATGACCGGGGTCATGGGCAAGATGGAGGTCACGACAGACAGGGAAATCAGAAGCTGTATTTCACACCCAGGCTGGTGATGGATCCTTTCTGCAGATCCCAGTTGCGATAGGTGTAATCGGCGGTGAGGGCCAGGTTCTGGCTCACCTTGTAGGCGGCACCCGCCTTGAAGTCATGCATGTCGTCGGTCATGTTGGCGTAACGGTAGCCGGTGGAGAGCTCGACGGCACCGATGTCATAGCGCAGGCCCACTTCACCGTAGAGGCTGCCGCTCTCCTTGCGGGTGATGTTGTCCCAGCCGCTGTCGTTCACGTTGGAGGCGAGCTCGCGCTCCATGCTGTAGCCCATCAGACCCGCTTCACCGTACAGGTTCAGGCCTGTGCTGAGGGGAGTGAAGACCCCCATCCCCAGACTGGAGATGGCCATGCTGTCATTGCCGCTGTTGCGGGAGCTGTATTCGGAACCGAAACGGCCGTAGAAGTTGGAGCCGAAGCTCTTGGAGAGATCCAGGCTCAGACCACCGAAATCGCGGTTGTTGCTGTCCTTGCCACCGACGTAGTCGGACTTGGTGTGTGCCCAGGTGGCAGATCCCTTGGCGTAGCTGAACGCATCTTGCGCCAGCACAGAGGTGGAAGAGAGGCCGGCCAGAACCAGAACAGACAGTGCGAGCTTTTGCATTTTGTTGACTCCGATTGTTGAGTTAGGCGGAACCTAACTGGAATGGAGCCATTGTGACGGGCAAAGGGGGAGGTGCCGAGCGGCAAGCTGTTGCCAAACCATGTCAGATGTAAGCAGATATTGCTGGCGGTTACCGGAGCAACACTCCATGGGGACGGGCCTGCCCGTCCCCGCAGCCATCCTAGCGGAATTCCACCTCGTCGATCTGCACCCGCACCAGCGGCTTGCCGGTCAGATTGGCCGGACGGTCCAGCTCGATGGCTCGCGACGGACGCTGCTCGCCCTTGCGCAGATAGGATTCCGGCAGACGGTTCTCCCCGACCCAGAAGCGCACCGGCTGGGTCGAGAGCTGCACGCCCTCGGCGCTGAACAGGGTCAGGCTGCCGTTGACCCGCACCACGTTGCGGCTGCCGGTGTTGTTCACCATGAATTGCAGGCGCAGCGGATCCTCGCCCTCCACCTGGTTCAGGGTCACAGTGATGCCGTCCCGGGTCGCCTGGGCGAGCAGGTCGGGATTGGCCAGAGCCTGCTCGGTCAGCACCGGCGCCGCCACGCTCCCAGTCACCGTCTTGCCGGGGCTCGCCTCGGCGGGCTTGACCAGCAGGTATTCCCAGGTGAAGTCATCGTTGAGCTGCACCTGACGGCCATCGGCCAGGGTGACCTGGGTCAGGGGCGCGGCCTGGGCCAGCATGGGGGAGAGGCAGAGGGCAAGCAGCAGTCTGGACAAGGGTTTCATGGGCTCATGACTCGATAGGGATGCAGAGGGAGCAGTATAAAGAGTCGGGCTGCCCTTGCCTATGACCCGACTCACGTTACGGGCCAGGCCGGGATCAGATGACCAGTAGCTGGGGATCTTCCCCCGATACCATGTCCAGGGTCACCAGATCGAACTGGGCGCTCTGCAGCGCCTTCTGGATGCTCGGCTGCATGTCGAACACCAGGGCCCTCAGCCGTTCAGGCACCCGAATTCTCGCCAGGGTGGTGGCTCTGTCTCCCAGGGTATGGAAGAAGACCTGGGCCCCGCCCAACCCCATGTCGAACAGCATCTGCTCGGCCATGTCGACCATGCGCAGGTGGCGCCGATCCAGGGACGCAACATCGGTAAACCGCCGGCTCAGGCAAGCCTCTCCCACCTCTCCCCACAGCGCCAGTTGCCGCTTGTGGAAGCCATAGCGAAAGTCCCGGTTGGTCATGCCCTGCTCGGCAAAGATCCAGAGGGTATTGGCCGGCAGGCTGTGAAAGCGGCGCAGATACTCCCGCCTCTCCTCGGTCGAGGCCGACATCAGCAGCGGGGGGCCGTCGCCATGCTCGAGCTGCTGGCAGAGGTAGCGCACCGGATCCGTCACCTCGGCGAGGTGGCCGAGGTGGGCGCTGAAGATCATCTCGTCGGTCTTGAGCACTTGGTGGGGAATGCCGTAATGTCGGCAGTAGCGCTGAGCCCTGGCCACCGACTGGCGGCTGAGGGTCGGGTTGTCCAGGGTGATGGCCCGAAAGCGGACCCCGCTGGCCCGGCACAGATCCATGCTGTAGCAGGACTCCAGACGGCCGGAGAAGGAGACAAGCAGTTCGCCGTAACCGGCCAGGGTATTGATGAGCCTCTGTTCCCTGGCCTGAAAAAGCTGATCGTATCCCCGATTCAGCGCGACTACATTGGCATCCATAACAACGGCTCCGGATGATGAATAGGATGTTATTTTGCGATGACAAAGCTGAATAGACACTTAAAGAATGGGGACAAAGTTGTTCTTTATTCGCTCAAGATGCAAATCAGATCCCTTTTATCCGGGCCCGGCGAAGGGCCCCTTCCCCCTCAGGCGGGCAACCATCCCTGCTCGACCAGCTGCCGGCGGCACCCGGGGGCGTCGGTGAACACCATGCCCTGCAGGCCGAGCGCCCGGGCCGCCGCCACATTGGCCGGGCTGTCGTCGATGAAGAGGCACTCCCCGGCCTTGAGGTCGAACGACACCAGCAGATAGCGGTAGATGTCGTGCTCGGGCTTGAGCATCCGTACCCGGGCCGACACCACCTTGCCGCTGAAGAAGCGCCAGAACTCCTGCTGCTCCAGCCAGTCGATGCTGGCATGGCCCATGTTGGAGAGGGCGTAGAGCCGGTGACCGGCACTGTACAGCGCCTCGATAAGCGCCACCATGGCGGGATCCGGCAGCAAGGAGGCGGGCACCGCCTGCAAGATGGCGAGGTTCTGTGCCATAGGCAAGCCGGTGCGCTCCTCTGCCTGGCGGGCCATGGCGTGCAGGGAGAGGGTGCCCCTGTCCACCTCCAGCCAGTCCGGGTGGTTGAACAGCAGCTCCGCCAGGGCCTCGGCGCCATCCGGCCCTCTCACCGAGCGCACTATGCCGACCGGATCCCAGCTCACCACCACCCGTCCCAGATCGAAGATAATCGCCATCCTCTCGTCTCCCCTCTTCATTGACCAGAAAAAAACGGGACCGGTGTGGCACTTATTCGGCCATGGATCCCGACCATCTACCCTGCCCCGTTCAACGCCCCCGGGCAAGTTTTACTTGCATCGGCGTGCCAAATCCCTTAATGGTTATGACGTTACCTTCAGGACAAGATCATGCACACACCATTCTTCTTTGCTTTCTCGTTTATCCGGCCCTCATAAGGGAAGGCCCTGTCGTCGCATCAACAGAAAGCAAAGACGAATCGAGCCTCCCCCAGCGGAGGCTTTTTTTTGCAGCAACCACCACAGAAGATTTGGATAGGGAACCACCATGGCAACGCTCGACGAGATCAGACAAGACATCACCCAGTTGGATCAGGAGCTGCTCGCCCTGCTGGCCAGGCGCAAGACCCTCAGCATCGAGGTTGCCCGAGCCAAGCAGGCCAATCCCCGTCCCATCCGCGACACCCAACGGGAGCAGGACCTGCTGGTTGCCCTGATCCAGAAGGGGCGTGCACTCGGACTGGATGCCCAGTACATCACCCGCATCTACCACACCATCATCGAAGACTCCGTGCTCTCCCAGCAGGCCTACCTGCAGAGCCTGCTCAACCCCCAGCAGCAGGAGCCCATGACCAGCGTCGCCTACCTGGGACCGCGCGGCTCTTATTCGAGCCTCGCCGCCCGCAAGTACCTGGCCCGCTACAAGGATCAGGTGATAGAGGTGAACTGCCAGAACTTCCGCGAGGTGCTGGACACAGTGGAGTCGGGGCGCGCCGCCTTCGGGGTGCTGCCCATCGAGAACACCAGCTCGGGCTCCATCAACGAGGTGTACGACGTGATGCAGCACACCACCCTCTCCATCGTCGGTGAGCTGACCTACCCCATAGAGCACTGCATCCTCACCGCCGTGCCCACCGAGCTGTCCCGCATCAAGACCTTCTACGCCCACCCCCAGGTGTTCCAGCAGTGCTCCCACTATCTGAGCAAGCTGGAAGGGGCGCGCCACGAGATCTGCGACTCCTCCTCCAGCGCCATGATGAAGGTGAAGGAGCTGGGGAGCCCGGATGCGGCCGCCATCGGCAGCGCCGCCGGCGGCGAACTCTACGGACTGGACGTGCTGGCCGAGCAGCTCGCCAACCAGAAGGAGAACTACAGCCGCTTCATCGTGGTGGCGCGCAAGCCCATCGACGTGGCGCCCCAGATCCCGGCCAAGACCACCCTCATCATGTCCACCTCCCAGAAGCCGGGCTCCCTGGTGGAGGCGCTGCTGGTGCTGCGCAGCCACGAGATCAACATGACCAAGCTGGAATCCCGTCCGGTGCAGGGCAACCCCTGGGAAGAGATGTTCTATCTGGATGTTTCCGCCAACCTGCAGACCCCTGAGATGCAGGCCGCCCTGCTGGAGCTGACCAAGATCACCCGCTACGTCAAGGTGCTGGGCTGCTACCCGAGCGAAGACGTCAAGCCGACCGCAGTGCCGCCGGTACTGATGGGCAGCTAAGTCGCCCCGAACGGCAAGAGGCGAGCATCAAGCTCGCCTCTCTCTTTTCTGCCTCCCAGCTTCTGCAGGAGGCGCCACAGCCACATTGACCGCCATCGGCCACCCCAGTCCACCCGACTGGGCGTTCGGAAAAACTGAACGACAAGCTAACAGCGTTCACTCCAGGTATACGACTTGGGCCGCCAACCGGGCCCCAGACTCACGCTGACGGGGCGCCAATCCCCGTCCTGCCCCCGGACAACAACAAGGCGAGCCCATGGCTCGCCTTGTTGTTGTCCCTGTCGGCTGGCTCATAACTTGCCAGCCAGGGTGACAGAGGATGGAATCCTGCTTCCGGCGCTAGAACTGACCGGCCATCAACTGGTTCAGGTGACAGAGGATGGAGTCCTGCTTCTGGCGCTAGAACTGACCGGCCATCAGCTGGTTCAGGTGATAGAGGTTGCGGGTATCGAGCTCCAGCTCGGTGGCATAGGTGTTGCCACGGGGATAGGTCGCCACCACACGGGCACCGCGCACCATGCCGGCCACAGACACATCCAGGGAGTTGGAGGTCTGGGTCAAGTCCTTGTAGCTGCTCTGGCCGCGCACCTGCTGGCCGTTGAGCTGCTCCGCCAGCTCCCGGTAGGCATCCATCTTGGACGCCCGGATCGCCTGCAGCATCTTCTCCGACTGGGAGGGGCCGGGCTGGATGTCGATCACCGCGTAGCCCACCGCCTTGAGCACCGGGAAGTCATCTGGCTTCTCCCCCACGTCGTAATTCACCACCCGGTTCCCGCTGCACGCCGTCAGCAACATTGCCATCAGGCAACCCAACAAGATTTTCATCGCTCTCTACTCCTCAAGGGGTCAGGTTGACCAGATGGCCGGACGTGCTCTGGCCGCCCCGCATCAGGTAACCCCGGTTGACCGATGCCCGGCCAAAGGAGTTGCTGGCGCCGGACAGATATTGTTGCGGGATCAGGCTCTGGGCCGTGGTCTCCACCATCTTGGTACGCAGATCGATGATCCGGGCATTGACCAGGATCCCCTGCTGATTGCGGCTGAAGGTGCCGGTCAGGATCCGGGAGATGGGCAGACGGGCGGAGAGATCCCGGTAGTTACGGCTCATCACGAAGTCGCCACTGGGGGTCACTTGAATGCTGCCCGTGGTCTTGAAGTCCACCACTACTTCCCCACGCCGGTTCAGCTCGTAGATGAAGCTCTCCTCGATCTGCAAACCCATCCAGTTGGTGTCCTTCAGGGTGTCGAGATCGACGAAGGAGGCGACGGCGATGGGCTCGCTCAGGGTGGTGAGAGACTTGCGCTCCATCAGCTGATCCGTCATGCGGGCCACCAGCCAGTTGAGCTCCATCCCCTTGGCCGCCTGCCGGGGATCCCCTTGCTCCCGGTTGATGGGGTCGGCCGAGCCGCAGCCGGCCAGCGCCAGCGCAACTGCCAGCGCCGTGATAATTCTGTTCATGGATACCTGTTCCTGTATCTACACCTGACTTGTTATCGGTCGCAGCGGCCAACACTTGAGACGGGAATGCGCCAAGGATCGCCCGATGATCCGCCAGAGGGCCCTGGACGGCGCCAATAAAGAGGCTGGGATCGGGAAATGCGGCGAGCCGCGCACTCTTTCACCGGAACAAGGCATGGATCTTGCTTTTATTTGCGCACCCGGTGCAAACCAGGCCAGTGTCCATGAAGCCGCTCACCCGCCCCCTGGGGCGCAAGAGGGGTTCATCTATTCAAGGTGTACGTTATGAAAGTTGTGCTGCTGTCAACCCTGCTGCTGGCCAGTCTGTCGGCCCGCGCCGAGCTCATAGAGGCGCAGGGCAGTGCCGCCATTCTGGGAGGCGACGAGGTCTATGCCCGCGAGCAGGCGACCCGGGATGCGCTGCGCCAGGCCCTGCTGGCCAGCGGCGCGTCCGTCTCCAGCATCCAGCGCCTGGAAAACGGCAGCCTGCGCTCGGAGCAGATCCAGATCCGCTCCGGCGGCGACATCCGCCAGTACCGCCTCAAGCGCGAGGAGGTGCGCAACGGCCGCATGTACATCACCCTGGTGGCCGACATCCAGGCCGAGCGCCAGATCTGCCAGACCCAGCACTACGCCAAGGATTTGACGCTGGTACGCCTGCGCATGCGCTACCCGGATCAGGCGAGCACCGGCGCCCTCGACGACATGCCGGCGGATCTCTCCCGCCGCCTGTTCGAGACCCTGGCGGCGGCGCCCCAGGGGGTGGTCGCCCGCCAGTGGCTGGACGAGAACCTGCGCATCGACCCGCTCCACCTGCAGCAGGGGGATCGCAGCGCCCTCGAGGAGATCAAGGCCCTGAGCCTGCGCACCGACAGCCAGTATCTGGTGCTCGGCAGCATCGACGATCTCTCCCTCGAGCCCCAGGGCAACCAGCTGACCAGCTGGTATGAAGACCCGATCCGCAACTTCCGCATGCAGCTCTACCTGTTCGACGGCATCAACGGCAGCCTGCTCGGGCGCAAGGAGTATCAGGGTCGGGCCAACTGGACCTTCTCCAGACGGGAGCAGGTAGGCAGCAACAGCGGCCAGTTCTGGCAGTCCAGCTACGGCCAGGAGGTGAGCTACCAACTGAAGGAAGCGGCCCAGGACATCATCGCCGAGCTCGCCTGCGCCCCCGTCACCGCCCGCATCGTCGCCCAGCACGAACGGGGCCCCCACATCAGTCTGGGGCGTCGCAACGGGGTCAAGCTCGGGGATCAGTTCCGAGTCCAGCACAGCGCCGACTTCATCGACCCCTATGGCAAGTCCAGGGTGATGCGCAACCCCGCCGACGGCCTGTTCGAGGTGGTGCAGGTGTTCGAGGATGGCGCCATCATCAGCAGTCAGAACAAATATTCGCCATTTAATGTCCAAATCGGTGATCTGGCCGTATTGGAATAGGAATCAAGGGTTTAAAAGCACAATGCTTCTTGTATAATGCCCGCCACAAGGTTCCCGTAGCTCAGCAGGATAGAGCGGTCCCCTCCTAAGGGACAGGCCACTGGTTCGACTCCAGTCGGGAACGCCATACAAAACAAGGGGTTAGCATCGTCATGATGCTAACCCCTTGGTCGTTTTGGGCTCGGGGTACCACACGGGGTACCACAGCCAACAAGGTATAGGCACCCAGCACAAATAAGAAATAAGACTCATTACAATCATTTTCAGATATATGTTACCTCCATGAACCTATCCAAGGGACTGCTCTGTGCAGTCCCTTTTTCATTGGAGATATCCCTATGGCACACCTGATCGACACCATGGCCTACACCGGCCTGACTCCGTGGCATGGCCTCGGCAATATCTTGCCCTCACAACAATCTCTTGATATCTGGCTACAAGCTGCCGGGATGAATTGGACCATTGAGCAGAGCGACGTGATGTTTAATGTCGCCTCCGATGCCCTGCATATCCGCCCCTATGCCGACAGTAAGGTGCTCTACCGCTCAGATAATCTGGAGCCCCTCTCTGTAGTCTCCCGGCGCTACAACGTGGTGCAACCCCACGAGGTGCTGCACTTCTACCAAGACTTGGTGGAAGTTGGTGGATTTGAATTAGAGACGGCGGGCTCGCTCAAGGGCGGTCGCAAGCTGTGGGCACTGGCCAAGACCGGCCAGGATATGAAGCTTAAGGGTAGGGACGTAGTGAAATCCTATCTGCTGCTCGCCACCAGTTGTGATGGCACCCTCTGTACTACTGCCCAGTTCACTTCGCTACGGGTGGTCTGCAACAACACACTCCAAATGGCGCTACGGGATAGCACTGGCGCTATCAAGGTCCCCCATTCCACTCAGTTCGATGCTGCTGCAGTGAAAGAGGCGCTGGGGCTAGGGCTTTCTCACTGGGATGAGTTCAAGTCACAGACCAAGGCCTTGGCGCAGCGTCCTGTCGCGCCAGAAGAAGCATTGCGCTTCTTTAGCGATCTGCTGGCCCAACCGCTGGATGCCGATAACCAAATCATCCTCACCCGTCCGGTCCAACAGCTCCACGAACTCTATCAAGGCGCGGGCATGGGCTCGGATCTCGCCAGTTCCCAAAATACCGCCTGGGGTCTGGTCAATGCGGTGACGGAATATGTGGATCACCATCGCCGCGCCCGTAGTCAGGATTATCGCCTCGATTCGGCCTGGTTCGGCCAAGGATCCCAACTCAAGTCCAGAGCCCTCAATCAAGCGCTCACCCTGCTGCAATAGCTCACCTCCCTCTTTATATCCCGACACACCCCAACCCGGCCATTCGGCCGGGCGGGGGGACTTATGCCGTCAACAAGGAGCCTCTATGAAAGCAAAAACCTATGGCCAAGCCCGGCGACTGGCCTCTACCACTGAACTGACCCGCGAGCAATGGCTGGATATCCGCCAGCTGGGGATCGGCTCTTCCGATGCCGCCGTGGCGGTCGGCCTCTCCCCTTACAAATGCCCATTGACGTTGTGGCTTGAGAAAACGGCGCGCAAGGCACCGGACGATATCTCTCAGAAAGAGGCGGTGTTGTGGGGTGCCGAGCTGGAGCCGGTATTGGCAAAGGTCTACGCCAAGCGCACCGGCTACAAGGTGCGCCGGGTCAATGCGGTACTCCAGCATCCCGAGCATACCTTTATGCTCGCCAACCTCGATCGGGAGGTGGTCGGCCACCCCGATGGTCCCGGCATTCTGGAGATCAAGACCGCCAGCTATCACAGTGCCCCCCAGTGGGAGGAAGGCGTACCGGTCGCCTATCAGTGTCAGGTACTGCATCAACTCGCCGTCACCGGCCATGCCTGGGCCGAGGTGGCGGTGCTCATCGGCGGTCAGGATTTTCGGATCTACCGCATCGAGCGCGACGAGGAGAAGATCGGCGATCTTATCCGGCGGGAAGCGCAGTTCTGGCAGCTGGTGCGGCAAGACTGGCAACCCGAGCCCGACGGTTCCAGCGATGCCGCCGCCGCACTGGGCTGGCTGTTCCCCCGCGACGACGGCCAAACAGTCGATCTCTCCGACTCCCCCGAGTTCAACCAGTTGTTCGGGCAACTGCTGCAACTGCGGGAACAAAAGGAAGTGGTCGAGCAACAGGAGTCCCTGATCAAGCAGCGACTGCAAGCCACCCTGGGTGAAGCCACCGCCGGGCTGTTCGCGAACGGCAAGATCACCTGGAAACGCAGCAAAGATAGGTTGGCACCGGATCTGGAGCGGCTTGGGCAGGATCACCCCGATCTGCTCAGCCATTACGTCAAACCGGTGCCCGGCATTCGCCGCTTCACCATTCAATCCCAGAGGCAAACATCATGATCAAAGGACTGGCTATTACCCCACCCGTGATCGGGCGGATCTGCATCGGCAAGCTGGTGCAGAAAAACGATAAATGGGTGCCGGAGAAGGACGACAGCTTCACCCTCACCACTCAGGTTCAACAGAAAGGAGGATGGCTGCTCCATCCCTTACACCAACAGTTTGCTCAGGGACATGAGCACGCCAAGATCCGTGCAATCCCGGTACGGGTGCTGTTCAACGACAGCGACCTGAACCTGCGAGCGGAATACAGCGCTTTCGACCGCCAAACTGGCAGGCCGCTCTGCGTCGGCAACGGGGAAGTAGCGAGACGCGTCGGCGCACAGGGGGTGGAAGAGGTCGGCTGCCCCGGCCCGGAACGCTGCGCCTATGGTGGGCAGCAGGGCTGCAAGCTGTATGGGCGACTGAACCTGTTTGTGGAGGGACAGGGGGATGAGCTGGGCAGCTTTATCTTTCGCACCACTGGCTACAACTCGGTACGCACCTTGGCGGCGCGGCTCAAGTACCTGGAGGCGGTGAGTGGCGGCCTGACCCGCTATCTACCGCTCACCCTGCGGCTGCGGGCCAAGAGCACCACCCAGTCCTACCGCACCCCGGTCTACTACGTGGACCTGACCCTGCGCGATGAGCTGACCCTGACCGACGCTGTCGAGCAGGCAAGGCAGGCAGCGATGCTGGATGAAGAGGCGGGAGTGACGATTAGCGAAATGGAAGCTGTCGCGCGGGCGCTGCTGCGTAACGGCCAATTTGAGGAGGTAGATGAAGAGGTGCCGCTGTTGCTGGAGGAGTTCTATCCCGAGCCAGAAACGGGCGAAGCATCATCAGCCTCACCGCCGGTGGCAACAGCAGCAGTAACGACGCCAGCACGCTCCCGCCCTCGCCCCTCCCCCTTGACCAACAAGCTAGGCAACGGTGCTGACCCTTCGTCATCCCATGCCTGAGCCCGGCATTACCGAACGTTAAATCCTTTCAAATCAATTCGTAGCGATGCGTTAGGTTGCGACCTCACGACGGGACGTCTGTCACAAAACGGCCCGCCGCGTATTCCCATCACTGGTTTGGGGTCAATAGATCAAGCCCTATTGACCCTCACGAAATAGGCACCTTTTTCAGCTATTTCCCACCCTTTTCAGGTCAATAAGGTCTCTTTGAGGCTTTTGACCTGGGGTGTCAGTGTACCTTGCCCTATTGACCGGGAGGAGACCATGGCACTGGTAGGTTATGCACGCGTGAGCACGGTAGGCCAGAGCCTGGATACCCAGCTTCAAGCGCTGGCCGAGTGCAGCAAGATTTTCCAAGAGAAGGTGAGCGGCGCCAGCGATGACCGGCCCCAACTCGCCCTGCTGTTGGATTGTGTGAATGAGGGGGATGTGGTGATGGTGACCAAGCTGGATCGCCTGGCACGCAACACTCGCCACCTGTTGGAAATTTCGGAGTACCTGCAACAGCGACAAGTGGCCCTGCGCATCTTGAACCTAGGCGTCGACACCTCAACCCCGACCGGCAAGTTGATGCTGACCATGATCGGCGCCATCGCCACCTTCGAGCGGGAGCTGATGCTGGAACGCCAAGCCGAGGGAATTGAGCTCGCCAAGCAACGCGGGGTCTATAAGGGCCGCAAACCCACAGCCATGGCGAAAGGGGAAGAGGTGCTGGCCTTGGTCGAGCGAGGGCTACCCAGAGCCGAAGTTGCAAGACGGACGGGGATCAGCGTTTCCAGTGTGCAACGCATCCTCAGGACAACAGAAAAATAACGCCGGGAAGCCTACTGGCTCATTGCTTTGTATTCAACACCAAGGAAGAAAAATAATGAAAGCGATACTAAAAATAATTATTTTATCAAGTGGACTTTGGTTAACTGCAACCAGTGCAGACGATTCTAACATAACCGGAAGGTATGATACCTGGGCAGCTATGAAAGCGGATGGTTGGCAGTCCTCGGACGGCTTCAATGATAACAGGATGCATAATGCACTTCTATGGAATGGGGATGTAATAAACCAATATCCATGGACAAAATATGCACTACTACGTCACGATCCTGACATGCCGATGTTTCTTGCTGACAAGAAAAAAAAGACCTTGTCATTAATGAAATTAAAAACACGAAGTGGCGCTCGATCAGATTTGCGAATTATTTATCAAGGAGAAGATAAGGGGAAGGGATGTTATATATCAATAGTGGATTCTGGATATTGGCTTGAATTCGAGCGTCAACAGTATCTTGGCATTAAGTCATACGGCAAGTCAGATGATAAAGAATCTGGACCGATAAAACCTGAGATATTAATGACACTGCCTGAAAACTGTATAAACAAGCAACAACTCAATACGATAAAGGCCAAGCAAAAAGAGAAGGATAGAGCCCTGCAGCAGTGGGTTGGAGAACAGACATTGAAAGAACTTTGTCGGCAAACTGGAAATTGTTAAGTGCTAGCTTTGACCACATACCCATGAACCAAAATGGAGGAGTATCTCCAAAGAGGAAACGATGAGATCAATTAACATAGGACCAAGCAACACACTCGTCACGCTGTTAGTCAGCGGATTGCTTTGGAGTACAGTCTGTATTGCCGATGCACAGCGCCACATCGCTATCCAACATACCGACACCGTCTACGCCAATCAGGGCATCTGTGCCTTCCACTTTTCCTTGGACAGTGGTGGCGCCGATGAATTTGGCCGCTTGTATGTCACGCTGCAGTTTAACGACCAAAATGGCAAGGCCCTGGCCGAATCGACACTGGAAGTAGAGCCGTTCGGCGGGAGTACTGCCACGCAATATAGTGAGGGATTTACCGAGGTAGATTGCGGGCAGGTAGAGCAGGCCAAGTCCATCGTCATTATCCAAGCGACGGAGGTACTTGAAAACAATCAAGTCACCAGACTACCAATATCAACCTTTACCCCCGAGTTTCATCAACCCCTGAAAATCACCGTGGGCAGCAATTAGCCTGCTCATCAAAAAATAACACTAAAGGGCGTCACCATGTGGTGACGCCCTTTTTCATTTTCAGTTCATAAGGAACCGCTATGACCATGCCCCCTCTCACCCTCGGCGACCACCTCGCCGTCCAGCGCCTCGGCTACAGCCACCACGGTCTCTATGTCGGCGACAGGCAGGTGATCCACTACCAGGGACCGTTTGCCAACGATGGTCAAACGGGCCAAATTGTGCTGTGCTCGCTCGATGATTTTCACGGCGAGCAGCCGCTACAGGTGCTCTCTCACCCAAGCCGTCCGTTCAGCCCGGAAGAATGCGTGGCACGGGCGTTCTCCCGCTTGGGCGAGCAGGACTATCACCTGCTCTTCAACAACTGCGAACACTTCGTCCTGTGGTGCATCGAGGACCGGTACAGCTCACCCCAGGTGAACCAGGCCACCACCGCCCTCGCGGCCACCGGCAGCCAGTTGCTTAAATCCAGCCAAGGCAGTCAGGCCGTCACCAGCGCCTTGATGGGGGCCTCCGCCAGCTTGGCCAGCGTTCCGGCGACCAGCGGCACCATCTTGTCTGTCACCGCCATCAGCGCCCCGGCATGGGCACCGCTGGCCGTGGGCGTTGCGGTCGCCTATGGCACACACCGGTTATTCCAATGGCTCACCGATGACTAACCCCTTCATTCGTCGCTCAACCACTTCATCACCACGCAAGGAACAATCCCATGGCCATCATCTTCAACCGGGACGGCATCAGCCTGCCCGTGAGTCAGGCGCTGCTGATCCTGCTCAGCCAGGAAGCAGAGCGCACCGAGCTCTACCTAAACCGCTGCACCCAGCTCACCTTCAACTTCCGCAACCCCGGTTACAGCGCTGAGCAAGGCGGCATTCATCCGGTCGAGATCCGCTTGGTACGTGGTCTCGACGACAGGCTGTTCGATTACGTCACCGACTTCAGTTATCAGGGGCTCGGGCAGGATGCCGAGCTCTGCAGGGAGCTCGATTTCAACCTTCTCGACGGCGAGCACTTTATGCAGGGCTGGGGGCCGCTACAGCTGGCAGAGGCGCGAGAGCTATTCGCGCTGTGGCAGCGAAACTTCATCACCTACTGCGGGCTGGAGTGCTTCAGCGTCACCGTCAGCGAGAACTAGGAAGTATCGGTAATCCGCTGACCCACTCACCGCAATCCCCCCTTTATCGCAAAAAAGCACACCCCACCGGCCCATCGGCCAGTGGGGCGAGCGCTTTGGAGGATCAATCATGTTGCATCAGAAACTCACCGCCGGGGAGCAACCCGGCACCTATCGGGTGAACGACTTAGTCACCGACGACGACTTGCTCACCATCGCCCAGGCGTTGGCCCGCCAGAAGCTCGCCAAAGGCGTAGCCCTCACCGACAAACACCTGGCCCACCAAGCGCTACAAGGGCTGCTGCAAACGCGGGATCGCGAAGTGTTCGCCGCACTGTTCCTCGATAACCAGCACCGGATCTTGGCCTACGAGGAGTTGTTTCTCGGCACCCTCTCCGCCGCGACTGTCTACCCCCGCGACGTGGTAAAGCGGGCGCTGCACCACAATGCCGCCGCGCTGATGCTGGTCCACAACCACCCCTCGGGTTACCCGGAGCCCAGCCGGGCAGATATCGAGATCACCCAGCGACTGCAAAGCGCCCTAGCGCTGGTCGATATCCGTACGCTGGATCATCTGGTGGTGGGGGCGGAAGGCGTGGTGTCGCTGGCAGAGCGCGGGCATTTGTAACGGTTGCGCCGGTCAGGCCGTCCTTTTCAGGAGTAATGAGCATGGTCTGCGATGACCTGTGCAAGGACCCACCCTCATTTGGAGTAAAGAACATGAGCACAATAGGCAGTTGGGGATTACATACCCAGGTTCAGCCCCGTTTTGGCGCACGGGCCATTGTCGAACGAAGCGGAGTCTCCCTACTCTGGGATCGCAGTGGCGTCTATGGCGAGGCTGACGAGCAGTGGCTCACCGACATCGACACCGTTTTACCGGGGTTTATTGAGCGCCTTGGCAGCCTCTTTCGGCAAGGGGAATTGCTGAGCGACCAGGACAAATTGGTGACATTGAGGCAAGGGGAATGGGTCTGCCTGGCCAATCCAAGGGCCAGCTATGGTTACCTCTATCTGGATGTCTACCGGCAAGCAGACGACAGTGCTCGAGCCACAGAGGCGTAAAGCCGACACAGAGGGTGCCCTTGCCCTGAAACTGACTAGCTGAAATTCAACCATTTAGCGGTAGCAACTACATGAGAAGAGCCAGACCGATTGAACTCGGTCTGGCTCTTCTTTTTTTCACCTGCGCGATGCGCGGCTCAGTAAATGGGGGGATCTAGCCCAATTACTTCACCACCGCCATCAACTTGCCGAAACTATCGACCACGTCGTACTTCACATTTTCCGGAGCGAAGCGGCGGTTCATCTCGTCGAAGAACTTGCGGGCGCATTTGATCTTGGTTTTCTCGATCTCCCGTAGATCCATTGACGATATAGATCCCTTGGTTTCGGCCACGAAGTAGATGTGCTTGACCGACCCTTCCTTGAACGAGATAGCCCAGTCGGGGTTATAGTCGCCGACTGGCGTCGGGATCAAGAAGCCACGGGGCAGCTTGGCGTAGACCACCACTTCATTACTCGCATCCAGTTCTTTGACGAACTCCCGTTCGATGTTGGAATCCGTCACCACATAGTCGTAGATATGCCGCTTGAGCTTCTCTCCGGCCTTGCTGAAATCCTGCTTGCTCTGGCCGGTCGTGAAGATATCCAGCTCGAACTTGTCTTCCGTCGGGTCATAGGCCAAGTGCTCGATGATCACCGTGGCTTTCTGCTCGTTGATGAGGCGAATGGCCTCAGCGATGAAGCTCTCCGGGTTGGTCCTGAACTGAGCAAATACATCAGCATCGAGTCCCTTGAGCATCTGTGCGACAGTGCGACGGGTGAGCTGCGTCCCCTCTGCCAGCTTGCCGATCAGGTCGTATTTCACCACAGAATGGATAGAGGTGTGGTTAGCCAGGGTTTCTGTACTCTTCAACTTAAAGGCATTGCCTTCCTGAAGACCATCGTAGGTAACCGAACCAATCTGCTCACCCTGTTGGATGGTGTATTGCAACGGCGTGACCTTCAATCCGTCTGAGCCCTTGCTGTTAAGCACCGCAATCGTCTTCTGCACCAGCTCGTCCGAATTAAACTCGACGCTGTAGGCAGCCTTGCGGTTGATGCGATCCCAGAGAGCCTTGAATTCCTTCTTCTCGAAGTTGGCGTTGAGCGGGTTCTGTTTAGGGCGGCGATCATCCCCAATATCAGGCAACTGACTCTCGCTAAAGACACTGTCCACCAGCTTGAATACCTGTTCACCGAGCGGGGCCAGCTCCTCTGGCAAATCGGCCAAGGCGTGATTTTTTTTGGCTTGGTGGTACTTCTCGGTCACGTTGCGCTTCTTGTCCACATAGCCGTTTTGGATCAAATAGAACTCGATATCGCTCGCCTGGTCTTCCGTCACGGCAATGGAGCCCGTTGGTGTAGTGACCATTTTTCCAGTGAAGAATGCCTTATCCGCAACCCGTGGTCGTGCCGACAGTGATTCACTGATATCTCGTTGCAGCGCTGCCACGAAGTCTTTGTAACTCTCGCTGGCCACCACCGTCAGCACGTTGATGTCGTGAACGATGGCAGGATGATCCATCCGATCCCCATTCTGATTGACCGACAGGCGCAAACCACGGCCCACTTCCTGGCGGCGCGAAACGGTATTGTCGCTGTGCTTGAGAGCGCAGATCACAAATACATTGGGGTTGTCCCAGCCCTCACGCAGGGCCGAGTGCGAGAAGATAAACCGCACCGGCTCAGCCAGTGACAACAGCCGTTCCTTGTCTTTGAGGATCAGATCGTAGGCGTCCACATCATCGGACTGACCCGCATTCTCGCCGCGAGCCGCCACCTTGGAATCAACGTCACGTTTGGTCTTCTTGTCGATAGAGAAATAGCCGTTATGGGTCTTCTCAGCCGGAATGCCTTTCAGATACTGGGTGTAGGCAGTTTCATAGCGCAGCAGGTCCTTCAGATAGAGCGCGTACTCCTCTTCAAAGATCCGGGCATACTCGCCTTTCTCATCGCTAGCACTGTAATCGCGATACTTGGCCACCTCGTCGATGAAAAAGAGCGTCAAGACTTTCACACCTTGGCTAAACAGCACCACCTCCTTATCGAAGTGGGCCTTGATGGCCTCGCGGATCTGGATCCGGCGCAGTGCAGCCTCATCCACATCCCCCATGGCATCACCCACCACCAGCTCAACACCATTGGTGAAGTGCAGGGTATCACTGTTAGCATTGATATCAGACACCACGAACCCATCGCGGTACTGCTCAAGCTCATTGGAAAGATCGAACAGGTTGTCTCCCTTGCCGAGCTTGCGGGTGACCCGCTTAATATTGCCACCAGCCAGCTTTTGCTCGAACTCCACCACCGCCACCGGCGGCTTTTTGTTTGAGATTTCAATGGCCTGCAAATAGAGGTAAGCATGGGTGCCCGCCAGCCCCTTAACCGAGATCCCTCGCACCGCTATCTTCTTCACCAGCTTCTGGTTGTAGGCATCGAGCGCATCGAGCCGATGGATCTTGTTGTGCGTGGTCTTGTGGGTAGCGGAGTAACGCAGCACCATCAAGGGGTTGAAATTCACCAATGAATCCAGCGTCTTGCCGCCTTCCATCTTCTGCGGCTCATCCAGGATCAAGATGGGGCGGTTGGCGCTGATCACATCGATCGGTCGGCGCGATTGGAAATCATCCAGCACCTCGTAAATGCGGCGATTATCCTTGCCGGTCGCATTGAACGCCTGCACGTTGATCACCATCACGTTGATACCGGCATCCGATGAAAAGCTCTCCAAGTGGTGCGGCTCTTTAGAGTTGTAGATAAAGAAACGCGCCTTCTTGTGATAGGTCTCCAGGAAGTGATCGGCGGTGATCTCCAGCGACTTGGCGACCCCTTCGCGAATGGCAATGCTGGGCACCACGATGATGAACTTGCTCCAGCCATACTGCTTGTTGAGCTCAAACATCGTCTTGATGTAGCAGTAGGTCTTGCCCGTGCCTGTTTCCATCTCGATGTCGAGATTCAGCTTGGCCACCTTGGTCTTGACCAAGGCATCTGACAGCGGCAAGTTCTGTGCCCGCTGCACCTGATGGATATTGTCCAACAGAGCGGTATCGCTAAGCGTGAGATCGGCGTTTTTGAAGCCACCGCCCACCGCAAAGAGATCTTCTGTTCCTTTCTTGGCTTTACCAGGATCGATACGGTAACTCATGGCGGCAGCGGAGGCCGGGAGTTGTCCCTTAAAGATATCGACGACCGCCTGCACCGCATGAGCCTGATAGGGCTGGTGTTTGAATTTGAGTTTCATGCTTATCCTACCAATGCTTCGAATTCACCGAGCCAGGCGTCAAATAGCGGGCACTGTGCCCGCATCTGGGGAATACCGATCCGCTCGGCAATGGCGATCCCTTTGGTCGTTTTGGCAAACTTTCCGTTGGGGGACCAGCCATCCAACCGCTTAGAGGGGGCGGTGGTCGGGCCGTTATTGATTGCCTCGGGCTCGCCACATTCGGTCAACACGTGCCGGACCTGCTCTTCGGCAATACCCAACTCGTCGGCCAGAATGGCACTGTCACTAAACAGTAGCGCCTCAAACTCGTGCATCGCCATATAGGGAATAAAACGCCGCTGTGCTTGCTGTTCGGCAAACTGGCTCATCACTTCGGCCTTGGCCGCTTGATTCAAATGCGCGGCGATAATGGCGGGCGCCTGCCGCTTGGGCACGTTCTCAAGACCGGGCCACTCCTTAATACCGTAGTAATCGACCAGCGTGGTGACGTAGGTATCGGGCCGCTGCTTGAGAAAGCCCTCGATATCATTGATGGCGCGACTAAAACGCACATCGCCCCCTTTCTGGCCCGGTTTGCTTACCTGGGTCGCCTGAATATAAATCTGCTTCTCGGCCAGATAAGGCGCTAGCAGCTTCTCAACGAAAATCTGCTCGCTACGCCCCTCCACCACCGCATAGACCTCGATGTAATCACTCATAGCGCGGGCCCCCGGCGATCACATTCTTGGTCCAAAGCTCACCCACCGAGTAGTTTTCTAGCCAATGGGCATAGTCCTGCTCGCTCAGGCGCTCGAAGGTCGAAGCGCCCCCTTTACGATTGGCGACCACGATATCGTCGATGGCAAATTGATCGAGTAACGCTGGCGATTGAGTCGCCACGATCACTTGGGTACGCTGGGCAGCCTGTTGGATCAACTCCGCCAGAATGACGATGGCTGCCGGATGAAGCCCAAGCTCAGGCTCGTCGATGATGATGGTGGAGGGTGGATTGGGTTGCAGCAGGGCTGTCGCCAGACAGATAAAGCGAATCGAACCATCGGAGAGATGATAAGGCTGCATGGGATAGTCAGACCCCTTTTGCAGCCAGCTCAGATTGACCTCTTCCCGTGCGCCGCTGGTGCGCGGCTCAAGGATAAAGTCATCGAAGAAGGGGGTAACGAGGCGCACCGCATCGACGATCGCCCGATAGTCATCTCCATGTTGATCGCGCAATTTAAGCAAAAAGGTGCCGATATTGGCGGCGTCCATCCGCAACACCTTGTTATCCTGCACGATTTCGTAATTGCGCATCCCCGCGCTCTGGCTGGTGTCGTGGAAGTGATAGACCTGCCAGGAGGAGATAGCCTCATACACGGGGCGCGAGAAACGGGCATCAGGTCTATTTTCTAGCACTTCGGCAACCATCTTCGACTTGCCGTCGTTGCTGTCTCCCAAAACCCACCAGCCGGAAGAACTCCCTGCGTAGTAACGAGCCTCGGATTCAAGCGCACAGCCATCACCGGGGGTTGGCACCAGCGTAAAACGGTAACCGCGAGCACCAAAGTGGGTCTCGAAAAACATCGACGAGGTGACTTTTCGACCATTGAACAGCAGATTGCCCGCCCCACCGCTATCGCGGACAAAGCGATTAAGGTTGCCATCCATCAGGGCGCGCAACATACGAAAGAAGGCGATCAGGTTGCTCTTGCCGGCACCGTTGGCCCCGACAATCACATTCAGGCGCTTGAGCTCAAGCTGCTCCAACGCCTTAATCGATTTGAATCCCCGAATGGTCAGCCGCTCCAATGCGGTGCCCACGGTTGGACTATTTGGCATGTCGCCCTCCTTAAATACACTTCACATCGGTCGAGGGCGACAGCAGCTTGAATATCTGCTCGACGTTGATCTTGACCGCACTGCTGTTAAAGCCCGCATCACGGAACACCACCCGCAGCGGTTGACGCTGAGCCAGCGCTTTCACAAACGCCTCATCGACACCGCCGTGGGCGTCAAAGCAAGCCGCCAGCGCCATCTGGCTGTCGTTGCCATCGACAAAGAATACTTCTTTGCCCTGAATGCTTTCCTTAGCAATCGGCATCGCCAGATCGACGCCCCAATCCAGCATCACCTGGAACAGCAGATCTTCTGGCGTGCGATCCGGCTTGATGTTCTCCACAAACAGATCGAGGTTGGCTTTATCCAATGCATCGGGCGTGTAGTAGACATCGGCCATATTGGACGTATCGATCTTTAGAACGCGGAACCCCAAATCACGCTTGTCACTACCCGCTTGTGCACGAAGTTCATCGGCCACGTTGCGAATACGTTTTAGCCCCATCTCGAAAATGGACGACATGTTTTTTTCAGGCGTCGGCAAGGGCTCAGCAATTTGCACCCCGATGAAGCGGCGATTGCCGCCATCCTCGGCGTTCTGCTTAAGCACCGCGTGTGCGGTAGACGCACTGCCGCTGAAAAAGTCGAGCACGATGTCGCCATCATTCGGCTGTCCGGTCAGTTGCAGCACCCGCTGTAGTAATTCAACGGGTTTCACCGAGTTCAGCACGTTCTCGGTGTGCTCGAATTCAACATATTTAAGCAGCTCCTTCTTGGCATCCTGTGTGTGACCGACTTCTTTATAAGGCCAGAGGGTTTGCGGAACACGGCCTTGCTGGACATCCGACAGGAAGCGTTTCAAGCGGGGGGTGTTGTTCCCGTCAGCCCCCCACCAAATGCGTTTTTCCTCGTTCAGTCTATTGAAGGTCTCACGACTTATAGCCCAATAGCGCCCCTTAGGGGGGCCATCAATTTCTCTCCCAGATGGACAGGTCACGGGATAGAGCCCCGCGTCATATCGATTTCGCGCGGCTAAGTCACTGGATGTCCAAGGTCCCCGAGGATCGTTGTCCGGGTTTTTATAGCGCGCAATCATTTCATCGGTTTGTGGCAATAGGCGTGGGGTCCATGAGTCTCCTCGTTTGGCATATACGAGAACATAGTCATGATCCTCCGAAAACCAACGTGCACTGTTCTTGGGCGAGAAGACCTTCTGCCAAATCACTTGCGCAATGAAGTTATCTTCACCAAAGATTTCACTGCATACCTTGCGCAGGTTATCGACTTCGTTATCGTCGATGGAAAGGAAGATAACGCCGTCATCTTTGAGTAGGTTACGTGCCAGCCGAAGCCGGGCATAGATCATGCTCAGCCAGTCAGAGTGAAACCGGCCGTTGGCTTCCGTGTTCGCGACCAGTCGTGCGCCCTGTTCATTGACCTGGTTGGATTGCACCAAGTAGCTGCCCACATCGTCGCTGTAATCATCGTCGTAGATAAAATCGCGGCCTGTGTTATAGGGCGGGTCGATATAGATCAGCTTGATCTTACCAAGATAGGTTTCCTGAAGCAGCTTTAGCGCATCGAGATTATCACCCTCAATAAACAGGTTCTGGGTGGTATCAAAATCGACGCTCTCCTCGCGGCAGGGGCGCAAGGTCTTGGCAATGGGGGCATTGGCGGTCAGCAGCGCCTCGCGCTTGCCCGGCCAGTTCAGGTGATAACGCTCCTGCGGCCCTTCGACGACCAACTCAGCCAGCTCCTGGCGAAGCTGGTCAAAATCTACCGCCAGCTTGACAGCGCCATCCCCGCCCTTAGCCTCGGTCACGCAGCCCGGAAACAGCTCGCGCAAACGGGCAATGTTATCTTGAGTCAGGTTGGGGGAGTGCATTTTCATTTTTTCCATGTTTCTCTCTCGTCGCCGTGCCTTCTTCCGAAACATGCTCGGCGTTTCGATTGTTCAAGTTGGTCTGTTCAGTCGCCTTGTTGCCAGTCCTGGCAAAAGTGCGTGCGCAGACTCTCAATGGCGGATGGCAAGGTGCCCTGGCAGGTCACGCCCAAGTAGGTGGCCGCGCGGGTGGTGCCGACGTACAGGTATTTGTCGAACAGCGCCGGGTGTAGTGTGGCGAGCTGGTCAATGCCGACAAAAAACACCGCCTCAAATTCCAGGCCTTTGATGTGCTGGATGTCGAACACGCGCACGTTGCTTTCCTGCCCCACAGCCTGGCCCTCTCGACAGGCGATGACCTGGATGTTGTGCTCCGCCAGGGCGACGTTCAGTGCGTCGGCCACCGGGGCAACGTCGTCCTCGGTGTTCACAAAAATGGCAGTGGATGGCAACTGACCGACAAAGCGCTCAATCTCGCGAATGCGATCCGCCAGCCAACTGACAATGGATTCTGCGTTGGTAGCGTGTTCCAGCAAGGCTGGCGCAACGCCCACACTGTCCATATGCGCAGGCAAGCTGGCGTCTTGCTCGGTTCCTCCGACGGCGCGGATCATGGCGCGGGCCAGATCGTTCAGCTGCTTGCTCTGCCGGTAGGAGACAGTGATCTCCTTGATGTCGAAATCGGCGAAGACCCACTTCAAGTCGTCAGCAGAGCGTGCGCCCCAGGTGGTCAGGCGCTGATTGAAGTCGCCACAGGCAAAGAATGAGCGCAGACGCGGATGCGCCAGCGCCGCCATGCTCGCAAGCTGGATGGGCGAGAAGTCGGTCGCTTCATCCACCAAGATCTGGTTGCGGTAATGCCCAAGGATGGTCTGGAGTGATGACCACGCGGGACTATCGATGCCGCGCTGGACGTTGGGCCGACTGATCAGGTCGCCTGCGGCGCGCAAGATCGCGAGCAAGACGATGTCCAACTCCAGCGGGTGGATGTCGCGTGCCTCAAAGCCTTCGTGGCGATACCAGGTGTTTGCCGGTTGGCGTTCGCGCCTGAATGCCCGGTAGCGCTTGGGGATGCCGTCGAGGTAGCGCTTGACCGGGTTGACGAAACGGCGGGCACTGGCCTGCACCAGAAGGCTTGCACCCACCTCGGCGCGATCCGCTTCTGTCAGACCACGATCCCCCAACCACTCGATGATCTTGCCGTTGCGAGATGCCTTGCTGACTGTGCGCTTGGATGCGGCCGCGCGAGCTTGGGCACGCACGGCTTGCATATAGGCATTGAGCGCGGCGGCACGGCCTGTGCGTGGTGCGGTGGCGTCTTCCTCCTCATCAGCATCGGGGTCGTCCTGGTCGTCCGTATCCGTTGCTTGCGCCTGTTGCAGGCTGTCTATCACGCGGGCCAACTCATCCAGAAAGGCTCGGTTGCGGTTGAGCTGCAGGTTGAGCGCGGCCTTGATCTTGCCGTCGGAGCCTTCCTTCAGGCTGCTGACGAGTGCCTGTACTTTGGCAATCTCCACCGCCAGCGAGCTAAACATCGCCGCCAGTACGCCATCGGCCGCCCGCGACAAAATGTCTTGCAGGCGAGCACCGAGATTCAGAACTTCGGGAGATTTGGCTTCGTGGAGCTGGGTTGCAGCATCATGCAGCTCCTGCACATAGGCCTTGCGCTGCCATGCGTCGAAATCGTCAAACCATTGAATGGGACGCTCCAGTGCTGTCTCGCTCAGGCTGGCCAATCCGTCTTTCAGGACAAAGGTACCGCCGCCAGAAGCCGTTCTGAGGACGCCGAATGCGTTTCGAGCCAACTCGCGTCGATAGTCTTGCCACGTTCTGATGCGCAGATCCGAGGCGGGAACACCTTCACGCGCAAATGCCTCCTTTAGGTATTGCTTGAGCAATTCCGTGGGCGTGAACATGAGCCAGCTGTTTGCGTGCGCAATGCCTTGGACTGAGGCGACTGTTTCAACCAGGCGTTGTTCGCCTTCTTCCAGGAAGGCCGTGTCGAGTTTTTGGCCGAGGCGTCGGATCAGGGTGGTCGTCTTGCCTGTACCGGGGGGGCCCAGGATCAACAGGCGCTTGTCGAGAGGGAGGCGGAAAATCTCATCCTGGTATTGATCGAGGATGGGCTGATCCCGAAGTCCCATCTTGGTGATGACGCTGCGGCGAACGCCATCGATGATGTTGGCCTTGACGTTCTCTTCGGCCAGCAATTGACCAAGAATGTCTTCGGTAACGTCTTCCCCCACAACCTGGGTCAGCAGAGCGCGCAGCGACTCTATAGTGAACGGCCCAAAATTTTCGGCTTCAATAACTGTGTCGCGAGAGTCCCACCCATCAGCAAGCAAATTTGGCCGCAGCTGGGTCCGCTCAAGAACCTCAACGACGCTCCCATTGGGTAGTGTGAACTCTGCGCCAATTGCCAACGAGGCCAAGCGTCCAACTGGCGCGCGGTAGCTGGCCAAATAGGGAAAGCCCGATACCGGCGCTGTGCGGCAGATGTAGTAGGTTTTCTCTTCTCCCTCTTCATCGACCACCACAACACGGGCGATGGCAGGTTCTGCCGCCAGCACCTGATAGCTTTCGCGGTTCGCCTGACTGATCTGATCCATCTTTTGAATGGCAGAGCTGGACGTCATTGTGTTGATACTTGCAAACACATCCGAGCCTAGTGCCCGCCCATCGCGTAGCTTGCTCTTGGCAGTTTCAGCAATGCTTTCGAGTTGCGTTAACGCTTCGCCAGCGATCTGCTCGATATGCTTCCGCGGTTCCTCATTCAAACTCTGCGTCATGCATTATCCCTCCCGGTCAATTCTTCAAGTTCGTTTTTAAGCTGCCGCAAGTGCGCGTTAATCTCTACCCGGCGGTTAAATTGCTTTTCTCGGGCCATACGCGCTTGGACCTTCTCGATAGTGCGGCGTTTGGCGGCGACCTGTTCCACTCGGGCAATCAGCTCGGCCAGTGTATCTTGTGGTCTGGCTTTTAGTGGGAGCAAGCGCTGTAGCAAGGCCTCGTATAGTACCGCCATATCGATGCCCAGTGGCAAAGAAGAACGAGCTGTCGTCGCTGGCAACCAATTGGTTGCGAAGTAATCCGATAGCACCCAGCTGCTAGTGTCCACCTTCCCACCCGTTCCCCGACTCGATATGGCCGGGCGCTTGTACGTGGCCACTACTTGGGTCTGCGCTCGCTCTCCTTCCCCCTGGTGCAGCTCGAAGAAGATGGGGAAAGGCACCGCACCATCGATACAGCGCAATACATCCTGGTGCAATTCAGCGGTTTTCAGTTGAATACTGAAGACTTGGATTTCAGGGACTGCTGCGCGGGACGGCAGATTGATGGTTTCCGGCGCCAGCTTATATTGCCAGACGATTTGCTCCACCTGTTCGACAAACAACTCTTTGAGCCGGGCGTTCGCGCCGCTGTGTTCGTAGATCTTACTTTTTGGCAACACACGGCCAAAAGCAGCCTGCTTAGGGTACGCAATCAGCGCGGGATGCTGACAGGTGGCGTTTTGGCTCATTGCTCCTCCTGGATAACGAGGAAGCTAATCAGCTCGAAATCATCTAGGCCGGTGATGGTATTGGTCAGTGCCGTGGTCTTGCCACCCCCAAAGAGGCTGTCGAGGTCCTTCTCTTCCTTTACCTCGATCATCGAGCGAATGGATGCGCCCAGAAGATCGGAATAAGCCTGCATCTTGCGCCCATCGGCAGTGTTTTGATTGAAACGATCGCATACCGCCGTCATGGGTTGAGCCTGCCCCTTACAGCAGGTTCTCACCAGGTCGAGCAGGCGCTTGATCTCGGTATGATCGTGGACGACCTCTCCTTCGCTATCGATGTACACGAGGTAGTAGGGATGCAACCGATTGTGCTGGTTAATGCCGATATCGGTGTTGCGATTGCGCAGCGTGAAAATCACCCCAGGTCGGAGCCCCATGTCGGGATTGGCGGGCACGACGGCGTGCATCCCACTCGGTACATTACCCAAGTCACCGTGGACTTTGACGTAATTGAGCAAGTCCATCCGAAAATCGTTGAGACCCAGATCGGTGATGGATACACCGGTCTTCAACTCTTCCAGTTCGATCACTTCTTCTTGCAACCGACGCAATTGTTCTTTGCGGTATGAAACATCGTTGGCCTGTGCTGAGAGGACGTTATCGTCCCCCGTTGCCGTCACATCGGCAATCATCATGCGGCTTTCGACGCGCTCTTTGAGGTTGATGTATTCATCGAGCGAGATATCGGGCCAGTAGTTAACTAGCTGGATGCAGCTATTAGGCGAGCCGATGCGATCGACCCGGCCAAAACGCTGAATGATGCGCACCGGGTTCCAGTGAATGTCGTAGTTGATCAGGTAGTCGCAATCTTGCAGGTTTTGCCCTTCGGAGATGCAGTCGGTGCCTATCAGCAGATCCACCTCGGCGGGTTCATCTGGCATCACTACCGCTTTCTCCTTGGACCGTGGCGAAAATAGGGTTAGCAGCTCTTGGAAGTCATAGCTACGCCTTTGCCCACGATGTTTAACGGTCGATTGAGGCGCTCCTGTGCCAGTCACTTTGGCGGTGTGAATCGAGAAACGGGCAAGCATCTCGGGCGCAAGGTTGGCGTAGAGATAGTCGGCAGTGTCAGCAAAGGCGGTGAAGATCAGAATTTTCTTATTGCCGGGGTTAATGGGGTTGGCAATCTTCTCCAGCAAGTGGGCCTTCATGTGTTGTAACTTGGCATCGTCTTTGGGCGTGATTTTGCCCATTTCTTCCAATAACACACCGATGATCTGCACGTCCCGCTTGAGTTCATGTTCCCAGGAGAGCAGGTCCATATCCGCCAGACTGATCTTGACCTTGCCGCCAATCTCCCCGGCTTCATCGCTCAGCGTCGGCAGTTCGTCTTCTTCAGCATCCAGTCTATCCAGGATATCGGTAAGGTCACCCACCGTTGCAACCCCGCCAGCTTGGTTGAATGCTGCAATTCGGGCGAGCATTGCATCGTGGTTGGTCCGCAGTGATTGGAGAGTCAACCGGAAAGACTCTACTGAGCTCTCCAGCCGCTTTAGCAGATTCACTGTCATCAACGCCTGTAGACCTTGTTCTCGCCCAACCAGACTTAGGTTGCCATGCTTACCGCCAGATTGATCGTTATAGCGATCAATGTATTTCTGGACTCTGCTTGGCAACAGGTAAGCCGCTGGCGTGTAGACGGCCAACTTAAGCTGGGAAAGTTGCTCGAAAATCTCGTTAAAGCCCAACACATTTGGGCGATCAGTCAACTGGCAACGGAACGACAAAGGCTTGAGTCGTTCAGGGAATTGACCGATGTCTTTGGTGTCGTAGAAGGTTTGGATATGTTTGCGTGAGCGAGCAATGGTGACACTATCGAGCAACTCGAAAAAATCGAAATCCAGCGAGTCCAAAATTGCCCGTGCGGTGCGCTCTTCAGGTGGTAGTGTTGACCACGCATTGAAGGCTTTTTGGGCATTACGGAAGATCTCTTCCACCGATTTGCTCGTGCGCAGTTTCTTACTCAGGTTTTCAGAGTCACCCTCGTAGGCCAATGCTAACTGGTTGCGGAGATCGGCAAAGTGGTTGTTGACTGGTGTGGCCGACAGCATCAGCACCTTGCTCTTCACCCCCTCTTGAATCACCTTGCGCATTAACGTCTGATAACGGGTCTCTTTTTCTTTGTAGGCGTTGTTGTTACGGAAGTTGTGAGACTCATCGATGACAACCAGATCGTAGTTGCCCCAGTTGATCCGATTCAACTGCGTACCGAAAGACTCACCACTGGTACGGGAAAAATCCGTGTGGCAAAGGACGTCGTAGTTAAAGCGATCACGGGCGAAGAGGTTGGTCTTGAGATTGCGGTTGTAGTTGAGCCAGTTGTCGGCCAGCTTCTTCGGGCAGAGTACCAGCACTGAGCGATTACGCAGTTCGTAATACTTGATGACGGCCAGTGCCGTGAAGGTCTTGCCCAAACCAACGCTGTCGGCAAGGATGCAGCCACTGTAGGTCTCAAGCTTGTTGATGATCCCGGTGGCGGCATCTTTCTGGTAATTGAAAAGCTTGTTCCAGACCAGAGTGTCCTGATAGCCGGTGCGATCATTGGGCAGGACGTCTTCATCGATGTCGTCAAGGAACTCGTTGAAGATGTTGTAGAGCATCAGGAAGTAGATGCTCTCGGGCGAGTTCTCCTGATACACCGAGGCTATGTGTTCACAAATTTGAGCAGTCACGTCCTCCAGCTTCTCAGAATCATGCCAAATCTGGTTGAACAGACTGAGATAAGTGGCGGCAAAGGGGGCCTCATCCATCTTGTTCACCAGATTGGAAATGGCATTGCCCGGTTGGTAACCCAGATCGACGGCGGTAAAACCATGCAACGGCATATAGGCCATGTCTGCGTCGTTGGCTTGCACGCAGGCAAACTGCTGCATAGGTGCTTTGGTGCGATTGCTCTTGAACACCGCCTTGCGTCGTATCCAGTCGGCACACTCCTTGGCTACCGCTCGTTGGGTGAGTTTGTTGCGCAACTGGATTTCAAACTCACTACCGTAGAGACTGCGCTCACGGTCGAGCTTGGGGATGTGGAATTCCTTACGCTCCTTGCGGATCTTGTCGGTAACTTCGTTGGCAACAAAGGTGGGAGAGGTGAAGATGAACTCTAGCTCGTCGATTGTCTCAAGTTCAGCTTTCAGCGCCTCAAAGGCGTACATCGAAAAGCAAGAAGCCGCGATCTTCAGTCGAGCCCCAGGTTTGAGCGTTTGCTTAAGGTCGTCACCGAGCAGGCGGTTAATGTTGTCAATAAGCTCCATCAGTCTCTTACCTTGGCTGCTGCGATCGGTCAGGCATAAGCGGCTTCACTTAAGCGATCCGGAGACCAGATCAATTCCACTAGCCCCACAACGAGTTCACGCCGCGTCTGTTGCTGAGTTTTGTCAAATACTTCGGCGGCTTTGAAAGGCAACTGGTTTTGGGTTGCAAACTGCTGAAACTGTGGCTGATGTTCATACGCGCTGGCATCTAGGCTAGCGGCGTAAAAATTCTGTTTGGCGTAGTGCATCCGCTTCTGAGGGAACGGCTTGTCTTGTAGGCTCCGATTAACATCTGCAGGCAATAACAAAAGCGACGCAACATGGTTGCGCCAATCCTGAAACTCTTGCTCGGTGCTGAACAGCTCCTTCAGCGCGTCGTAATCGTCTGCCCAAATGTGCTCGATATCGAATGGGTTCTTAAGAGAGCGATCCACCAATTTATCAAATGTCTCGGTACGCCCCGCTCCGATCTCGGTCGCCTCTGTTAGTCGTGCCAACAGATGGTAAATATAACGGCGACTGAACTGATTGAGTCCCAATCCATCAATACCCGTTCGCCCTTTTGTCTCATAGCCGGAGAATGTCACTTCATCATCCGCCAGTTTCTTTTGGAGAATGGTTACTAATTCTGGTAGTGCTTTGCGCCGGATCTCTCGACACAACAACCACATGGCGTAAGACACGCTGGAGTACCCAACCCGGACGTAATTCACTACTCGACGCATCAACCAAATGTCCAGATAGGTTGCTGTCACTGCCAACTTGCGTTTCACTGTATCGTCATCATCGGTTTCAACTAGCGGAGCGAGCAATACCGTGCTCTGCCAAGTGAAATCATTGTGCGCGTTGTAGTAAACAGCCTTCATACTTGGTGTGTAATTCTTACTGGCGTGCAGGATGTGCCGATAGGCCTTGGCGAAAAACGGGAAGCTCTCAACCATTAGTTTCTGGTTCCCCTGGGACTTACCAAGCCCCATCTGGTCACTATGGTCACGCACCCAACGGTGGAATGCAGAACCAATCAACTCCCAGTCTTTGTCTACTGAGCCAGCCTTACGTTCGCGAATACTCTCGGCATACTGCGCCCGCAACCAGGCTTTAATACAATTGGCATCTCGCTCAGGCTCGTGGCTGCCATCCCAAGAGATTAGCTCCAGTACCTCTCTCTTCCATGTCTGATTAGCTTGCTGTCGCTCTTCCGGTTCTTCAATTGGCGCAAGCAGATAGGCCTTCAACATATCCACCGGACTCAGAGGTTTGCCCCGGTCATTCATCGTTTCAAAGATAGCGTAGGCATAGCTGTCGTTATCCGTCGCGATCTCGATCAAGCCTACCTGGGTCAACAACCAGTAGATGAAATGTGGCAGTGCATCACCCAGATCTGCGATCAGATCGTTCGATTCAATGTCGCCGTAGCGGGCGTACATGGTCTGGATGGACTCATCTTTACCATCCGGATTAAATTCTTGGCCTTCAAACAGCGCCTTGATGACGGGCAGTCGCTCGGGTATGTCGAGGTTAAATTTGGGTTTGCCCAAGTTATCGCTAAAGATAAGCGGGGCAACGGTTCCTCCCACCGATAGTTTCTGTATCTTGGCCGCACGATACAGGCATATGAGCAACAGAGTCAGAGAAGTTACCCGCTGTTGGCCGTCGATTAGATAGTTTTTACCGTTGCGCTTACTGACAATGATGGAACCGAGGAAATATTCGCCATAGCTGCTGACTGCTGTAGTTTCGTCGCCTAGCTTGTAGTGGCTAAAAAATTTAGCCTGCAAGTCAGACAACAGCTCTTCGATATTCTCCTTTTCCCACTTGTACTCACGCTGGTACTCGTCGATGGCAAAAGATTGGCTTTGCAGTAACTGCTGCACACTGCGGTAGTGCGGAGTGATAGTGCTCATGTCAGACGAAACATTCTCAGTAAGTGATTCTACATTATGCTTTTTTTTAGAAGGAATGTCTTGAACGAGCCACTCCAAACGACCCCCACCAAGGAGGTCCCCGGGTAATCTCCCCAAAACTTATTTCCACTTAAACCGACTAGATGGGCCTCATGAGCCGCAGCGCGTCCATGATTGAGCCCAATAAAGCCAAGTTCATGCCGTCATTTGACTCCGTGTACTGCCCTGGGTGTCGGTTTATTTCTACCTGCCTAGCCTGCCACCCTGTTGCAGTTGGCTGGAAATAAACCCGATATAGGCAGATGCCTGTCTGTAGTGGTCAACTATATCCATCCCGCCTGACCATCTCGATACTGTGGTTTTTCACATGGCGTGTTTTGAGGCAGATGAATTAAATAGAAGATGAGGGATTCGCAGAGATGGTTGCCGTATCTACATGATAGAAGGCCCCGCACAGCATACCGTAGATCAAGCGCACCCGGCTATCTGACCCCAGCAACACGCCTAACAGAGCCTCCCCACCTTTCAGATCATCGCTGTGCCAAAAACACCAGAGCGCTGCTTCTACCACATCGAGCCAACTGGCGTGACCGAGTTGATTGCGCGCCTTGCGCCGCCAACTGCCTCGCATCACGGCGCCCGTATTGAGGGACTCAGGCGCCAGGGCGCGGATCTCCATTGCCGTCATAGTGAGTCCATCCAGCTTGGCCTGCTGGCTACCATGGTTTCCCCGCAGTAGTTTGTCGAGCAACAGCGCCAGCCATCGCATGGCATCTTGGCATTCGAGGCTGGCATCCTCCTCCAGTAGAGCGGCAGCACCGGACATCAGTTGCTCTCTCCCCTGGTAGACAGGCAGGTCTGTGCGATCCAGCCGGTTTTGCTCGATATGCATAGCCAACCGTGCCAACCTGCACACTTCAGACTCAGCTCTGGCATGCACTATCTTGGGTAAGCCAATTGCTAACTCTTCCCTTGCGACCACCGTGATGAGCTCGTGAACCTGTTCGGCAGTGGCCAGACAACAAAGTCCTTTGAGCAAGGCAGTATCCTGATAGCAGCTCATAAGCAGGCTCCTTTGGCACAGACTTCAGATGCGAGCAGTATATGTAGCTTGTATACTCATGCCGATACTGGGTACATACACATGTCGCATTTTGGAGCACACATGACACTCAAGGATCTCACCTGGGAGCAGACCCTGCGCTTTCGCCTGCTGGAGATAGTGCTGCAGTGGGAGGGACGGCTGACCACCAATCACCTCTGCACCGCCTTCAACATCGGCCGCCAGCAGGCATCGAGGGACATCAACCTCTACCTCAACGGCTATTCGCCAGAGGGGCTGGTGTATGACAAAAGTTTGAAAGGGTATAAGCCTACCGCCAAGTTCGTGCCCCGCTTTAGCGAGGGCACGGTGGATGAGTACCTGATATTGCTGCACCGGGAGAAACAGCATCAGCGCCAACACGAGGCCGGGGTATTGACCCTCCCGCTGATGGATCTGCGTTACGGCCATATCGAGATCCTGGATGTGCCCAATCGCCATATCGAGCCCGTCATCGTGCGCGGTCTGGTGCAGGCCGCCCGCAGCCAGCTGCGGGTGGATGTGGACTATGTGTCGCTGAGTTCAGAAGAGAGAAGTGGCCGCAATATCGTGCCGCACACCCTGGTCTATGACGGCATTCGCTGGCATGTACGCGCCTACTGCGAGAAGAAGGGAGAATATCTGGACTTCGTGATGAGCCGTTTTCGGGGGGAGCCGGAACTGCTCGATGGCTCAGCCCATGGCCGTGACCAAGACCTTGAATGGAATGCTCAGGTAACCGCCATCGTCACCCCCAATCCCGGCCTGAGTCAGGGACAGCAAGCCATCATCGCCAGTGACTACGCTATGATCGATGGCAAATTGCTGATCGCACAGAGAATTCCATTGATGCACTACGCGCTGGAACGGATACAGGTGAGCTATAACGGCGAACATGAGAACCATCCCCTACTTCACCCGCTGGTGCTGGCTAATCGAGATGAGCTGATCCAGCAAGGCTGTATCTTCAAACTCAAGAGTGCTGATTTACAGGTGCGGCAGGTAGAGTAAGCGATATAACCAATTTTTCCCTGGCATAAACGCTGGGGGATTTGGCAAAGCGCCGATGGTGATAATCCAGCAAAGAGATAAACGTAATCTGCTGCACTCATACTGAGTCCATTTTTATTTTATCACTACACTCTGCAGCAACTGACAAACTTTGACATTCGCCTCTACAAACTCTTCCCAGCTATACAGACCTGAATAATTCATCCGGTATTGCCGTTCCACCCGGCAAATATCTGGCCGGGTTTCATAAATCCAACATTGTTTGCTTGCATCACAGTAGTGTATGCAAGTGCCATCCCCCCGATCCAAGTACCGAGTTTCCTCCGCCAGATGCACATTGCGGCAGCACTGCCCGCATTGAGTACAGGGAAAAGCTGGTAACGTCATAGCTTTGAGGCCAGCCAGTTACGGGTGCTGGCGGCATTCCCCATCTCGAACGGCAGTTCTATACCGCGGGCCAGCACCTGTTGCTGCAACACCACACTACGCTCCAGTTCATCGTTACAGCTTTGCAGTTCGAGGGTAAAGGTCTGCAATTCTTCTACGTCTAGATTGAATTCCAGTTGGGTCAACTCGGCCAGATAACGATCCAGTTCTGCATTGATAGCCTGGAACTGTTTAAGCGTGCCTGCATGTGGCCCCATGGATTCGACGAAGGCCCACAGCTTACGAGCCACACTGCTGTGCAGCAAAAAATAGTTGAGTCCGAGGGTAACAGTGCCTGTTATCAGAGCACTGGCAAAGGCTGCAAGCTCGGCACCGAACGGAAAACTGCATATTGGCAACAGTTGGGCGTAGGCCATGGAGCCTATGGTGGTAGCTGCTCCGACTGACAACAATGAGGTGACCGCCTGGCACAATTCAACGAAGTTGAGCTTGTCGGGATTGAAGGCCAATAACTTGATGGCTTTGACCAATACACCCCAGATCTCACGAATGATCTTAATCGCCATTACATGGGTGGTGGCGAGGATGTTGAATACGGTGGTTGTAAGGCTACCGAGGATGCCTGAAAATACGCCGTCTTTGAATGCAACCAAGAAGGCGTTAAAACGTGCTTTGACTCGTTCCCAGATGCCTTTAAGCGAGGCAGTGATGCTGTCTACAAACGTTTCGAAGCTGAAATTAACTTTGAGCTTGGTCAGCAGGGCTGGCAGTTGTTCGCGTAGTTCAAACCACACCTCTGCCATGACCATTCCGAGCATTTGTCGGGTGCCCATGGCCAAGCCGGCTTTACCTGCGGCGCTGGCGGTTTCGTGGAGAAACTTGCTGCTAGTGTAGTAGGTGTGGTTAATCTGTTGCTCATACGGCGCTCTAGCCTCAGCATCACGTTTACGCATGGCATCAGGATCCACCGACTTGAGTTTTGAGACTTTGATTTCGGTTTTACGGATCGTGTCTTCCAGTTCCCGGGCCTTGTGCTGCTGCTCTGGTGTGTCGCGCTGCAGGGTAGCCAAGCGGGCTCGGTCTTTAGCCAGCTGAGTTTCGTGCTCATTAATCAGACCCGGTAGCCGTTGCAGATACTGGTTGATAGACGAATCTTTTTTCGATTTATTGACGGTTTCGAGGGTGGTTTGCAGGTTGCTACTTTGATTAGCCAGTTCCACCCCATTTAGACCGGCCAGAACACGACCAGGATCGTTATGGATTTCATTTGCACTGATAACGTGGTCGAGGTTGCGCTGCTCGTTCGCGCCCATCATTGTATTGCGATAAGGGTCATGCAAGGTGCCGGCGGATTGCTTGGCTTTATCCCGCTCGCCGGTGGCAATGTAATTAGCGTGCTTATGGTAGAGCTCACTATTGTAATCTTCGCGTTGTTCATAACGCAGCTGTTCATCAGTTGTAGCCCACACGCCATTACGAACATTGTGGATCGTGTTTACATCACCGCCCTTCTGATCTTTAAACAACAAAAAATCCAGTCCAAAACTGGTAACCAAGCTATTGATAACGGTTTTCTCGAGCTCTACAGCCCACGGGAAGTCTTGCGCGGCGGTGTGCATAGTGGCGTCCATGACTATCTAAACAATATCAAGAAGGGGCCTAACGGCCCCGCAAGTAAGTTATGCTGGCTCTATACGAGCCGCACTGGTCTTTGTGCCACTGAGTTGTTCATCCAACTGCTCTGTATTGAGGATCATTGAGCCGTCTTCGTCCGTATCCATCACCGGTACGCCATTCTCGTCTTTCTGGATCTCACCGTTGACATGCTTAACCCGGAATAACGGTGTGGTAATCAGGTCAACGAGAATAGCAGCCAGAGCATAGCCGTTGCCAATTGCACGCATAATGGTATCGCTCAATTGAGCCAACGCCACTTGTGGATCTTGTTTGAGCACCTTAGCTGCTTCAATTTGGCGAGCAACAGCCTTGAGGATGTCGAAGTAGTGGTCAAACTGGGCGAAAACAGTCTTCATCACCTCGATAATTTCGAAAGCATAATCTTCGGTGTTACTGAGCTGTTCCTGAGCCTTTTTAAGTTTCGCAATAGCGCTGCCAACTTGGCTGTTTATTTTATTCGCGTTCTTAATCGCCTCCTCGCCGTGGCTGTTGTATGCCCAGCCAGCAATAGCTAGCACTGGACCAGCCACGGCTGCACCGAGGATCGCGCTGCCTCCAGCCATGCCCAAACCACCAGTGGCAAGAGACCCACCGCCAATGGCTGCCAGAGTAGCGTTGGTAGCGGCGACGCCGGATAACGCAGAAATACTTATACCGGTAGAGGCAGCACCCAGAGCCATGACTCCGCCATAAATGGCAAACCCGGCCGCAGCTCCAGCAGCCCCAGCTCCAGCCGCTGCACCCAACACACCAATGGCTGTATAGCTGTAACCCTCAATTTTCTGTAGTTTGTGCTTGGGAATGCTGATCTCAAGTTTATCCTGACGACCGCTGTTGAGCTTTTGCAGAAGGTCATCGGCCAGTGTTTTGAACTCGTTGAACTGCTGTCCGATCTTTAGTTCTTCCTGCCCCAATACATCAAGGACTTCGTTGGTGGCCTTTTCCTGTATGTCAAACGGTGTTCTTGTTTCCTCGTAACGCCTTTTTGCAGAGTTAACGGTATCGTCTGCTTCAGAGTGTTTCTGGTAGCCGTCATAGCCCTTTTTGGCGCCGTAGGCTGCAGTAGCCAGTGCAGCTGCACCGAGGATAATTGGAATTGGCATGGCAGTATTCCTTTACGAATTTTAATAAAAAATGCATTGCTGAGAGCTGTTGCATAAGCCTTGCTTACTACCTGCACACTCCTCATTCAGCTCAATGAAGGTGAGCAAGTGCATGAACATGCTGTTATTTTTGTTTCGCCATCATACATAAAAATTATGTGGTCTGAACTGGTGTATAAAAACACATGTCACATTTTCAAACAGAAGTTAGCTTGCTAATCCCCCCGGACGGCCCATCCGACCATTACCGTCAGCGAAGGGGGTGAAAGACTACAACAGTTACCCCATCAGACTGGATCAATGGTTAGCTGGTGGCGCCATATGCACTAGCTGTTCACCACGGTAAATCTCGCCCCCGTTACTACGCCAGTTCCCCATCACCACACAACCAGTACATCAATCGCCCATGGGCACTGAGCAAGCCTACAAGTGAAGTGGGCTCCCAGTCTGGCATGGCTTAATAGGCCGCAAAGGCATTGTGGACCTCCTAGATCTCACAGGGAATGCCAGCACCACTTTCCCTTCAATCACCGCAGTGACCTGTTCCAGGCTCAGGGTATTGTGCTCGATGGGGTCAAATCCAATGGCCAGGGATACCTGGATCGTGCGGATCCGGTTCTCCCGACGCAGCATCGGCACTTGAGAACTTTGGGTTGCCCGCCACTGCCCTACCAACTCGGCGATTTCCGCCACCCGGCTCATCATGGCGTGGGTCAGGGCGAATGGAGGGGAATAAGCTGCCATGATGACTCCGAATGATACGATGACAAATGAAGAGCTAGCTTAACAGATTTGGGGGCTAGCACCCCAGACTATCAATACGTACCCTTGTTAATAACAACGGCCTGCTCTCAAACACTCTATTTGGTGCTGCAACCAAAATTACGATTACCGTCTCCGAAAACTTTGCTTCTCTCTTTTGCCATATAGTCAATCCGATCCAAGAACCCTCCAGGGTAATACCCTGACTCAACATCTTTCCTCGTAAGCTCAAACACTCCTTTATCTGCATAGTGAACGAGATGCTGCCCCTCATTAGGATAAAGATTCAGTGCACTACACCAAGCGGTGGTGATCATGCTTCGTAGTGTTGGTCGGTCTAGATCATGGTCTCCCAAATGAAAGAAGGCATCCTTGTTCAAGAGCAAAAGAACATGATAATGGCGCTTTCCTGTTTGGCTGTACTCACGTACCCAAGCATATCGGAGGGTATTGGGATATACCCTTACTCCATTCGCACGTTGACGTTGCTGATACACATCGATCTTCGCTTTGAGCGAGTTGATGAACCTTGCTATTACATTTGGGGAGTTGTCATACAAGCAATCAATAGTATCACCATTATCCAGTATGGCCGGGTCATGCAGATCTACTCGAATTGCAAGCGTTCTCGGATGATCCTTAGTCGCTAATTGGATTACATTCAGGGTTCTCTCCCTGTAGTTTTCGATATGGTTCCCATGATTGGATTGATAGTATTTCATTGGTTTACCCTCAGATTTACAGAGACACGGTAATTACGGCCTGACTCATTAGAGAGATAGGCCACTAGGCAGATAGGTATGCGATTCCTCATGCAGACACATGAGGCTTGTGATTTGAAATGGTTCTAGGTGATACTGAGCGCCAGTAAGCCAACGCATTTCGCTGCTTGATATATCAAGCACGATGACGCTATTGGATGAAATGGAGTTTGGCTGAGCTATATGATCACGACTGGCATTTGCGCACACAGTGGAACATGTATTGATAAGGATAGTATTACCTATCCAACACCTGCGCCTCGTTTGAGACCTTTAGCCATGTGGATCGCGTATCAATAAACAACTCTATAGTTACGCTCGATGCTCATAAAAATATTTCCAGCACCTCTGCTATTGACTTGTACTTTATCAATTAACGAAGAGCCTTCTTAGACTCGATCCATTCTTCTATCTCACTCAGAATCCAAGAAACCGATCGCGGCCCGATTCTAATAGGTAAGGGGAACGTCCCCGCATTCATCTGACGATAAACTGACGCCTTAGAGAGTGATGTCATTACGATGATATCTTTCAGCTTTAGTAGTTTCATGATGAGCTCCTTTACATCCATAGAAGAGAGCTCCCACGTAAATTTTCAGAGAACTGCCGGGTAGGGCGCATCACCAGTTACTAAGTGACCGCTCATCCAGATGGCGTTGAGAGACAAGAGTGAGACAACTATCCCTCAATCTACTTTTCCTCTTATCTGATCCCCTCAGTTCGGTATCATCACTTCATGTTCAAATAGCTATACACCAGCAAGATATCGTCCTATTAGGAACCATCATGCCCCCCCTTCAGACAGACATACCCCAAGGGCATGAAGGTATGGGGAATGCAGTACACATCGCACCACCATCGCCTATCTGCTATAGGCATGGCCACTACGCCAAGTAGGATCAAGGTCAAAAAAATGACAAAAACAAATTGAAAAACATTCATAAAGTGATAGTAGATAATCACAATGCAATCCAAAAAATATCAAGTTTTTACTTAGTAATTTCCTCACTTAAGGGTTTTATTAAATGCCAGAAATAATTGATTTGTTATCTCCATTGAGTAACAAGCTACAAGCAAGAGAGTTGAATTTCATTTGCAATATTTACAATGTAAATATCAACCAAAATAAATATGGCCTTTTACTACTTGATAAATATCAGAAAGACCCTACGAGGATAACAAATAGAGTATCATTCAAACACAACATAATTTCCATGCTCGACGCTGAACATCCGTTGATCGCCATTGCAAAAATTGAATGTATAAACAAATCCTACTTTGATTGGATTGATACCAATAACAACCGTTTATGTAACTATATATGGTCGTACATTAGAATATTTAAATCATCATTACTAACAGATGGGATTACATGTTTAACCGACATTAACAAAGATGACGTAACAAACATAAAAGCTGATGTTAACAATTTCACATTCAGCAACTATCTATACGAATCATTTATGATTGAACTACTACCCAAAAATAATAAAACAAAGAAGGACTGTATTATTTCTTTTTTTGATTTATTAGATGCTACCCCTGAAATTAAAATAAAGATCATCAGTGAAATGAAAAAGAAATGGATTCACTGTAGTGAAAAGAAGGACGTAGTTAAATGGGTAGACAAGAGCAACCAATCATGGGCATGGCATTATATTTACGATGATAATGATCCGGTATGGTACTTTGATAATGGCCAATCGACGGACTTGCAAGATGGTATCATCACCACATTCGATCTCCTCTATGAGATACCAGACAGCAGACAATTACTGCTAAAGAACATGAAATCTGCTTGGTCTCAAAAAGCATATCGAGACAAAAACAATGGAAAAAAGGCGGTAAGCATTGTGCTTCCGGAAGATATTATTAAGATGTTGGATGGTATTTGTGTAAAGACAGATCGAAGAAAAAATGAGGTCATAACTCGACTAATCAGAGAAGAGTACGACAAGCAAAAAAATAGCGGACGATAGTCCGCTTATTTTACTCGTCTTATAAGTTCAACAACATTCCCCATCTCTCTATGCTCTTGGGGATCGTTAGCTATTTCCAGCTCCACCAAGTCCCCCCACGTTTTCCAGAGTATTTTTTTCTTATCATCATGACGAGAGCGATGATATGTCCTGACAAGTTTGTTGAGAGGGAGATGATTCAGGCAAAGCTCGATCACTCGCTCTTCTGCATCCAGCCTTTCCGCCCAATTAGTTGCGGCACTTCGTCTTAGATCGTGAACAGTAAAGGTTTCCATATCCGGTAACGAACGAGCAATCAACCGCCGCAGTGCTCGTGTAATAGAATCGACCAAAATAGGTTCAATCTCTCCTGATTTAGGACGGTCGGATTCAAATATAAAATCACCACTCACATAGCTCGACTGTTCGGCAATGACAGACATCGCTTTTTTTGATAAAAACACTGAGTGTGATTTACCATTTTTGGTTTCCGGTATCGTCCAAACATCATCTTTAATTTGAGAAAGACGCATATTAGCGACTTCACTTCGACGACACCCAGTCAGGATCAGTAATTTAATGGCATTAGCCGCTGGCAGCGATATAGTTGCGTGACGAGAGACCCCACGACCTCCTGTAGCTAAACCACCGCCGCTTCCCATATCCTCATCAATAGCTTTCCACAACCGACGTAATTCCGGCACAGTCAGCCAACGCTCTCTTGGCGACCCAGCACTGGCCCCAAAGTCTTTTGGTCGCAATAACCGAGCCGGGTTGGCCTCAATCAGACAATGCACCACAGCATAGTCGAGCATCTGGTTCAACGTTCCCAATCCCTTACGGGTCTCATCCTTTGTCGCACGCCTGGTTATCTCCAATGCTTGGGCCAAATGCGCACGAGTGAGATCGATCAGACGAATATTGCCTAGCGTCTTCTTCAGATGACGATCCCAGCGTTCCTGATGTCGCTGTAGGGTCAGAGGCTTTACCGATTGGGCAACCTGTTGAGCTTCAAGCCAGCGACCAAGCAGATCGTCCATCGTCAAAGCCGTTTCATTTTTTGTTTTTTCACTGGCGACATGCTTGCGTGGATCGATCCCCTTCTTAACCAGGGAGACCAATTCTGCATGCTCACTTCTCGCTCGGGCCAACGACAATGCTGGATAATTGCCCAGAATGACTGCCGCTTGAGCCCCAGCAATCCGATAGCGATAGACGAATCGCTTACTCTTTCCAGCCCTGACCTCAATAGCCAGCCCGCCCCCATGAGGGGACTTCACCGCATAGCGAGTAATCGAAGCCTCCCCTTGAAGAGCCAGTGAGGGGATCTCACGATCCTGGGTTACCGGTTTTCTCGCCATATCACGCTCCAGCCTGCTATTGGGGTACCACATGGGGTACCACAGCAAACATGATATCCGGTGAGACTTCATGACACTACCAGAAACGAAAAAATCAAAAAATACACTTTAATTACAATAACTTAATTTGTTTACAGGAACCTGATAAAACCTTATGAAACGCTACCAAACTCGTCTCCTAAGGGACAGGCCACTAGTTCGACTCCAGTCGGGAACGCCATATAAAACAAGGGGTTGGTATCGCAAGATGCCAACCCCTTGTGCGTTTCTGCGCCATCCCCCCTCTCATCACAGGTGCAAGATGGCGGGTCCTGGGGGAACAACAACCTGTCGCCACGGGACGGCCCTGGTCGTGCTCATGTCGGCAAGATCACGAAGGGAGCAAGCTCGGGGACGAGGTCACGTCCCCATCAAGCCCATCTAGCGCTCCCCGAATGACTCGCTCAGGGTCTTGCGCAGGGGCTTGAGCAGATAGTCCATCAGGGTGCGATCACCGGTGCGGATATCCACCTGGGCCGTCATCCCCGGCAGCACGTCGATCACCCTGCCCGTCGTGGAGGTCACGGGGTAGCTGGCAGGCTTGATCCGCACGCGATAATAGATATCCATGCCGCGACTGGTCTCTTCCTTGAGGCTGTCAGCACTGACATAGGCCACCTCCCCTTTCACGCCGCCAAAGATGGTGTAGTCAAAGGTGTCGAAACGGATTGTCGCTTCCAGACCCGGCACCACACGGGCAATGTCCGCGGTGCTCACCTTGGCCTCGATCATCAGATCGTCGTCGACCGGGATGATCTGCATCAGCTCCTCCCCGGCCCTGAGCACACCACCCACTGTGGTGACCCGGATGTTCTTGACGATGCCAGGCACCATGGCGGTAAACATGCTGTCTTGCTGCTCTTGCTTGCGCAGGGTCAGGGTCTGCGTGCCCTGTGCTATGTCATCCTCCGCCTTGGCCAGCTCCAGCCTGGCCTCCTCAAGAAACTGGTTGCGCCGGTTCACCAGCCGGGCCTCGGCCTCGTTGAGTCCACGCTGCACCCGCAGCAGCTCGGAGCCGCTGGCATCGCCGTCAGCATAAAGCTGCTCCACCAGACGCAACTCCTTCTGGGCCAGTGACACCGCCACCCGCATGGTTCTTAACTCTTCCCTGAGGCCGGTCTGACGCTGCTTGAACAACGCCTCCTCGACACGGGCCGTCTCGGGAGAACGCGCCAGCAGGTCAGGTGAGAAGGTGAGTCGCTGTTCACCGATGACTTCCGCCCGCAACCGGGTTGCCCTGGCCTCAAGCGCAAACAGGCGAGCCTCCACTTCTCCGACCGATGCCCCCACCCTCGTCTGTTCCAGACGGGCGAGCAACTGACCGGGGGCCACCCTGTCCCCCTCCTTGACCAGCAATTGTTCCAGTACGCCACCATCCACCGACTGGATGATCTGTACCCGGCTGCTGGCAATGACCTCCCCGGTGGCGCGTGCAACTTCGTCTACGCGAAACCATGAGGCCCATACGGCAAAGGTGGCCACCGTCACGAGTGCGGCCATCAACAACCAGCCCTGGCGGCCCCGATGAGAGTTCTGCAACTTGCTGATCCGCGCCTGGGTACGAGCGTCATCGTCTTGAGAGAAACGATCAGACCACATCGAGCCTTCCTCCTTTGCCAATCTGTGAGGATGCCACCGGACGGGCGAGCATCTGTGTCAGCACCCGGTCCGGCGTGCCGTCTTTTACTACCTGCCCCTGCTGCATGACGATGACCCGCGTTGCCAGTCGAGCGGCCGCCATGGGCCTGTGGGTCGCAACGATCAAGATATCCTCGGGTTGCACCGCCTCTTGCAGGGCCGCCCAGACGCGCTGTTCGGATTCGTTGTCGAGGGCCGCCGTAGGCTCGTCCAGCAGCCACACCCTTGGCTGATTGATCAGCACCCGTGCTAGGGCGACCAGCTGCCTCTGGCCGCCAGACAACCCCTCTCCCCCCTCGCTGATGGCGAGATCCATGCCCTGGGGGCTGGATGCCGCAATGCCGTCGATGCCGAGCTCGCGGGTGATCTGCAGCAGGCGAGAGTCGCTGGTCACGCCGGTCAAGGCCAGGTTGCTGCGCAGCGTCCCCTTGAACAGTTGCACGGCCTGCGGCAGATAACCCACCTGGCTGGCCACCAACTGGGGATCGATTTCCCACAGATCGGCGTCTCCCAGGCGGATACGTCCCTCGCCGGGGCAATAGAGCCCAGCAAGCATTTTCAGCAGCGTCGACTTGCCACACCCAATCGGCCCCACCAGCAATACCCGCTCACCGGACTTGAACTGCAGGCGCTCGATGTCGAGCTGACAGATGGGCGATTCGGGGTAAGCGAAACGCACGCGCTCCAGGGCAACCTCTTTGGGGAGTTCGTCCGGCAGCAACAGTTGCTGCTCCGGGCGCCGATCCCGCGACAGGGACAAGACCTGATGCACCATCTGCAATGCCTGCCTGACTTGCTGCCACTGGGCGAGATACTGGACACTCTGGGCGATGGGGGCGATCACCCGTCCACCCAGGATGCTGCACGCGATCATCCCCCCCATCGTCAGGAGGCCAGCCTCGATCTGCCACACCCCGACAACCACGGCGGCCACATAGGCCAGGGTCGACAGGCTGCTGGTGCTCACGCTGGACAAACTGCTGACAGCCTTTTGCTGGATGTTGTAGCCATCGATGCTCGCCGTCACGTTTTGCCACTCCTGTGCAAAATGCCAGCCGGCATTGTTGGCGCGAATCGTCTCTGCGCCCCGGATCGTGTCTACCAGCAGCCCCTGGCGCTCGTTGCTGCGCAGCATCTGCTGCGCCAGCAAGGCACGAAGGCGCCACTGGCTGACATAGCCCAGCAGCAAGGCCACTGGCAGCAACAGGGTATACACCCAGCCCACCGCGCCGCCGATGATGGCGATGAACGCCAGAAACAGGGCAGCAAAGGGCAGATCCACCAGCGCGAACACCACGCCGGCACTGAAGAACTGCCTTACCGCATCCAGCCCGCCCACCTGGGCCGCCAGGGTACCCAGGCTGCGCGGCTGCTGATCCAGGCGCAGATGCAGCACATGCTCAAAGACCTGTTGTGAAACACGCTTGTCGACCGCGCAGGAGAGACTGTCCAGGATCCTGGCCCGGGTGATCTTCAGCAACCAGTCCAGCAGGATGATCAACATCATGCCGGTCACCAGGGTGGTCAGGGTCGAATAGGCCAGTGTGGGTACCACACGGTCGTAGACCTGCATGGCGAAAATGGAGGTGCCGACCGCCAGCAGATTCACCAGCACTGTGGCCACCATGACTTTCCACAGCCAGCCACGCTCACGAAACAGTTCACGCCAGACCAGGCGCGTCGCCAAGTTGCCAGACAATACGCTGTCGGCCTCTGTGCTTCTGCGGGTCGGCGCCCGCAGCCAGACCACCAGGGCATCCTGCAGCTCGGCATCATCAACGCCACGGTGCTCCCCGGCGGCGTTGATCAAGGTCAGGCGGCCGACTGCATCACGCTCGGCCAACAACCACTCGCCCCCCGTCCAGACCAACGCTGGCAAGCGGCGCTGGTCGAGGCGACGCCAGGGCAGTTGCACGGGCGTGAGATTCTTCAATCCGGCCTGGATCAGTAGCTGCCTCAGCCACTGTGCGGGCCCGAGGGCGGCGGCTGAATGCGCTGTTTGAGCACATGCCTGCTGCAACGCTTGGCTGTCGCAAGGGATCTGCAAGGACACCAACAACTGTTTTACCAACGCAGGGGCCATGCTCTGTGGCGCCTGCTCGGCGGTTTGCCTATCCATGGGGTTGGAACTCCTCACCGTTCAAGGTCACCAGGGGATCAAGCCCCCCCGTCAGCGCAGCCAATTGCAAGGAGAAGATCTCCCAGTCGCTCTTTGCCTGCACCAGCTGCAATTGTTGTTCGCTGAATTCGCGCTGGATATTCAGCACATCGAGCCAGCTCTTGGTACCTGCCACATATTGGCGCTGATAAGACCCCAGCACCGCCCCCAGCTCCGCCAGTGACTCGCTCTGCACCCGGATAAGCCCGGTCTGCAACTCACGGCTGCGTTGCAGGCGACGCACACTGCGCTCAAGCTCGCTGACGGCGTAGGCCAGGTCCTCTTCGGCCGCACTCTGCTGCGCCACAGCAGCGTCTGTCCGGCCATGGGTCGCAAAGCCCATGCCCTCCAGCGTGCCTTCCAGCACCAGGCTGACCCGGGTCTCATCGCGGTAGGACGGCTGGTCATAGTCCTGCTCCGCTTGCAGGTAGAGCGTGGGCATGGAGGCGGTCCTGACCTGATCCACGCTCGCCCTGGCCCGTTCGATCTCCTGTTTCTTGTAACGCACTTCGGCGCTGCCATTCAGGGCGGCCTGGCGCAATGCCTCGCCCTCGCTGACCTGCAATAGATCGGATGCCACCGGCTGCAGGGCCGGCAAGGGCGCCTGGGTCAGGGCCAACAGATCGCTTCTCGCAATGGCCAGCTCCCCTTCGTATCGCTCCACCCTAGCCCTGGCTTGCGCGAGGCGGGTGGCCGCCAGGCGCACATCCGCCGCCGACGCCAGTTGGCCCTGCTCTCGGCGGCTGATCTGCTCGAACAGCGACTGGTGAGCCGCCAGACTGGTCTCGACCACCTGCAGACGCTGACGGCTGCCAAGGACATTGGAGTAGGCAACGGCGGTCTGCTCCAGCAACTGGCGCCGTACTCGCAACAAGTCGACACGCTCGACATCAGTGTCGGCATCGGCAAACGCAATGCTGTTATCGATGCGCCCGAATGCCCACAGCGGTTGGCGCGCGCGCAGTGTCACCGGCGTGGAGAGATCCTCCCCTGTGGTGGCATCCCGACTGGATTCTGAATACTGCTGAACCTGGGCGGTCAGGCTGGGATAACGCTGGCTGCGCGCGGCATCGGCCGAATATTCCCGCGCCTCGATCTGCGCCTGTTTGCCACTCACGGCAGGGTGCAGGCTGAGGGCCGCCTGCAACGCCGCCTGCAAGCCATCGGCCTGCTGCGCACTCAGGGGCAGGGCCAGCGCGGCCAGACTCAGGACCAGCAGGCCCTGCCGTCCCAGACGCGGCAAGGTTGTTACCATGAAAACTCTCCGTCGATTTCCTGTTCGTTGTAGGGCAAGGCAGAGGGTGCAAGATGCGCCGCCTTGCCCATCAGCAGTGCCGCCTTCTCCGGCTCGCCGGACAGCCCATATGCCCGCGCCAGATCATCGCGCCATTGACCCTGCCAGGGGCACAGCTCATGGGCCTTGCGCATCAGGGCAATACCCTCGTCCAGGTGGCCCTTGCGCACATAGACAAGCCCCACCATGAAGGTGGCGGCAGCATGCTCCGGCAGATGGTGCAGCAACTGCTTGCCGTGATATTCGGCGTCATCCAGCTTCTCTTCGCGGTAAAGCGCCACAGCCTCCCCCAGCAGACCGGGCACGGGCAGCGTCACCATGTCGGTGATCGGCTGCCATTGGATGCGGGCATTGGTGCCGCGGATCAGGGGGGCAAGATGGGCCTCGTAACGCGCCCATCTGGCCATGGAACTCTTGTACAGCGGCTGGCGAACCTGCCAGACGCTGGCGGTCTTCACCGGCCGTTGCAGCTCGCTGAAATTGAGTATCTGGGGCTCCCAGGCCACCCCGACGTAATCCAGCATGCGCCGCGCCTCGCGCTCGGGATCCGCCAGCACATCCTCGTAGCGCACCTCCAGGATCTCGCCGGGAAAGAGCTGGTTCCAGTGGTGCATCAACAAGTTATGGTCGGCGAGCTGCTCGCCGATCCAGGTCAGGTCGTAGGCAAAGCCCATGCCGCCGTGCTTGGCCGCGTAGTCGGTAAAATAGTTGGAGATGGCGATATCACGGGGGTCGCGCCGCACCGAGATGATCCGTGCATGGGGGAACAGCAGCTTGATGAGGCCGATGTTCTCGAAGTTGTGGGGCAGCTTGTCCACCACATGCAGCGCCCCAGGGGCGTATTCCTGCAGCTCCTTGAGGAGATTGCCCGTGATGCCGGCTATCACCTTGGCATCCAGGTCGTCCACACAGTCGGGATAATGTCTACCCGAACCGACGTGACGCTCCCACCGCTCCAGTCCGGCAATCACGCCGGGGATGAGCCCCAGCTCGCCGGCGCCGTGGATCTGGCTGTGGCCGGCCAGCATCTGCTCTATCAGGGTGGTGCCGGAGCGCGGCATGCCCAGCACGAACACCGGCAGTGTCGAATCATTGCCAATACCACGGCGATGCTCATAGAGTGAGCGGCTGAAGGCATGACGGATGCGCGCGCAAGCTTGCCGGTGCGCCACTGGGTCATAGCCGAGCAAGGCGCGGCTGGCCCCATTCGCCTCGTCCGCCAGGGCAAAGGCCCTGGTGTAGTTCTTGCGCTTTTCCCAGGCGGCGGCCAATTGCAGCAGCAGACCGGGTTTCACCAGCCCCTCGGGACCAGGGCGGCGAGCCAGCATCTCCAGGTGGTGCAGGGTCGCATCATCCTCTGGGAACCGCCGCGCATTGATAAGCGCACTATGACCGCGCACCGGGTCGAGCACCTTGACCCGTTCAAACAGCGCCACCGCCTCGTCAATACGCCCCAATTGCAGGTACAGCGAGCCCAGTCCCTGCAAGGCCGGCACCCATTGTGGGTGCGCTTGCAACACTTGCCGGTAGCGCGCCTCGGCCTCGGCATATAGCTGCTCCTGCGCCTCAACCCCGGCCAGCGCCACCTGTGCCTCAACTAGCCAGTGGGGTTGCTGCCACCCCTCGATACTGCCCGACGGTGGCAGCGCCTGCACCTCTTCGAGGACCTGAGTGGCCACCTCTCCGGCCAGTGCCGTATGCCCCTGAGTGGCGACAGCCACCAGCTTGAGGCGCAATGCCAGCGCGGGCTGTTGCTTCTGGCCAGCCAGATGGATGGCACGGCGCAGCAAGGCGATGGCCTGGGATGTGCGTCCTTGCAGCTCAGCCAGCTCGGCGCGATGCTGATGCAAGCCAAGATGCTCGGGATAATGTCTTCCTCCCCGGCACAGGGCATCCTCGGCCTGAGCATGACGACCTCGCTCGGCCAGCCGCTGGGCGTACCCCCTGAGCAGACCGCAATAATCCTCTTCGTCCAGCAAGATGTGCTGCTCGTCAAGCCAGGCATCGGCGGCGACATATTGCTCCGCCGCCAGCCACAGTTCCAGACGCAGACCTCGCAGTTGCTGACCATGCCATGTGGCCTGCGGCTCGGGCCATTGCTCCCGTTCGCCTACCCAGAAGGCCTCGGCCTGCGTCAGCAGCCGTTCACCCTCTTCTATGGCCCCTTCCTGCAAATACAGGCGCAGCAGTTGCTGATAGATCAAGATATTGGGCGCAAGGGCAAGGCTGCGTTCATACAGTGGCCGCGCCACCGCCGTCTGCTGGCGCCTGAGCAGACAGGTCGCCAGCCGCGCCAGCAAGAGCCCGTGCTCGGGTGCCTCAAGCCGGGTTGCCTCGAGCAGTGCCTGCGCCACCTCGAGTTCTCCCAGCAGCAGTTGGACGGCAGCCAGGTCGACACGCCCATCGACGTCAAGAACCGTAAGATCCAGCCCTGCCAACGCGTGGCGGGCGGCATCCGACTCGCCAAGCTGGGCGCACGCCAGTGCCAGCAGCACCTGTTCGGCGGGGCTTTGTGGGACACCGCAGGCCTCCTGCAACAGCACAAATTGTTGTTGCAGGGCCAGGCGGCGCAGTAAGGGCAGAGAGCTCATAGGAACAGCGGGATCCTGAGGCTAGATCGCCCCTCCGTGAGGGGCGATCAGGGTGAAGAAGAGAAGGGCCAGGTTAGACTCGCGCAGCGACTCGCATTGCCGCAACCTGACCAGGCGGAGTAACAGAACAAGAGAACTCATTTCTCTGCGGGTTATACCAGACCTTGCGACGTCATTATGTTCGCTGGCATCTGATGAAGGTATACCTCCCCCAATCGACTCCAACCCAATTGTTCAACGTTTGGATTTTGGGAGGCTGCAGCGGCCCAACTACCGTTCCAAAGATCAACGGCATTAAACCCATACCGCATCAAGTCGCCATCTCGCTGAAGCTGGACAACCGTCAGCGAACTAAACCAAGCAAGGTTGTTGGTACCGCTACGGAGAAGGGCACTCACGCCGCGTCCAGATACACCCACGACAGGGGCGCCAGTACCGACCAGGACGATCTTGTCGTCAGGACCCAGAGTATTGGCGCCGGACCACGTACCCCAGGTGCCTGGACCCGTACCGGCTGTACTCAACATACTCGTGTTGCTGTGGACCTTGATATAGATGGTGTAGCTGGTATTTGCATCGAAAGTGCGGCTGCTATGGTCGGAACTGACCCCCTGTACCATGTCAAATACCACAATGCTGTTATTGACCACGGGTCCCGAGGTATCGATCACGATGGCTTCGTTCGCCCCGAGCGAACCCGCTGTGCCTGAGGCAGGCAGCGTCAGCGCGGCAAGATTGCCAGCGGCGTCGCGGATGGTGCCGCCATTGAGGCCGAGAGCCCCTGAGCTCAGGTAATCCAGATCGGCGCTGGTGTCCCCCGCCTGAACCGTGTAGTTGAAGGTCAGGGTGTTGGAGCCTGAACCACTGACGTAATTGATAGTCCGATCCGTGGTGCCGGTTTCCAGGGTCAGTTGCGGCATGCCGGTGACTGTGACCGCTTCGCTGAAACTGACCTGGATGCTGATCACACTCCCCACACCGTAGGTACCCGCCGCCGTTGAGCTGCTAACCCCGCTCACCACAGGGACCGTGGTATCGACCAGGAAGCTGGCGTTGTCGGCCACCAGGGTGTGGCTCAGGTTCGCGTCGTTACCCGCGGCATCGCGCAACGTACCGCCGTTGGCCGCAAGTGCGCCGGCGGCGATGCTGATGCCATTGGCATCGGTCTGACCGGGCAACACAGTGTATTGGAATACCAGCGCGGCAGTGCCTGAGCCCGAAACGTAATTTGCGTAAACCGTGCTGCCACCGATATTCAGCGCCAGGCGCGGCGTACCGCCGGCGGTATTGACCACCGTCGCGTCGTTCATGGCCACGGTAACGCTGACCACGTCACCGGCATTCAGGATGTTGTTCTGCACACCGCTGGCACTGGTGATGCCCACACTGTTGACAATGGGAGCCGTGGTATCCACCAGGTAGCTGACGTTATCGGCCACTGCGCCATGACCCAGAGCGGCCGCATTGCCCGCAGCATCGCGCAGCGTTCCGCCGTTCGCCTGCAGCGCATTGGCATCAAGGCTGATGCCATTGGCATCGGTCTGGCCAGCCAGCACCGTGTATTGGAATACCAGCGATGCGGTGCCTGAGCCCGAGACATAATCCGCATAAACCGTGCTGCCACCAATATTCAGCGCCACACGCGGGGTACCACCCGTGGTGTCGACCAGGGTAGTTTCACCCATGGTCACCGTGACGTTGACCACGTCACCGGCATTGAGGGCGTTGTTCTGAACACCATTCGCACCGCTGATGGCAACACTGCTGACGGTCGGAGCGGCTTCATCGATCAGGTCATTGATCACCAGGGTAACCAGCTGCTCGCTGGCATGGCCGGCGGCATCGGTGGCCACCACGGTAAAGCTGTAGCTGGGCTTGGTTTCGTAATCCGGGTTAGCGGTAAGGGTCACCGCGCCGGTGGCCGCATCGATGCTGAACAACGCTGCGTCCGCTCCCGCCTTCAGGCTGTAGCTGGTGCTGCCGCTCGACACATCGCCGCCGTCGGTGCTGGCGACGGTATAGACCAGTTGCCCAGCACCACTGTTTTCATCGATGGCGCTGGCCGTCGCCGCCGAGGTGATGGTCGGGGCCACTTCGTCCAGGTTATTGATATCGAGCGTGACAGTTTGCTCGCAGGCATTGCCGGCGGCATCGGTGGCCACCACGGTAAAGCTGTAGATCGCCTTGGTTTCATGATCCGGGTTGCCGGTGAGAGTCACCGCCCCGGTGGCCGCGTCGATGCTGAACAGTGCCGCATCCGCCCCCGCCTTCAGGCTGTAGCTGGTGCTGCCGCTCGAGACATCGCCGCCGTCGGTGCTGGTGACGGTGTAGACCACCTGCCCGGCACCGCTGTTTTCATCGATGGCGCTGGCGGTCGCGCCTGAAGTGATGGTCGGTGCCACTTCGTCCAGATCATTGACGTCCAGGGTGACAACCTGCTCGCTGGCATTGCCGGCGGTATCGGTGGCCACCACGGTAAAGCTGTAGCTCGCCTTGCTCTCGTGATCCGGGTTGCCAATCAGGGTCACCGCCCCGGTGCTGGCGTTGAGGCTGAACAGCGCCGCATCCGCCCCCGCCTTCAGGCTGTAGCTGGTGCTGCCGCTCGAGACATCGCCGCCGTCGGTACTGGTAACGGTATAGACCAATTGCCCGGCACCGCTGTTTTCGTTGATGGTGCTGGCGGTCGCCCCAGAGGTGATGACCGGGGCCAGATCATCCAGATCATTGATATTGAGTGTGACAACCTGCTCGCTGGCGTTGCCGGCGGCATCGGTGGCCACCACGGTAAAGCTGTAGCTCGCCTTGCTCTCGTGATCCGGGTTGCCAGTGAGAGTCACCGCCCCGGTGCTGGCGTTGATGCTGAACAGCGCCGCATCCGCTCCCGCCTTCAGGCTGTAGCTGGTATTGCCGCTCGACACATCACTACCGTCGGTGCTGGTGACGGTATAGACCAGTTGCCCGGCACCGCTGTTTTCATCGATGGCGCTGGCGGTCGCGCCTGAAGTGATGGTCGGTGCCACTTCGTCCAGATCATTGACGTCCAGGGTGACAACCTGCTCGCTGGCATTGCCAGCGGTATCGGTGGCCACCACGGTAAAGCTGTAGCTCGCCTTGCTCTCGTGATCCGGGTTGCCAATCAGGGTGACCGCCCCGGTGCTGGCGTTGATGCTAAACAGCGCCGCGTCCGCCCCCGCCTTCAGGCTGTAGCTGGTGCTGCCGGTCGAGACATCGCCGTTGTCGGTGCTGGTGACGGTGTAGACCAGTTGCCCGGCACCGCTGTTCTCGTCGATGGCGCTGGCCGTGGCCGCCGAGGTGATGGTCGGCGCGACTTCGTCCAGGTCATTGATATTGAGTGTGACGGTCTGCTCGCTGGCATTGCCGGCGGCATCGGTGGCCACCACGGTAAAGCTGTAGCTCGCCTTGGTTTCATGATCCGGGTTGCCAATCAGGGTGACAGCTCCCGTGGCCGCATCGATGCTAAACAGCGCCGTATCCGCGCCCGCCTTCAGGCTGTAGCTGGTGCTGCCAGTCGAGACATCGCCGTTGTCGGTGCTGGTGACGGTGTAGACCAGTTGCCCGGCACCACTGTTTTCATCGATGGTGCTGGCCGTGGCCGCCGAGGTGATGGTCGGCACGACTTCGTCCAAGTCATTGATGTTCAGGGTGACAGTCTGCTCGCTGGCATTGCCGGCGGCATCGGTGGCCACCACGGTAAAGCTGTAGCTCGCCTTGCTCTCGTGATCCGGGTTGCCAATCAGGGTCACCGCCCCGGTGCTGGCATTGAGGCTAAACAGCGCCGCATCAGCCCCCGCCTTCAGGCTGTAGCTGGTATTGCCGGTCGAGACATCGCCGTTGTCGGTGCTGGTGACGGTGTAGACAACCTGCCCGGCGCCGCTGTTTTCATCGATGGCGCTGGCGGTGACCCCTGAAGTGATGGTCGGTGCCACTTCGTCCAGATCATTGACGTCCAGGGTGACAACCTGCTCGCTGGCATTGCCAGCGGCATCTGTGGCTACCACGGTAAAGCTGTAGCTGGACTTGCTCTCGTGATCCGGGTTGCCAGTGAGAGTCACCGCCCCGGTGGCCGCATCGATGCTAAGCAGTGCTGCGTCCGCACCCGCCTTCAGGCTGTAGCTGGTGCTGCCGCTCGAGACATCGCCGCCGTCGGTGCTGGTGACGGTATAGACCAGCTGCCCGGCACCGCTGTTTTCGTCGATGGCGCTGGCGGTCGCCCCTGAGGTGATGGTCGGCGCCAGGTCGTCCAGGTCATTGATATTGAGCGTGACCACCTGCTCGCTGGCGTTGCCGGCGGCATCGGTGGCCACCACGGTAAAGCTGTAGCTCGCCTTGCTCTCGTGATCCGGGTTGCCAATCAGAGTCACCGCCCCGGTGGCCGCATCGATGCTGAACAGTGCCGCATCCGCACCCGCCTTCAGGCTGTAGCTGGTGCTGCCGCTCGAGACGTCGCCGCCGTCGCTACTGGTGACGGTGTAGACCACCTGCCCGGCACCGCTGTTTTCGCCGATGGTGCTGGCGGTGGCCGCCGAGGTGATGGTCGGCGCGACTTCGTCCAGGTCATTGATGTTGAAGGTGACAGTCTGCTCGCTGGCATTGCCGGCGGCATCGGTGGCCACCACGGTAAAGCTGTAGCTCGCCTTGCTCTCGTGATCCGGGTTGCCAATCAGGGTGACCGCCCCGGTGGCCGCATCGATGCTGAACAGCGCCGCATCCGCCCCCGCCTTCAGGCTGTAGCTGGTATTGCCGGTCGAGACATCGCCGTTGTCGGTGCTGGTGACGGTGTAGACCACCTGCCCGGCGCCGCTGTTTTCATCGATGGCGCTGGCGGTGACCCCTGAAGTGATGGTCGGTGCCACTTCGTCCAGATCATTGACGTCCAGGGTGACAACCTGCTCGCTGGCGTTGCCGGCGGCATCGGTGGCCACCACGGTAAAGCTGTAGCTGGACTTGCTCTCGTGATCCGGGTTGCCGGTGAGAGTCACCGCCCCGGTGGCTGCATCGATGCTAAGCAGTGCCGCGTCCGCCCCCGCCTTCAGGCTGTAGCTGGTGCTGCCGCTCGACACATCGGCGCCGTCGGTGCTGGTGACGGTGTAGACCAGCTGCCCGGCGCCGCTGTTTTCATTGATGGCGCTGGCGGTGGCCCCTGAGGTGATGGTCGGCGCCAAGTCGTCCAGGTCATTGATATTGAGCGTGACCGCCTGCTCGCTGGCGTTGCCGTCGGCATCGGTGGCCACCACGGTAAAGCTGTAGCTCGCCTTGCTCTCGTGATCCGGGTTGCCAATCAGAGTCACCGTCCCGGTGGCCGCATCGATGCTGAACAGTGCCGCATCCGCCCCCGCCTTCAGGCTGTAGCTGGTGCTGCCGCTCGAGACATCGCCGTTGTCGGTGCTGGTGACGGTGTAGACCACCTGCCCGGCACTACTGTTTTCATCGATGGCGCTGGCGGTGGCCGCCGAGGTGATGGTCGGCGCGACTTCGTCCAGGTCATTGATGTTGAGTGTGACTGCCTGCTCGCTGGCATTGCCGGCGGCATCGGTGGCCACCACGGTAAAGCTGTAGCTCGCCTTGGTTTCATGATCCGGGTTGCCAATCAGGGTCACCGCCCCGGTGCTGGCGTTGATTCTAAGCAGCGCCGCGTCCGCCCCCGCCTTCAGGCTGTAGCTGGTGCTGCCGATCGACGCATCGGCGCTGTCGGTGCTGGTGACGGTATACACAACCTGCCCGGCACCGTTGTTTTCGCCGATGGCGGTGGCGGTGGCCCCTGAAGTGATGGTCGGTGCCACTTCGTCCAAGTCATTGATATTGAGTGTGACTGCCTGCTCGCTGGCGTTGCCAGCGGCATCCGTGGCCACCACGGTAAAACTGTAGCTAGCCTTGCTCTCGTGATCCGGGTTGCCGATCAGGGTGACCGCCCCCGTGGCCGCGTCAATGGTGAAGGCGCCATGATCACCCGCCACCTTGAGGCTATAGGTGACAATCCCTGCGTCACTCGCCGCTGCTGTGTAAACGCTCTGCAAAGCACCGCTATTTTCCTTGATAGCACCGGCTGTCGCGCCAGACACGAATTTCGGCGCATAGGTATCGACCACCACGGCAATGGCGCCCGTTAAATCCTGGCCCGTTTGCGCTGATGTATACTCCCCGCCTTGCACGACAATGCCCTGCACACTTTCTGTCAGGGTTGCCTTGCCGTTGTTGACCTGCAACCCAGCCAGAAGATCAGCGATGGTTTGCTGGCTATTTCCGCCATTCTGGGTATCAGCGCCTGAGAGCGCCGCCAGTACGGCTCCGTATATTTCGCCTGCACTGAGGCCGTTGTTGCTGTCAAAGCTGCCGCCGTTGGTTGGCACTACAGTGGTGCCATGCAAATTCGGCAGGCCGAATAGATCGGCAACGGCATCGTTGATGTCGTCCACCGTAGATGCAGCGGGCACACCACCTTCTGTCGCATCTTGAACCTTGTGATAAGCCAGGGTACTGAGAACGTTAAGATTGACGGTGACTGTGGAATTAGGCTGCGTCACCACCTCCATCGCGAACAGTTCCGCGTTAAGGTCTTTGCCAGCCTGGGTCGCTTCATCCAGATAATCTGCGCTGGAGCCAGTGTTAACGACTCGGGCGATGACCACCCCAAGGTAACTGCCAACCGCGATTGAGAAGGTGCCATCTGGATTAACCTGCGCCTCCCCCAGCAGAGTGACACCGTCAGCCTGGTAAACCTCGACACGCAGATCATTACCCGCGACAACCGGGCCGCCCACTATGGTCCCGGCAACCTTGTTGACGACGCTGATCTCAGAGCCGCCATCGCCATCACCTCCACCACCACTGCCTGCAGCCAGAGCAATACCACCAAGACCAAGCGCCCCCAGCCCGGCAGTCATGGGAGTGAAGAGATCACTGTCAGAGCTCCCCCGCCAGACGATTTGATCGCCATTGGCAGTGGTCTCTATCACCGGGCTGTCATTCGTCACCGATGCGCCAACCAGGGTCGAGCCATCCAGCTCGGCCTGGGGAATAAACGCAGTCTCTGGCTCATCATAAAATTCGGTGATCTCGACCAGAGCGCCATCGTCCTCCGACTCGACAATCAACGAGCTGCCCTTGCGCTTGACGAACAACCCCTCAGGGGACTTGCCCGTCGAAACATCGATTAGCGCGTACTTGGCGCCAGGTTGAGCCGGGATGACGGCAACCTCGCTGAGAGGAATTTGCCGCATTGAGCCATCAGCAAGGCGCTCGACAAGTTGCAATGACTGTTTAACGCCTATTTTTGAGGCCATGTAGATCTCCCTATCCACTTGTATTTAAATGACATATTTATTAGGAATGACGGCCTGCGACAAAAGGCGACGGAGTCGATACTAGCAGACAAGTTGCAGTCGAAGATAGATGGTGCTGACCAGCCCGCTACGACTCAATCTCACCAGGGGCATATGCCAAAAATCACATAAAAACAGAGCCTTCCTGGCGGCGGTTTACTGCCTCTCGCCATGCCTTTCGACCAGGATCAGTCCCCTGGACCTGATGCCGAACATCCCCGGTGCTTGCCGCGCCCGGTGGCGGCGCGCCGTCATCTACGCTTGAAGTGCGCCGTCCGGGATGACGGCCACTCCTCATCCGTTTGAGAAAAAAGAAGGACATCATGGCTAGCAAGAAAAAATCCAAAGCAGAACAGCCGGTACCGGTCGCCGAGCCCAAACCCCTTGGCAACAAGGCGTACGAGAAGGAGCTGCGTCGCCTGCACGTGGAGCTGGTGAAGCTGCAGCAGTGGGTGGTGCACAAGGGGCTCAAGGTCTGCATCGTGTTCGAGGGGCGCGACGGCGCCGGCAAGGGGGGCACCATCAAGGCAATCACCGAGCGGGTCAGCCCCCGGGTATTCAGGGTCATAGCGCTGCCGGCCCCCACAGAGCGGGAGAAGAGCCAGCTCTATTTCCAGCGCTACATTCCGCACCTGCCGGCGGCGGGCGAGATCGTCATCTTCGATCGCAGCTGGTACAACAGGGCCGGGGTGGAGCGCGTCATGGGCTTTTGCAGCCAGGAGGCGAGCGACAAATTCCTGGCAGGGGCCCCCATGGTGGAACAGGCCATGGTCGACTCTGGCATCATATTGCTGAAGTACTGGCTGGAGGTGACCCCAGAGGAGCAGGAGCGACGGCTGCGGGATCGCATCGACGATGGGCGCAAGATCTGGAAGCTCTCCCCCATGGACATCAAGTCCTTCGATCGCTGGGATGACTATACCAAGGCGCGGGATGCCATGTTCACCGCCACCGACACCGCCTGGGCCCCCTGGTTCCTGGCCCGCTCCGAGGACAAGAAGCGGGTGCGGCTCAACATCATCTCCCACCTGCTGAGCCACATCCCCTACGAGGAGCTGCCGGCAGAACCAGTCAAGCTGCCCAAGCGCAAGATTGGCAAGGTCAAGGCCTCGGAGCACCCGTTCAGGGTGATCCCGGAACTCTTCTGAGCACCGTCAAGGGGGAGCCTATGGCTCTCCTCTTTCTCTCTCACCCCCTGCCCTGCTGATACTGGCGAATCGTCACCCTGGCATTGAACAGGGCATTGGGGAACCTCTGGCTCGCCCCTTGTTCTCTCACGCCCTGCTCTGCTGATACTGGCGGATCGCCGCCCTGGCATTGAACAGGGCATTGGGGAACCTCTGGCTCGCCCTTGCTCTGCTCCCTCACGCCTTGCTCTGCTGATACTGGCGGATCGCCGCCCTGGCATTGAACAGGGCATTGGGGAACCTCTGGCTCGCCCCTTGTTCTCTCACGCCCTGCTCTGCTGATATTGGCGGATCGCCGCCCTGGCATTGAACAGGGCACTGGGGAACCTCTGGCTCTCCCCTTGCTCTGCTCCCTCACGCCTTGCTCTGCTGATACTGGCGGATCGCCGCCCTGGCATTGAACAGCATGCGGCTCTCCCCCAGCTGGTCGGCCAGCCCGCTGCGGCGCACGTTCTCGAGCACCCCGGGATTGAGCCCGGCCAGCCAGAGAGTGACGCCCCTGGCGCGCGCCTGCTGCTCCCCCTCCATCAGCATCATCAGGGCCGAGTACTCCACGTCCTGCACCCGACTCATGTCCAGCACCACCACCTCGGGCTGGTGAGTCTCGGTAAGCTCGCGGATCCGGGCAGCCACATGCTGCACATTGATGAAGAAGAGGCGCCCCTCCGGCCGCAGGATAAGCAGGCCCGGGATCGTCTCGTCATCGGGATGGCGCGCGGCCAGCGGCCTCAGCACATCCTCCCCGGGTTTTCGGCCAATCACATAGACGGGCGGCTGCGCCGTCTGGCTGGCGAGCCCCAGCAGGGAGGCCAGGATGGCAACCACTATCCCCTCCAGGGTGCCAAACAGCAGCACCCCCAGGCAGGCGATGGCGGCCCAGCGAAACTCCATCATGCGAATTTGCCCTATCTTGCGAAACTCCCCAGGCTGGATGAGCCCCACCGAATAGACGATGACCACCACCGCCAGGGTGGCGCTCGGCAACCAGGAGAGCAGCGGGGCGAGGAAAATCATGGTGGCCAGCGCCATAGCGGCGGTGACGGCGGAGGCCCACTGGCTCAGCCCCCCGACCGAGCGCACCACGGCGGTCTGGGAGGTGCCGCCCCCCGCCGGCATGCTGCCGCAGAAGGCGCCCCCCAGGTTGGCCAGACCGGTGGCCACCAGCTCGCGGTTCGGGTTGATCTCGGGCTCTTCCTTGCCCACGAAGGCCCGGCCTGCGGCTATGGTCTCGGTGAAGCTCATCAGCGCTATGCCCGCCGCCCCCGGCAGCAGCTGCAACACCAGGGTCAGATCCGGCATCGTCAGGGCGGGCAAGCCGGTGGGGATACTGCCGACGATGGCGACGCCCGCCTCGTTCAGGCCAAAGCCCCACACCAGGGCGATGCCGATGCCCACCCCCAGCAAGGGGGCGGGGGAATGGGGGAAGCGCCACTCCATGAACACCAGCACCACCAGGGTGACGAGGGCGACCCCCAGGGTCAGCCAGGAGCTCTGGGGCAGGGCCTCCCCCAGATGGTAGAGATCCAGGAAGAAGTTCTCCTTCTGGAGGTGCACCCCGAACAGCTTGGGCAGCTGATCGAGGATGATCACCAGCCCTATGCCGCTCTTGAACCCCACCAGCACCGGCAGGGAGATGAAGTTGGCCACGAAGCCGAGCCGCAGCACCGCCGCCAGCATCAGCATGGCCCCCACCAGCAGGGTCAGGGTGGCTGTCACGGTGAGCAGCCGACCGGGATCCCCATCCGGCACCACCAGCCCGAGCTGGGTCGCGGTCAGGATCGCCAGTGTGCTGGTGGAGCTGACGCTGAGCACCCGGGAGGAGCCCAACAGGGCGTAGAGCAGCATGGGCACGAAGGCGGTGTAGAGACCGACGGCCACCGGCAGACCGGCCACGCTGGCATAGGCCATGGCCTTGGGCAGCACCACGGCCGCCGCTGTGACACCGGCCAGCAGATCGGACAGAGAGCGCCTTGGCGCCGACGCAAGTGATGACATCTGAATCCTCCATTATCCCAGGCCCGGGCTGGCGCGCTATTCGCCGTGATGACAGAGTGAAGTGTAGGCGGCGAAGTGACGCAATAGCTTGTTGTGCCTCACGTTTTACCGCTCCCTTCCCCTATACTTCAGCGACGTTCAGGTCTGGCCCGAGAGAGGATATCCCCCATGTTGCGACTGCTTGCCCTGCTGCTTGTCTGCCTGGTGCTCCCGGTACGGGCGCTGACCCTGACTCCGGTGGCAGGGGAGCTGCGCCATCCCTGGGGGCTAGCGTTTCTCCCCGATGGCGGCTACCTCGTCAGCGAGCGCCCGGGCCGCCTGCTGCGCATCGACGCCGGGGGCGAGCGCCATATCATCTCGGGTCTGCCCCCCCTCGCCGCCGCGGGTCAGGGGGGCCTGCTCGATCTCGCCCTGGATGACGAGGGTTGGCTCTACCTGAGCTACAGCGAGCCGGGGGAAGGCGGGGCCGGCACCGCCGTGGCCCGGGCCCGGCTGCAAAAAGACGCCCTCGTCGACTGGCAACTGCTGTTTCGCCAACAGCCCAAGGTGGCCGGTGGTGCCCACTTCGGCTCCCGCCTGGTGCTGACGGAGGATGGCTATCTCTTCATCACCCTCGGCGATCGCTACAGCGAGCGGGCGCGGGCCCAGACGCTGGACAACCACCTCGGCAAGACAGTGCGCCTGCACAAGGATGGCCGGGTCCCCGCCGACAATCCCTTCGTCACGACGCCGGGGGCTCTGCCGGAGATCTGGAGCCTGGGCCATCGCAACATGCAGGGGGCCGCGCTGCGCCCGGTTAACCAGCAATTCTGGGCCCACGAGCACGGCCCCCAGGGCGGGGACGAGGTGAACCTCATACTGCCAGGGCACAACTTCGGCTGGCCCAGAGTGACCTTCGGCGAGGAGTACGGGGGCGGCAAGATTGGCGTGGGCCAGAGCGCGCCCGGCCTGACGCCGCCGCGCTGGATCTGGGTGCCCTCCATCGCCCCCTCGGGCATGGCGTTTTATCAGGGCGCCCTGTTCAAGGGGTGGCAGGGAGATCTGCTGGTCGGCGCCCTGCGCGGTCAGGCCCTGTTGCGCCTTCGCCTCGACGGGGACACCATAGTGTCACAGGAGCGGTTGCTGACCGATCTGGGGGAGCGGATCCGTACCGTCAAGGAGGGCCCCGACGGCGCCCTCTATCTGCTGACGGACTCAGGTCAGGGACGCCTGCTCAAGCTGACCCCATAGGATGCAAGGAGGAAGGATGAACGCGAATCGCATGCTGCTGGTGCTCTTTGCCAGCCTCTGGTTGCTGGGCTGTAACACCATTCACGGGATGGGGCGGGACATCGAGAAGGCCGGGGAGGTGATCCAGGGCTCCGCCAACCTGACAAGCGAGCCGCAGCCCCCGCGCTGACGAGGTCGGGTCAGTAAGGCTCGGGCCCTCAGGCTGACCGAGCCATTCCCCTCACTCGCCGCCAGACGCCAGGCTGGCAAGGGGTGCCATGGTCACCCTGACCCCGTGCTGGGCCAGTACGTCGCGCGCACTCTGGGGCAGCTGCTCGTCGGTGATCACCTGATCGATCGCATCCCAGCCCACCACGTTGAAGGTGCCCACCTTGCCATATTTGGACGAGTCGCAGATGAGGATGCGGCTCGCCGCCGACTCCACCACGGCCCGCTTCACCGGCACCTTCTGCTCGCTCGGGGTGGAGATCCCCTGCCCATCCCAGGAGGAGGAGGAGAGGAAGGCAACGTCCAGATGGAGGTTGCGCAGGAAGTGGGCGGTGGCTTCCCCGGCGCAGGACTGGTTCTCGCGAATGACCTGACCCCCGGTGTGATAGAGGCGGCAGCGGCCGTGCTCGATGAGGTAGGCGCACACCATGAAGTCGTTGGTCACTATCATCAGATCTTCCCGCAGCGCCAGCTCCCGGGCCAGCTCCAGGGAGGTGGTGCCGGCGTCCAGATAGACGGTGCTGCCCTCGGCCACCTGGGCGGCGGCGAGCCGGGCGATGGCCAGCTTGGCCCCCTGCATCAGGCTGCGCTTGGCGGCGTGGGAGGGCTCGCTCTTGATCCGCTGGGAGAGGCTGACGCCGCCCGAGACGGAGAGCACCCGCCCCTGCTCCTCCAGCTTCTGGATATCGCGCCTGATGGTCATGTGGGAGACCTGCAACCAGTCGGTCAGCTCCACTATGCTGACCACGCCGCGCTCTGCCAGCAGTTGCAGGATACGTTGCTGTCGCTCTACGGGAATCATCTTGCCTCTCACCTCGGGGAAGGGAAGGCGCCATTCTACCCCAGCGACCTGGGAAAAAATGATAAATAACCTCGAAGGGGCTCACAAATCACATTTATTCACATAAAAAGCATCAATATTTGATTCAAAAGAATCTCAATTCTCATAAATAACAAAAATTAACACAACTTAAGTTATTTTTTGTGACACCTGCCTGATATTTCACCGCCACAAGCCTCTACTATCGGCTCATCAGTCGTTATCGAGGAATCACGAGATGAGCACTTCCTATCATGTTGCGGTCATCGGCCTGGGCGCCATGGGCATGGGCGCCGCCCGCTCCTGCCTGCGGGCCGGGCTCACCACCTACGGCATAGATCTCAGCGAGCAGGCCCGCAACCAGCTGCAACAGGCCGGTGCCGCCGCCGTCATGGCCGATGCCAGACCTCTGGCAGAGACCCTGGATGCCGTGCTGCTGCTGGTGGTCAACGCCGTTCAGGTGCGCCGCATCCTGCTCGGCGAAGAGGGGTTGGCCCGCCACCTCAAACCGGGCACCGCCATCATGGTCTCTTCCACCATAGCGGCCGAAGAGGCGAGTTCCCTGGCCGCCGAGCTGGTACAGCTCGGGCTGCCGATGCTGGATGCCCCTGTCTCCGGTGGCGCCATCAAGGCCGACGCGGGGGAGATGACTGTGATGGCCGCAGGCTCAGACGCCGCCTTCGACAAGCTGGCCCCTGTGCTGGATGCGGTGGCCGGCAAGCTCTACCGGGTCGGCAGCGAGCCGGGCCAGGGCAGCACGGTCAAGATCATCCACCAGCTGCTGGCCGGGGTGCACATAGCGGTGGCCGCCGAGGCCATGGCCCTGGCCAGCCGGGCCGGCGTGTCCCTGGATCTCATGTATGACGTGGTCACCCATGCCGCCGGCAACTCCTGGATGTTTGAAAACCGCATGCCCCGGGTGCTCGCCGGTGACTACCAGGCCCGCTCCGCGGTGGACATCTTCGTCAAGGATCTCACCCTGGTGGCTGACACCGCCAAGGCGCTGCGCTTCCCGCTGCCGCTGGCGAGCACTGCCCTCAACATGTTCCTCGGCGCCAGCAACGCAGGGCACGGCCAGGAAGATGACAGCGCCGTCATCAAGATCTTCTCCGGCATCCAGCTGCCGGGTCAGGAGGAACTGCTATGAAACTCGGTGTCATCGCAGACGACTTCACCGGCGCCACCGACATCGCCGGTTTCCTGGTGGAGAACGGCCTCTCCACCATCCAGTTTGCCGGCATCCCGGCTGAGGCGGATCTGACCGGGGTCGACGCCGTGGTGATCAGTCTCAAGAGCCGCTCCTGCCCCGCGGGCGAAGCGGTGCGCGACTCCCTGGCGGCCCTCGACTGGCTCAAGGCCCGCGGCTGCCCACGCATCTACCAGAAGTACTGCTCCACCTTCGACAGCACGGCGGCGGGCAATATCGGCCCCGTCACCGACGCCCTGCTGGCGGCGCTTGGCCAGAACTTCACCCTGATCTGCCCGGCCCTGCCGGTGAACGGTCGCACCGTCTATCAGGGCAACCTCTTCGTCGGCGCCCAGCCGCTGGCCGAGTCCGGCATGCGCCACCACCCCATCACTCCGATGACCGACAGCAACCTGCTGCGGCTGATGGAGGGACAGGCCCAGGGCTGCGCCGGACTGGTGCCCTTCTCCACCATAGACAAGGGGGCAGCCGCCATTGCAGGGGCCTTCGAGCAACTTGCAAAGGACGGCGTGCGCTACGCCGTGGTCGACACACTGACCGAGCAGCACCTGCTGGACATCGCCATCGCAGCCCTCGACATGCCCCTGGTGACCGGCGGATCCGGCCTCGCTATCGGCCTGGCCCGTCAGCTTGGCAGTGGCGATCTGCAGGGTGCCCGCGAGGCGGGCTGGCCCAGAGGCACCCACGCCGCGGTGCTGTCGGGCTCCTGCTCCGAGATGACCAACCGTCAGGTGGCCCGCTATCGCCAGCACGCCCCTGCCCTGGCGCTGGATGTGGTGCGCTGCCTCGAAGAGGCCGACTACCCGGCCGAGCTGGCGCGCTGGGTACTGGACCAGCCCCGGACCCCGGCGCCGCTGGTCTACGCCACCACCAGCCCGGTTGAGCTGGCCCGCATTCAGGAAACCCACGGCCAGCAGGCGGCCAGCGACGCGGTGGAACACTGCTTTGCCCGCCTCGCCCAACTGCTGCAAGGCGCCGGTGTCGACCGTTTCATCATCGCCGGTGGCGAGACCTCGAGCCGGGTCACCCAGGCCCTCGGCGTCAAGGCGTTCCACATTGGCCCGCAAATCGCCCCCGGTGTGCCCTGGGTGCGGGCCCTCGACGCCCCCCTGTCGCTGGCCCTCAAGTCCGGCAATTTCGGGAGCGACGACTTCTTCGACCAGGCTCAGGAGTACTTCCATGACTGAACAGTCACTGCGCGACACCATGGTGATGCTGGGGGCCTCCCTCTTCCAGCGCGGTTATGCCACAGGAGGCGCCGGCAACCTCTCCGCCCTGCTGCCTGACGGCACCCTGATCGCCACCCCCACCGGCTCCTGCCTGGGACGTCTGAGCGCCGACAGGCTCTCTCATGTCAACCTGCAGGGGGAGCACCTGGGGGGGGATCGCCCCTCCAAGGAGGTGGCCTTCCACCTCGCCATCTACCACAACAATCCAAACTGCCGGGCCGTGGTGCACCTGCACTGCACCCACCTGACCGCCCTCTCCTGCCTGGAGGGGCTGGATCCGGCCAACGTCATCCGCCCCTTCACCCCCTACTACGTGATGCGGGTCGGCCAGTTGCCGCTCATCCCCTACTACAAGCCGGGGGATGCCCGCATCGCCGAGGAGCTGGGGCGCCGCGCCCCCGAGGGCAACGCCTTCCTGCTGGCCAACCACGGTCCCGTGGTGACGGGCAAGGATCTGGTGGATGCGGTCAACAACATGGAGGAGCTGGAGGAGACGGCGCGCCTGGCACTGATGCTCCATGGCCAGTCCATCCGCTACCTGAGTGAACCCGAGATCGATGAATTGAGGAGGATGAAACCATGAGCCAACTCTGGTCCGCCCTTCTAACCCGATACAAGCACAACGCATTGAGGAGCATCACGCTATGAGCAAGTTTGCCGCCAATCTCACCATGCTGTTTACCGAGGTGCCGTTCCTGGAGCGCTTTGCCGCCGCCCGCGAGGCAGGCTTCGAGGCGGTGGAGTTCCTCTTCCCCTACGAGTGGCCGGCCGCCGAGCTGGGCCGCCGCTTGCGCGAGCAGGGGCTCTCCCAGGCCCTGTTCAACATGCCACCGGGCAACTGGGGCGCGGGGGAGCGCGGCATGGCCGCCATCCCGGGGCGGGAGGCGGAGTTTCGCGCCCACCTGCCAACCGTGCGTGACTACGCCCTGGCGCTCGGCTGCACCAAGGTGCACGCCATGAGCGGCATAGTGGACCCCGCTTACAGCCTCTCGGCCCACCGCCAGACCCTGATCGACAACATCCGCTTCGCCGCCGACTTCCTGGCTGCGGACGGTATCAGGGTGCTGCTCGAGCCGCTCAACGATAGAGATGTGCCCGGCTACTTCCTGGCCCACCAGCTCGACGCCCTGGCCCTGGTGCAGGAGATAGACAGACCCAACGTGGGGGTGCAGCTCGACCTCTACCACGCCCAGATCATGGACGGGGATCTCACCCGCCTCATCGGCAAGCTGGGCCAGGCCATAGGCCACGTCCAGATCGCCTCGGTACCGGATCGCCACGAGCCGGACGAGGGGGAAATAGCCTACCCACACCTGTTCAAGGTGCTGGCGCAGGCGGGCTACCACGACTGGATAGGCTGCGAATACAACCCCAGAGCCGGCACCCGGGAAGGGTTGGGCTGGCTCACACAACAATAACAACGACGACACCCTACACATGAACGAGTCTGAGGATAACGAGATGCAGATCATCATCACCGGCGGCGGTGGCTTCCTGGGCCAGAAACTGGCCCGGGCCCTGCTGCAGAGCACACAACCCTTCACCGAGCTGCTGCTGGTGGATATTCAGCTGCCCCAGGCCCCCATCGCCGATACCAGAGTGCGCTGCCTGCAGGCCGACCTCACCGAAGCCGGTGTCGCCGAGTCCCTCATCAGCGAGCGGACCGCCGTGGTCTACCACCTGGCGGCCATCGTCAGCAGCCATGCGGAGCAGGACTTCGATCTCGGCTGGAAGGTCAACCTGGACACCACCCGCACCCTGCTGGAGGCCTGCCGCCACACCAGAGCCGGCATCCGTTTCATCTTCACCAGCTCGCTGGCGGTCTACGGCGGCTCCCTGCCCGCCCTGGTGGACGACGGCACTGCGCTGACCCCGACCTCCTCCTACGGCGCCCAGAAGGCCATGGGGGAGCTCTTGGTCAACGACTACAGCCGCAAGGGCTATGTGGATGGCCTGGTGCTGCGCCTGCCCACCATCTGCGTGCGGCCGGGCAAACCGAACCGGGCGGCCTCGTCGTTCGTCAGCAGCATCATCCGCGAGCCGCTGCAGGGTGAGAGCGCCATCTGCCCGGTGAGCCCGGAACTGCGCCTCTGGCTCTCGAGCCCCGCCACAGTGGTCGCGAACTTCCTGCTGGCGGCCAGGCTCCCCGCCACCGGCGACTGGCGCAGCGTCAACCTGCCCGGCATCAGCGTCACCGTCGGCGAGATGCTGGAGACCCTCGCCAGGGCCGGTGGTCAGGGGGCTCTGGATAGGGTGCAGTTTGCCGCCGACCCGGCCGTCGAGCGCATAGTCGCGAGCTGGCCGGGGCGCATCGACAACCAGCGCGCCAGCGCCCTCGGCTTCGTGGCAGACAGGACCTTTGCCGACATCATCGACAGTTTCATCACCCATGACATGCAGGAGGCATCATGAGCGACATCCCTACCCCCATCATCGGCCTGGTCATCGCCGTCTTCGTACTGGTATTCCTGGTGGTCCGCACCCGGGTGCACGCCCTGATCGCCATGCTGGCGGCGGCCTGCATCGCCGGCATCACCGGCGGCATGACCATAGACAAGACCCTCACCGTCATCACCCAGGGCTTTGGCTCCACCCTCGGCAGCATCGGCATCGTCATCGGCCTCGGGGTCATGATGGGCCGCCTGCTGGAGGTGTCGGGGGCCGCAGAGCAGATCGCCTACAGCTTCATCAAGTGGCTCGGCAAGCGCCGTGAAGAGTGGGCCCTGGCCATTACCGGCTACATCGTCAGCATCCCCATCTTCGTGGATTCCGCCTTCGTCATCCTCTATCCGGTGGCCAAGGCGCTGGCAAAAAGCGGCAAGCGCTCCATCCTGACCCTGGGGGTCGCCCTGGCGGGGGGCCTGGTGGTGACCCACCATACGGTGCCGCCGACCCCGGGGCCCCTCGGCGTCGCCGGTCTGTTTGGCGTGGACATCGGCGCCATGCTGCTGATGGGCATGGCGCTGGCCATCCCCTGCGTGCTCGGCATCGTCTTCTACGCCCAGTGGCTCGACAAGAAGTACCCCGAGTTCGGCGCCAAGGCAGCCCAGACCCCGGATGAGCTGCAGTCCACCTACGAGCAGTACATCAAGGAGAAGGAGGGCAAGAGTCTGCCGAGCCTGACCCTGTCGCTGCTGCCGATACTGGTGCCCATAGTGCTCATCTTCGTCAAGGCCATCTTCACCACCCTCGCTACCCTGGAGGGGATGGGCGGCCTGATGGAGAACCCCCTGGTGCAGGGCGTCAACTTCATCGGCACCCCCATCATAGCGCTCGCCATCAGCGTGCTGCTGGCGGTCTATACCCTGGTGCCGCACATGGACAGACACGCCACAGCCGCTCGCCTCGAAGAGGGGCTGCAATCGGCCGGCATCATACTGCTGGTGACAGGGGCTGGCGGCGCCCTGGGTGCCGTGCTGCGCGACAGCGGCGCGGGCCAGCAACTGGCCGAGCAGATCGCCCAATTGCCCATCTCCCCCATACTGATCCCCTTCATAGTGGCGACCCTGGTGCGCCTCATCCAGGGATCCGGCACAGTGGCCATGGTGACGGCGGCCTCCATCTCGGCCCCCATACTGGCACAGATCCCCGGGGTCAACATGTTGCTGGCCGCCCAGGCTGCCACCATGGGGTCGCTCTTCTTCGGCTATTTCAACGACAGCCTGTTCTGGGTGGTCAACCGCATGATGGGGATCTCGGACGTCAAGCAGCAGATGATCGTCTGGTCCATCCCCACCACCATCGCCTGGGCCATCGGCGGCACCGGCGTCGCCCTGCTGAACCTGGTGTTCGGCTCCGGCGGCACCTGGTTCGACCCCGTGCTGCCGCTGCTGGTGCTGGCGCTCATCGTCTGGTACGTCAGGGGCCAATCCCTGACCCCGGCGGCCGGCATAGTGCCGAGCCGGGAGTCATAACGGCGGCACGGCAACGCTGTGTGACCAGGGCCAGTCTGCTAGACTGGCCCTCTTTTTTTATTCATCTTGCAAAGGAGTGTTGGATGTCTGCTTCTTCCTGGTGGGACAAGTCCACAGGTTTTGCGCTGCTCACCATCTTGCTGTGGGCCTCGCTCGCGGCCCTCACCTCCCGGATCACCAGCGTCTCGCCCCTGGTGCTGGTAGGGCTGGTGCTCTTCTTCTGCGGCGCGGGCACACTGCCGTTCTGGCGCCAGTGGCGCGCCAGCCCCGTCACCTGGCTGGTGACCATCACAGCCCTCTTGCTCTATCACCTGCTGCTGTTCATGAGCTTTCGCCACGCCCCCGTGCTGGAGGCAAACCTCATCAACTACCTCTGGCCTCTGTGCATCATCTTGTTCACCCCATTGCTGCTGCCGGGCCACCCCTTGCGCCTGCATCATCTGCTGGCCGGGGTCCTGGGCCTCGCCGGCTCTGTGCTGGTGATGGTCGATGGCAAGCTGCAACTGCAGCAGGCCCATCTGCCGGGCTATCTGCTGGCGCTCGGCGCCGCCATCGTCTGGGGCGCCTACTCAGTGCTCTCCCGCCGCCTGCCCCCCGCCCCCGCCGTGGTCACCGCGGCCGCCTGCCTGCCCGCGGGACTCCTGGCCCTGCTGCTCGCCTGGGGGCTGGAGGGGCCGCTGCCCCTCGCCCGGATCCCGCAGGCAGACTGGCTGCTCATCGCCGGGCTGGCGCTCGGTCCCATGGGGGCCGCCTTCGTCACCTGGTATCTGGCGCTGAGGGACGGGGATCCCCGCCGCATCGGGGCGCTCGCCTACCTCACCCCCTTGCTGAGCACCCTGCTGCTGGTCTGGCTCAACGGTGAGCAGCTCACCCCGCGCCATCTGCTGGCGGGGGCCCTCATCATGGGCGGGGCCCTGCTCGGTCTGCTGGTGAAGACGCCCGGGAGCCGCAAAGCGGCGCAACCGCTGTCATAAAAACGCCATCTCCCCTGCTTAAGCTCACGCCCATTGCGTGGTTCAAGCAGGACTCAGATGTGAAAATTGCCCATTATGCCTCCCTCTCCTCCCTGGTACTGCTGCTGGTGGCCGGCGTTCAGGCCGCCGCCCTGTTTCACGGCTGGCAGCAGTTCAATCGAGCCGAACAGGCCCAGCGCCAGCAGGAGCGCCTGCAACAACAACTGAGCGGCCCCCTGCAGGGGGCCCTTCGCGACTACCTTGGCAGCGGCGATCCCCTGCGCCTGGCCGAGGCCCAGGGGATACGTCAACAGGCGATCGCGCTGCTGGCGCAGCTGGACGGGCAGCAAGCCGGCCCGCTGCACGCCCGGCTCGAGCAGATGGGGGCGCGCATCGAGGGGGACTACCTGGCGGCGGGCAAGCTCTCCGGCAACAGCCAGTGGCTGCTGCAAAACGCCGAGAACGAGCTGACCACCCAGGCCCGGGCCCTGCTGCGTTACGGCCTGCAGGGGGCAGATCAGGATCCGGCCAGCGCCGAGGCCTATCGCCAGGGGGCCGCCGACATACTGGCGACCCTGCCCGCCCTCGCCCACCAGCGTCAGAACTACATGGAGCAGGCCAGCGCCAAGCGCCTCGAAGGATTGCAGTTCGAGCTCGCCGCCCTGCAAAAACAGGCGGACGCGCTGGCGGCCCTGCCGAGCCTGAATCTCTTCGAGGAGGCCGCCGCCGATGAGTTCATCCTGGGAGAGCCGGTGCGCAAGGAGCTGGGGGAGCAGCCCAAAGCCGAGCTGGTCTCCCTGCTCAAGCGCTATCCCCAGGAGCTGGAGAGCAGCCGCAAGGCGCTGCAACAGCAGCAGCTGGCGCGCCAGATGGTGCAGCAGGACATCACGCAACTGCTGCAGGCCGGTGAGCAGCTGGGGGAGCGGCTCGCCACCGCCCGTCAGACCATGAACCGGGAGCTCGCCACCATACTCGGCTCCCTGGCGCTCTGCCTGGTGGTGGTCGCCCTGCTGTTTGCCCTGGTGCAGCGTCGCTGGCTGGTCAGGCCCCTGCTACGACTGCGGGCGGCCTTCCTGCAGCTCGATGCCACTGGTCAGGCACAGCTGCTGGCAACGGGGCGCGAGCGCAACGAGCTGGCCGACATAGTCGCGAGCTACAACCGCCTGATCCAGCGCCTGCAGCAGGATCAGCAGCAGAAGGCGGGGCAGCTCTCCAGCGTCTCCTCCAGCCTGCAGCAGATGGTGGAGCAGGTGCAGGAGATCCATCACAGCACCCGCACCACCGAACAGGCGGTGGATGAGAGCGACACCATGATGCAGGAGCTCAATCAGCTCGCCAGCGAGGTGCACCAGGTCGCCGCCGAGATAGCGGAGCACGCCCAGCACAACGAACACTCCATGAGCCAGAGCGAGCTGCTGGTGGGGGGCATGCTGGCGGCCACCGCCCAGACCGGCCTCGCCATCGACGAGAGCAGCGGCGCCCTGGCCCAGCTGACCCGCTCGGTGGAGGATGTGACCGCCATCGTCGACGTCATCGGCCACATCTCCCAGCAGACCAACCTGCTGGCGCTCAACGCCGCCATCGAGGCGGCTCGCGCCGGTGAGCAGGGACGCGGCTTCGCGGTCGTGGCCGACGAGGTGCGCCACCTCTCCGCCGACACCCAGCGCTCCCTCGGCCAGATCACCGAGATCCTGGCCAGCCTCACCCAGGCGGGGGATCAGCTCGCCACAGTGCTGACCCGCATCACCGCAGAAGCCGCCGGGCAGCGCCAGCAGGCCGAGCAGTTGCGCCAGACCACCCAGACGGTGCGGGAGATGGCGCGCAGCACAGCCGTCATCGCCCTGCAGGGGGCCGACAACGCCAGGAGCCAGGAGCACAGGCTGGCCAGCTTCGCCGCCCTCATCGGCCGCATCAGCCAGCACGCCCGCCAGGGCAGCCGCCTCTCGGTGCAGGTGTCGGAGCACATCCACCACCAGGCCCAGCAGATCCCCCGGATCCTGAGCCAGGCCTGAGTCACCCGCCCTCATCAGGCCCGGCGTCCCTGTTTGCGCCGGGCCAACCCCTTCATGTGCCCTCATTACAAGTCTGCCCCCGGCAGGGCTGATATCTTTTTTTGTGACACAAAATTATATGTTGCCGCCAGGTTAACAAAGAAAGTTCTGCTTCAGCGCCAAGATCCCCTCAGGTAAACGGAAAAAACCACCTGAAAACGCTCCCATTACCGACATGAGCGGGCTGGGAGTGCCCACACCAAGAATCATGATTATTTGCACTCGGTCATATTTTTGAAACTTGGCGGGAACTTTACGTTGATATTTCGCACCGCGAACGTACTCTTGGTGGTGTCAGATCGCCAAGGATCGAGACCTAAAAAATAATGACTGTAAAGATGCAGATTGCCCTTCAGTGATGCGCCAAGGCGTCCGGGCAGACGGGCACAACACAGAACAGTTTCTTTTTGCCCTGCGGGGTGTTGATTGCAATGCCAATGCCGAGCGGCGGGCCTCTGCCTGACTGCCGGAAAAAAAAGCTAAGTCCATAAAATCAGGAGCAATAACAAATGGAAAAAGTGATCTTCAAGCGCGCCTCTTTGAGTGCCGCCGTGGTTGCGGCGCTGCTCGCCCCCGGCATGGCATCCGCGGCTCAAGACATGATGAGCCCGGAATACGGCAAGTCCTATGAAGCCTTCATCGACGAAGGCAAGCTGACAGGCGGCCTGTTCTACTTCCAGCGTGAGCGTGATCGCGTCCAGGCCGGTCCGGGTCAGGATGGCAAGTACCACTCCAACCTGAGCCATGCCACCACCCAGGCAGCCCTGAACTACAACTCCGGTTATGCCTGGGGCATGGTCGGGCTGGATGTCGGCGGCTTTGGCGCCTATGACCTGGCCGTTGACGAGAGCAACGGGGTCAACGAAGAGAACGAATTCTCCTTCTGGGGCGACCAGTGGGGTTCAGGTGGTGACGGTGTTCCCGAGAATGGCTTCAGCCTCTCCACCGCCGCCTTGAAGCTCAAGTTCGGTGACGCTGTCACCGCCAAGGGTGGTTACACCCAGCTCTATGTACCCGGCATCATGGGCGTCAACTGGTCCTATCAACCCGGTACCTACCGTGGTGGCCAGATCGAGGGCAACTTCGGTGGCCTCTACCTGACCTACGCCATCGCCGATGAGTACAAGGCGCCCTGGTTCAAGAACACCGCCGGCTTCTCCAAGAGCAGCCCCTATGCCAGCGATCCCTTCACCGATGCGAACAAGATCGACTACATCCACGGTCTGGCAGCCCGTTACACCTTCGAGAACGGCACCGCCATCACTGGTGGCTTCGGTCAGTCCGAAGGCTACATGGACAGCTACCACTTCAAGCTGGCTCACAAGTTTGACGTGCTGGGTGGCCTGAACACCAGCTACCAGTTCTACGGTTCCGACACCGAGAACGAAGACTATGACGGTCTGGCATGGCAACAAGCCCTGACCGCAAGCTGGGCAGCCGGTCCCTACTCCTTCCGCCTGGAAGGGTTGTACACCAAGGCCGAAGGGGATCTGGGCAACTACCTGCCCCGTCTGACCCGCGGCTACGGCAACTCCCAGGGTGCGAACGAGATCTGGTGGGATTCCCGCTCAGACTGGAACCACAACGAAGAGAAGGCCGTCTTCTTCGGTACCACTCGTACCCTGGATGATCTGGTCGGTGCTCCGGGTTGGGCCGCTGGTGTCTCCGGTGCCTACGGTTGGGATGCCAACAATGGCGACGGCACCCTGGAGCCGGGCAAAGAGTGGGCCGTCAACTTCGACGTCATGTACACGGTGCAGGATGGCAAGCTGAAGGGCACTCTGTTCAAGCTGCACTACACCGATTACAACAACGAGCAGGACGACAAGGGCAGCTGGTACTACCCGAACATGTTCAGCTCCGAGCATGACGTCAAGTTCCACATCATCATGCCGTTCACCATCATGTAATCAGGCATCTGTTCTGACCGAAAACCGGGCCAAGTGGCCCGGTTTTGTTTTTGGTCGCGCTCGGGCTACCATGCCCACTTCGGCCCTGTGCTGGCCGCCAATCAGGATGATCTTCATGCCCCACCCCTTCGTGCTTATCACCGGCTGCTCCAGCGGCATCGGCCTTGCCGCCGCCAAAGCGCTCGGCACCCACGGCTTCACCGTGATCGCCTCCGCCCGCAAGGTCGAGGATGTCGCCCAGTTGCAACAGCAGGGTCTCTTGGCGGTGCAGCTGGATCTGGCGGACACCGCCAGCATAGAGCGGGGGGCGGCAGAGGCGCTGGCCCTGGCCGGGGGACGTCTGTACGGGCTCTTCAACAACGGCGCCTACGGCCAACCTGGTGCGCTGGAAGACTTGCCGACGGAAGCGCTCAAGGCGCAATTCAACACCAACCTGTTTGGCTGGCACCATCTCATTCGTCAGGTGCTGCCGGCCATGCTGGCCGTGGGCGAGGGACGGATAGTGCAGAACAGCTCAGTGCTTGGCCTGGTGGCCATGAAGTATCGCGGCGCCTACAACGCCAGCAAGTTCGCGCTGGAGGGCTACACCGACACCCTGCGCCTCGAGCTCGAGGGCAGCGGCGTGCACATCAGCCTGATAGAGCCAGGCCCCATCGACACCCGGTTTCGCGCCAATGCCCGCGACGCCTTCGTGCGCCACATAGATCCGGCCCAGAGCCGCCATCAGGGCGCCTATCGCCAGACCCTGACCCGGCTGGAGAAAGAGGGGTCCACCAGCGGCTTCACCCTGCCGAGCGAGGCCTGCATACCGCCGCTGCTGCATGCGCTGCAGAGCAAGCGCCCCAGGCACCGCTACCCGGTCACCCTGCCCACCAGGCTGTTCAGCATACTGCGCCGCCTGTTGCCGAGCCGCTGGCTTGACCGGATCCTCGGCAAGTCGGTCTGATCCCCGGCGGGGACTGATCCCCGCCCGAGCGCCAGCATCTGATCAGTAGTGCTGGCCGTTGCTGTAGTAGGCGCTCTTGACGATGGGCAACACCTGCACCACTACATAGGTCTGCTCCCCCTGCACCGCCTTGAGGTGGCGGGTGATGAGGGCGGCGGCGGCATCCTGCACCTCCTGCGGGCGCTCGAACCAGACCAGCTCCACGAAGGGGAAACCGGCCTCTCGCTCGCCATTTCTCACCTGGATGCTGTCGACACACTCCAGGGTGACGAACTCCGGCTGGCCGCCAGTCAGGGCACAGAGATCCGCCAGCAAGGGCGTGCTTATCTGCTGCAGGGTGTCGACAGAAACTGCCCGAAAACGAAGGTGGGGCATGGGAAACCTCTTGGCTGTGACAAATGAGGACTTATCATAGTGCACTCATCCCGCTCACATAAGGTGCCTCATGAGATTCCATCGCACGCTGCTTTCCTTACTGCTTTGGCTGCTGCTGCCGCTGAACGCCTATGCCGATCCGGCCTTCTATCGCATCAGCAAGGGCAGTGAGCAGCACTGGTTGCTGGGGTCCATCCACGCGGGCAAGCCCTCCCTCTATCCCCTGCCGGATCCCGTCGAGCGCGCCTGGCAGCAGAGCCGCGCCCTGGTGATGGAGGTCGACATGACCCATATCAGCCAGGCGCAGTGGCAGGAGATGGGGGCCATCACCCGGCTCGTTGACGGCAAGACCCTCAAGGATCACCTGCCCATGGATCTCTACCGGCGTACCCTGATCGCCGCCGGCCAGAACGGCCTGAACGAGAGCATGCTGGCCCCGCTGCGCCCCTGGTTTGCGGCCATCACCCTGACCCAGGCGGCCCTGGAGCGCACCGGCTTTCGCGGCGAGTTCGGAGTGGATCAGCACTTCGCCAGGCGGGCAAACGACGGCGGCAAACCCATAGTCGGGCTGGAGACCCTGCTGGAGCAGCTCGGCTATCTGGCGAGCGTCGGTGACAACCAGACCCTGATGCTGGAGAGCACCCTGGATGAGCTGCCTGAGCTCGAGAAGGGATTCACCGAGGTAATGGCGGCCTGGCAGAACGGGGATCAGGCCACCCTGATCAACCTGCTCAAAGAGGAAATGGCGCCGCCCAAGCTGCAAGCCTGGCTGGAGCAGACCCTGCTGGCGGAGCGCAACCGCAACTGGGTCAAGAAGTGGCCCGGCCTGCCAAACGAGAGCTTTATCGTGGTAGGGGCCCTGCACCTTTACGGCGAACAGGGCCTGCTCGCGCTGCTGGAGCAGCAGGGCTGGCGCATCACGTCGCTCACCGAACCCGCAGCGGCAGACTAAGTCCGCAGAGCGGTGCCCTGCCGCCAAGCGGGGCGCCGGGTGCGAGGCCGCTCACAGAATGGGTTGCCGATTAAATAACCGCGAAGGGACTTGATCGAGATCATCTCATTCCACCCAAAGAGGTATCTATCATGCCTGTCATCGCGCAATGACAGGAGTGAACGAGATGGAATTCTGGATGAACCTGATGTTCGGCAACAGCGTGGGGCTGATGTCCATGCTGGTGATTATCGGCACCTTCCTGCTGATCAGCGCCTATGCGGTCTATTTCATCTACAAGGTGATGCACGCCGAGCCGCCGCGCGAGGAGCAATAAACCGGCGCGACACCAGGTGCGGGCCCCTGAGCCCGCCGCGCCCCCGCCATTCTAAGCACAGACCAGGCCCGCTATAATGCCCCCTCATTCTCATGCGGGGAGCCTGCCGTGTCTCATAACGACGAACTCTCACTGTTCCTGCAGGAAGTGGCCGATGTGCGGCCGCTGCGCAGCGACCACATAGCCCTCAGCGCGGGCAACAGCCTGCCGACCGAGGCGCAACTCGCGCGCCGGGAGGCCGCCACCGCCGAACGGCTCACTCTGGATCACCTCAGCATGGAGGCTGTCCCCATGCTGGACCCCCACGACATCGTCGGCTTCAAGCGCGACGGTGTGCAAGAGGGGGTCTACAAGAAGCTGCGGCTCGGCAAGTACGAGCTGCAAGGCTCCCTCGACCTGCACCACAAGACCATCAACGAGGCGCGAACCGCCCTGGTGCAGTTCATTGCGGAGTGCGAAGTGCGGGACATCCGCTGCCTGCTGATCCTGCACGGCAAGGGGGAGCGCAGCACCCCGCGCGCCCTGCTCAAGAGCCATGTCAGCGCCTGGTTGCCGCAACTGCCTGCGGTGATGGCCATCCACAGCGCCGAGCGGCGCCACGGCGGCAGCGGCGCGCTCTATGTGCTGCTGCGAAAGAGCGAGCGCAAGAAGGCCGAGAACCGCGAACGGCACCAGAAGCGCCTCGGCTGACCGCCTGAGGGTGGCCCCCGCCCGCGGCACAGTGCTAGCATCGGGCTGCCCCGATCATGCCAGGTACGGGGTGCATACCATCAGGGACGATAACAAGGACAATCCCATGTCATATCAGAAACTCGAACAACATCAGCAACAACTGCACCGCCTCTCCCACCTCTCCGCCATCTGCGGCTGGGATCAGGCCGCCATGATGCCGGAGGGGGGCAACGAGGCCCGCGCCGAGGCGATGGCGGAGCTCGGCGTGCTGATCCACGGCAAACGTACCGCCCCGGAGCTGGGCGACTGGATTGCCAGGGCCGAGAGCGAACCGCTGGACGCGACCCAGCGCGCCAACCTCGCGGAGATCAAGCGCCACTGGCAGGATGCGAGCCTGCTGCCAGGCGAGCTGGTGGAGGCGCTCTCCTTGGCCGGCAGCAAGTGCGAGCACGCCTGGCGCCGCCAGCGCAAGGAGAACGACTGGGCGGGCTTTGCCCCTAACCTCGAGGAGGTGGTGCGCCTGTCGCGGGAGGTGGCAACCTTGCGCGCCGAGGCGCTCGGGGTGCGCCCCTATGACGCCATGCTGGCGCTGTACGAGCCCGGCATGACGAGCGCGAGACTGGATCAGATCTTCGGCGATCTGACGAGCTGGCTGCCTGGCCTCATCCAGCAGGTGAGCGAGCGGCAAAAGCGCGACACCATGCTGATCCCGCAAGGCCCCTTCCCGATCCCAACACAGCAGGCGCTCGGTCAGGAGGTGATGGGGCTGCTCGGCTTTGATTTCGCCCACGGCCGGCTCGACGTGAGCAGCCACCCGTTCTGCGGCGGCGTGCCGACGGACGTGCGCATCACCACGCGCTACAACGAGGACGAATTCGTCTCCAGCCTGATGGGCATAGTGCACGAGACGGGCCACGCACGCTACGAGCAGGGCTTGCCGCGCCATCTGCTCGGTCAGCCGGTCGCCGAGGCGCGATCCATGGGCATTCACGAGAGCCAGAGCCTGTTCTGCGAGATGCAGCTCGGCCATCACCCCGCTTTCCTTTCGCTGCTCGCGCCGCGCATCAGCGCGCACTTCGGCGAGCAGGCCGCACTCGCACCGGCGAACCTCGAGAAGCTGTACAACAGGGTCGAGCCCGGTTTCATCCGCGTCGATGCGGACGAGGTGACCTACCCGGCGCACGTCATACTGCGCTACGAGCTGGAGCGCGATCTCATCGAGGGGCGCATCGAGGTCGCGGACATCCCCGCGCTGTGGGACGGGAAGATGCAGCAGTGGCTCGGACTCTCCACCCAGGGCGACTACCAGAATGGCTGCATGCAGGACATTCACTGGACGGACGGCTCATTCGGCTACTTCCCGAGTTACACGCTCGGCGCCATGTACGCGGCGCAGCTGCGCTTCGCGCTCGAGCGTGAACTCGGCGACATGGGCCAGCTCATCGAGTCCGGCCGCCTGCCGGAGATCTTTGGCTGGCTCGGCCGCCACATCTGGTCCCAGGGCAGCCTGCACGGCACGGACGAGCTCATTCGCCGCGCGACCGGCGAGGCGCTCAATCCGCAGTGGCTGCGCAAGCACCTGGAACAACGCTACCTGAAATAGGCGCCTTCCCCGGGGCGCGGCCCAGCGCTGCGCCCTCTCATCCCCTCCCCGAGCGCCCGACTTTTTTTGCTATTCCTGTCCGTTTTTGGCTAGTCACTCCCCTTGCACCCGCTTAGTCTCTGGGACATGCACAACCTCAGCCGAGTCATGCCATGAACACAGCGTCCCCCGTCTCATCGCCCCAGGACGAGATCATCCCCGGCCTCACCCGCGAGCAGTGCCACGCCGCCCGGCTCGCGCGAGACGCACGTTTCGACGGCCGCTTCTTCACCGGCGTGCTGTCCACCGGCATCTATTGCCGCCCCATCTGCCCTGCGAGGGCGCCGCACGAGCACAACGTGCAATATTTTCGCTTCGCGGCGGCGGCGGAGCAGCACGGGCTGCGTCCCTGCCTGCGCTGTCGCCCCGAGCTGGCGCCGTCCCAGAGCGGCGATCTGCCGCCCCTGGTCGCCCAGGTGCTGGCGCGCATAGAGCGCGGTGAACTCGGGGAAAGCAGCCTGGGCGCGCTCGCGGCGCAGGCCGGGATCACGGAGCGCACGCTGCGGCGCCAGTTCGAGCAACACCTCGGCGCCTCGCCAAAGCAGGTGGAGCAGACGCGCCGCCTGCTGCTCGCGAAGCGGCTGCTGACGGAGACGCATCTGCCCATCACGGACGTCGCGTTCGCGTCTGGCTTTGCGAGCATTCGTCGCTTCAACGATGCCTGGCAACAGGCCTACGGGCTGACGCCCGGCGCCTTGCGCAAACGGGAGGGCGCTGCGCCAGCCGAGACGCCGCAAACGAGCCTGCAACTGCACCTGCAATATCGCCCGCCATTCGATGCCCGGGCCATGCTCGCGTTCTACCGGCTGCGCGCCATTCCGGGGCTGGAGCGGGTGGATGAGCGCGGTTACGAGCGGCGCCACAGGGTCGGCGAGCAGGAGGGGCTAGTTCGCATCGAGCCCCTCGAGGGGGACAGGCTCAGGCTGACGGTGCAGGATCTGCCGCCGAGTGCACTGCCGGACATACTGTATCGCGTGCGCCGCATGTGGGATCTGGACGCTGACATGGGGCGCATTGGCGAGCAGCTGGGGCAGGATCCGCTGCTGGCGCGGATACAGGGGCGCTGGCCAGGGGTGCGGCTGCCAGGGGGCTGGGACGAGTATGAAGTGATGCTGCGCGCCATCGTCGGCCAGCAGGTATCGGTCAAGGGTGCCATCACCATCATGGGGCGCCTGGTGGCGCGCACCCTGGCGCAGTTTGGCATAGCACAGCTGCCGACCCCGGCCCAGCTGTGCAATCTGGATCTCGACGGCATCGGCATGCCGGGCAGCCGCATCCGCACGCTGCAGGGGCTGGCCTCGGCGCTCGCGAGCGGCGCCCTCACCCTGGGCAGCGCGAGTGACGAGCAACTGCTCGCGCTGCCGGGCATAGGCCCCTGGACTGTCGCTTACTGGCGGCTGCGCTGCGGGCTGGACACGGACGCCTTCCCCGCCTCGGATCTCGTGCTGCAAAAGGCGCTCGGGGGCGGCACCAAGCTGCCGGTGAAGGAGGTGGAGGCGCGAAGCGCTTCCTGGCAGCCGTGGCGCGCCTACGCCGCGAGCTGGCTATGGCACGCCATGAGCGAGCAGCCCGCGCTGCTGACAGACCCGGCACGGGAGCACCCAGACAACGAACCCAAGGAGACAACCCCATGATCCGTTACGATATGTTGCCCACCCGCTGCGGCGATCTGCTGGTCGCCATCGATGAGCGCGGTCTGGTGCACGTGGACTTCGTGGCAGGGCTGCGGCCACTGCCCGACATGAGCGACTGGCGGCAGGACGGCGAGGCGCTCGCCCCCTTCCTCGCCGAGTTTCGAGACTACTTCGCGGGGCGGTTGCAGCGCTTCACCCTGCCGCTCGCGGCGCGGGGCACGGCGTTTCAGCAAGCGGTGTGGCAGGCGCTGTGCGACATCCCCTACGGCGAGACCCGCAGCTACGGCGACATAGCGCGCGCCATCGGCAAGCCGAGTGCGAGCCGCGCCGTCGGAGCTGCTAACGGTCGCAACCCGCTGTCGATCATAGTGCCCTGCCATAGGGTGATAGGCCAAAGCGGCAGCCTGACCGGCTATGCGGGGGGCCTGCCCATCAAGCAGGCATTGCTGCACCTAGAGGGCATCACCACCTAAAGCGCCACATCGGCCAGGCACCGCGGGCAGGCTGCCCAGACCCTATGCTTGGAGAGGCGAGACCCTGACGGCCTCGCCCCCTTGAACGGGTCGTTCAACTCGCAAAGGAGAGAGCAGATGAAATTCATGTATGCCGTCGTCCTCTCGCTGTCGGCTCTGCTGCTGGTCGCCGTCCCCGCCCGGGCCGAGTCGACCCTGGTGATGACCAAGGCCGATCTCAAGTGGAAGGACATGGGCAACGGCATCGCCGCCGCACCGGTCTCCGGTGACATGGCCAAAGGGGAGAGCCGGTTCTTCCTGAAATACCCGGCGGGGCTGGTGACGCCGAATCATCATCACGACGCGGATCACTATGTGACCCTGGTGTCGGGTGCCGTCACCCTGACGGTCGCAGGCAAGGAGTACCCCCTCGGCCCTGGCGATTACTTCGCCCTGACCGACAAGGTGCCCCATGTGGCCAAGGTGGAGAGCGCGGAGCCGGCGGTGTTCTTTATTCAGGCGGATGGCCCCTGGAATGTGGTGATGGAGAAATAAGTGGTGTGATCTGCGGCGGGCGCCTGCGGGCCCCGCCGGGCAGGGTTCCCGGACTGAGGCGCCCCTCCTTCCTCCCCCCGCAACGATGTGGCGTCAAGGCTGGCTCAACGCCGCAGCGCCAACCAGCCGTGAAAGCCGAGCGCCTGAAAGTAGCGCTGCCCCGCCTCGAAGCCCGCGCCCTGTAACAGTTGCTGAAGTTGCCTCTCATCGAGCGGAATAAAGTCCTGTTCGAGCCGCTGTACCATGCGCGCACTGGCGGACTGAGGCAGACCCGCCAGTCGGGCCTGCTGCCCCATCACGGTCCACTCGACCGGATCCGGTGGCACCATCAGATCCGCCAGCAGCAGCGGGGCCCCCGCCTTGAGCTGGCGGGAGATATCGGCAAGCAAGGCCGCCTTGGTGGCTTTCTCCAAGAAATGCAGTACCAGCAGACAGAGTGCGCCGTCGCATTGCAACGAGGCAGTGGGCAGGTCTCCCTGCAACCAGCTGATCCGCGCTCCCATCCCCGCCTCCTCGGCCCTGTGGCGCGCCAGCGCCAGCATGTCGGCCGAGATGTCCTGGGCGACAAACTGCCAGCCGGGGCAGAGCCTGCCGAGCAGCACCAGCTCGCTGCCGGTGCCCACCCCCACCAGCAGCACCCGGGCGCCGGGGCCGAGCCGCGTCATCAGCTGAGCGGCACTCAATTGATGCAGCAACTCATAACCGGGCACCAGCAAGGGAATGCGCTCGTCATAGACCTGCGCCCCCTCTCCTGCAAATCGCTCCGTCATCTCGCTCTCTCCTCTGGTTGGAGTCCCTTGATAGGGGCTACCGCCGGGAGAAGGTAAAGCACAATCTGGACGGAGTGCCGTTCAGCCCAGGGGCCGGGGCAAGGGGTCCGGGATCGAGGCGCGACTTATCTTGCCTTGTTTCGCAGGGCCGCTTTCAGGGCGGGGTTGAAGACCCGCTTGATGGAGGCGGGATTGGCCGCCAGCTTGGCCGCCAGGCGGCGCGGACGCCTGACCAGCTCGCCACCGCAGTTGGGGCAGGTCAGGTGCAGATACTGATCGTTGCACTGGGCGCAGAAGGTGCACTCGAAGGAGCAGATATAGGCGATCGCCGTGTCGGCGGGCAGATCCTGGTCACAACATTCACAGTTGGGTCTGAGTTCAAGCATGGGCAAGATCCTGGAGCGTAAGGGAAAATGGGAAAGGGCGCGGCTCAGTCGACGATAAAGAGGCGGGCGCCCTGTTCGGTGTAGGATCTATGGGGCTCGGCGTTGTCCGCCACCTGATAGCTCATGCCCGCCGTCAGGGTGAAGACACGGCCATCCTGCAACTCTGTGTGCAGCTCCCCCTCGAGGCAGAGCAGCACGTGGCCCTTGCTGCACCAGTGATCCGCCAGGTAGCCGGGAGAGTACTCCACCATCCGCACCCGCAGCTCCCCAAACTGCTGGCTGTGCCAGCGGGCGACGCCGCGTTCCCCCTTGTGCTCGGTCGGCGCTATGTCGGCCCAGCGGGTCGTGCAAAATGGCAATGCATTGATGTTCATGACAGCTCCTATGTCAGCAGAGGAAGGCTTGGGAAGGCTGCTCATCAGGGGATATCCGTGACAAGGCAGCGCTCCCATACTGCCATCAAATCCGCTCCCACCCTATGCCCACACGGGCAGCCATCACCCCTTGAGGCTGCCCATCACCTGCATCTCGCAGCGGTGGCAGTCAAAGCGCAGGCGGAAACTGTCTTTACCCATCTTCAATTCCAGCGGCTCGGCCTTGAGTCCGGGCACCTCCTTGGGGCAGAGGTGCTGGCTGTAGCGGATGCAGTGCTTGGTGATCATCAGCACCACCTCCCCCTGCTCCTTGTTCGCCTCAAAAGCGGGGGCTATGCGCCCCACCCCGTGCTCGCGGAAGAACTGCTCGGCCGCACTGTTCAGCACGTTGCCGAGGTAGGAGAGCCGGTGCTGGGGATAGGTGGCGTCGCGCAGAGGGATGCGCCGCTCGGGTCGCCGGTAGGCGGCCAGACGGGCCGCCTCCAGGGCGGCTATGCCGTCCCGGCGCAGGCCGTTGAGCATCGATGCGGCAATGAACAGGGGCGAAGTGAATGCCAACTCAATCTGGCGTGCCACAAACAGGGTGTTACCCAGTTTGCCAAGCTGGTCCCGCGCCTGTTGCAGCGCCCGCGCCGGGTTGTCGGCCGGCTGCCTGTCGCAGGGGAGCGTGACGGAGGCGCCGATGCCCTGCTCGTCCACAAGTGCAAGCCGTATCCCCTCCTCACACTCAAAGAGCCGCATATCGACCCGGATCCGGCGATCCGCGCTCGGCTTCTCCAGCAACTTGCTGAATGCCTGATCGTGATTGCGGAAGATCTCGGTGCCCACCTTCAGACCCGGCATGCGCTCCGACAGCAGTAACTGCTTACCTTCCACCTTATTGAGGCGCATCCCCACCAGTTCGCCCCCCGGCTTGAAGAAGCCGAGGCCATCGCCGTTGTTGAGGCTCACGGCTTTGCCGTCTATCTCTATGCCGTCGCGGGTCACCCTGCTGACGCGGCCCAGGGGTTCACCCACGTATTTCGGGCTCCTGGTGGAGTCGATCCCCGGCTGGCGGCCATGGAGGAAGTAGTCGGTACTGCCCCGTTTGAAGCTCTTTTTGGGATCCGGTGTAAAGCCGTAGGAGCAGCGACCGGCCGAGGAGGCCACCAGGTCGGGGCGGCGCTCGAGAATGGCGTCCAGCTTCTGGCGATACCAGGCGGTGACGTTCTTGACGTAGTCCAGCCCCTTGAGGCGCCCCTCAATCTTGAAGGAGCGGATGCCCGCGGCGATCAACGCCTCCAGGTTCGCGCTCTGATCCATGTCTTTCAAGGAGAGCAGGTGGCTGTTCTCCACCAGCACCTCCCCCCCTGGGGTTTGCAGGGAGCAGGGCAGCCGGCAGAGCTGGGCGCACTCGCCGCGGTTCGCGCTGCGGCCGGTGCGGGCGTGGCTGATATTGCACTGGCCGCTGTAGGAGACGCAGAGGGCGCCGTGGATAAAGAACTCCAGCTGCACCTGGGTCGCCGCGCTTATCTCGCGGATCTGCTCGAGCGAGAGTTCGCGGGCCAGCACCACCTGGGAGAAGCCCACGTCCTGCAGGAACTTCACCTTTTCCGGCGTGCGGTTGTCGGTCTGGGTGCTGGCGTGGAGCGCTATGGGAGGAAGGTCGAGCGCCAGCAGGCCCATGTCCTGCACTATGAGCGCATCGGCCCCGGCTTCGTAGATCTGGTGGGTCAGGCGCCGGGCCTGCTCCAGCTCCTGGTCGTGCAGCAAGGTGTTGAAGGCGACGAACACCTGGGCGCCGAAGCGGTGGGCGTGGCGCGCCAGCGCTTCGATATCGTCGAGGGAGTTGCCCGCCGCGCTGCGGGCACCGAAGGCGGGGCCGCCCATGTAGACGGCATCGGCGCCATGGTTGATGGCTTCGATGCCGTAGGCGAGGTTCTTGGCCGGAGCCAGCAGCTCGAGGCGGTTAGTCTGGGTGTGATCCTGCATGGGTCTGGTCTGAAGGCGGACGAGAAATGCCCGTCACTCTAGCTAGACCAGGCGCCCCCCGCCTTGATCCCGCTTAAGATCACCGCAGAATGCAGGATTGGATCAGGCCGACATTCCTAAGCAGGAGAAGCGGCTCTCGCCGGGCCGAGACAAGCCTATGTGGTCGCCCCTCATCCCCAACCCTTCTCCCGCAAGGGGAAAAGGGTGCAGAGAGATGGTGCCGACTACGCTGGCACCAGACGCTGGTCTAGATCACCACCTTGAGCGCCAATCCCAGCAGCACCAGACCGCTGACCTTGTCGATCACGAAGGACTTGGCCTTGAGCCAGGCCAGCCATGGACAGACCGCGGGAGAGCTCAGATCACCACCTTGAGCGCGAGCCCCAGCAGTACCAGGTCGCTTATCTTGTCGATCACGAAGGACTTGGCCTTGAGCCAGGAGAGCCATGGACAGACCGCGGGAGAGCTCAGATCACCACTTTGAGCGCCAATCCCAGCAACACCAGGCCGCTTATCTTGTCGATCACGAAGGACTTGGCCTTGAGCCAGGCCAGCACAGGCCCGCGGGAAAGCACCAGGGCCACCAGCACATACCAGAGCGCGTCTATGCCGCCGGCGGTCAGCATCATGATGCTCCCCTCGCGCCAGCCGGTATCGGCGTGCACGAACTGGCTGAACAGGGCGATGAAGAAGATGGCGAGCTGGGGGTTCAAGAAGGCCACCATAAAGCCTTCAAACGCCCCCTGACGGCCACGGGCACCGTGCACCGTCTCGTCGGCAGCGTCGCCACCGGCGGGCTTGGCCAAGAGCGCCTTGATCCCGAGCCAGGCGAGAAAGGCGGCGCCGCCGTAGCGGATCAGATCAAACAGCAGCGGGGTCTGGGTGATCAGCACAGAGAGACCCAGCGCCGTGATGAGGGCGTAGATCCCCACTCCCAGGCCGTGGCCGAGCGCCGTGGCCACCCCGTGGCCCTGTCCCCCCTGCACCGTATTGCGGATGATCAGCGCCAGGCTGGGCCCCGGACTGATGGCCCCCATCACGCAAATGGCGGCGAGCGCCAGCCAACTCGTCATTTCCATACCCTTTCCTTCTCTCAAGTTGAATGTGTCTAGCTGTGATCAGGGTAGGAGGCGGCCAGCTATGCCAGAAGTGAAAGTTATGAATAGAACCCATAGCCAACGGCTATAGGCTGGCATAACTGACTACCCCTGGCTGAGGTGGTCTGCCTTCAGATCCAGCTGTTTGCGGCTCTCCCCCAGGGTGCGCTGCAGGTGATCCCGCAGGAAGGGGTAGGCCAGCTCGCGAAACCAGCGGTGGGCCGGATCCAGGTGGTGGCGCTGGTGCCACAGCAGATGATACTGCTGCACCCGGGTGGCGAAGGGCAGATCGCAAAAACTCAGGGCGTGCTCCCAGGAGAGCTGCCAGGCGATGTGGGCCGGGGTGGTCATCAGGCAGTCGGTGCGCAGCAACACCTCAACCGCCGCCTGGAAGAAGGGCACCCGGGCAAACCAGCGGCGGGAGAGCCCCAGGGGCGCCAGCACCTGCTCCACCGGGCTGTCCTTGTCGCCGCCACCGCTCACCTGCAGATGGGGCCAGGCGAGATAGTCATCCAGGCTGGGCGCCGTGCCCGAGAGCGGGTGGTGGCGCCCCATCAGCATCACCAGCCTGTCCTCCCCCTGGTGCAGCCCCCGGATCTGATCCGGCACCAGCTCCGTGATGGTGGAGACCAGATCCAGCTCGGACTGCCACAGCTGCGGCAGCTGGCGCTTGTCCCACAGGCTGTATTCCAGCGCCGCCAGGGGGGCGGCTCTGGCCAGGGCCGCACAGATGTCGGGCAGTATGTGCTGGGCCACGTAGTCGGAGGAGGCGAGCCGGAACACCCGCTCGCAGCGCTCGGGGGCAAACTCGGGCGCCGCATAGAGCCGCTCCAGGGCACCGAGGGAATCGGCAAGCGCCGCCGCCAGGCTCTCGGCCCGCGGCGTCAGCAGCCAGCGCTGCCCCTCCCGCACCAGCAACTCATCACCAAACTCGCTGCGAAGCTGGCCGAGCTGCTTGCTGATGGAGGGCTGGCTCAGGTGCAGCAGCTCCGCCGCCCGGCTGATGTTGCGGGTCTCCAGCAACACCTTGAGGGTGGGCAAGAGGTTGAGATTCGCTTTGTGCACTGACAACACCTCGGAAAGGGAGAGCCTGGGTCGGGCTCTCATCTTAAGACATGGAGAAGCAGGAATTTAAGCAAAATCACCACCTTGTTCTCCCTGCGCCCCCTTGCGCTCCCCTCCCCGCGGGATGACACTGGAAAGCCTGTACGACATAATTGCGCACTTTTCCGCCCGCGGGCGATCCACAACAAGAAGCGATAACAAGATGAAATACGCCAATATCACCGGCTGGGGCAAATGCCTCCCCCCCGCAGTGCTGACCAACGATGACCTCAGCACCATCATGGATACCTCGGATGAGTGGATCTATCCGCGTACCGGCATCAAGGCCCGTCGGGTCTCCCACGTCAGCACCCAGGCGCTCGCCACCCTGGCCGCCCGCCGCGCCCTGGCCTGCGCCGGTCTGGACGCCGGTGAACTCGATGGCATCATACTGGCCACCGCCACCCCGGGCACGCTAGTCCCGAACTGCGCCTCTGCCGTGCAGCAGGCCCTGGGCGCCCACAAGGCGGCTGTGTTTGACCTCAATGCCGCCTGTACCGGTTTCGTCTATGCGCTCTCGGTCGCCACCTCCCTGGTGCAGACCGGCATGATGCAGAAGGTGCTGGTGATAGGCGCCGAGCGTCTCATTCAGCTGCTGGACTGGGCCAAGCGCGACACCGCAGTGCTGTTTGGCGACGGCGCGGGCGCCGTGGTGATAGAGGCGAGCGAGCAGAAGAGCGGCCTGATTGCCAGCAAGCTCGGCTGTGACAGCGAGGCGCGGGAGATACTGCACGTGCCGAACTTCGGGACTGATCGGGTGCGTTTCGCCGACATCGACGGCCTCTTCACCTTCAACTTCGAGGGGCAGGAGATCTTCAAGCGCGCCGTGCGCGGCATGGGCGAGGCCACCGGTGCCGTACTGGCCCAGGCCGGCATAGCCCCCGAGCAGATCGACCTCATAGTCCCGCACCAGGCCAACGTGCGCATCATAGAGACCCTGGCCAAGCGGATGAACGCCCCCATGGAGAAGGTGATGGTCAACATAGAGCAGTACGGCAACACCTCCGCCGCCACAGTGCCCATCGCCCTGTGCGAAGCGCTGGAGCAGGGTCGGGTCAAGCCGGACAACTATCTGCTGACCGCCGCCTTCGGGGCCGGTCTGACCTGGGGCGCCGCCCTCATCAAATGGGGCCCTCGCATCACCCCGCTCGGCCAATGCGACGAGGAGCTGCCCCCCTGCGAGCAGAGCGCCCTCGAGCTCATCGCCCACGCGGTTCAGGGCTGCCAGCAGGCACGCACCTCAGACGCCTGAGCCTCGCCACTGCCACCCTTTCCCGCATAAAAAAGAGGAGCCCATCGTGGCTCCTCTTTTTATGCCCTCCCTGCCGGCCTTCTCGGACATCGACATAAAAGTCATTGAAAAGCGTAAATTTTGAGCGAAACATATCAAAAAACAACCAGTTGACACTTTTTTGTCGTCAGAATGCGGCCAAGGGGTTCACAACCTTGCCGGATCTGGTAGTATGCGGCCTCGCACTTGGGGAGGGGTTCCCGAGCGGCCAAAGGGATCAGACTGTAAATCTGACGGCTCTGCCTTCGAAGGTTCGAATCCTTCTCCCTCCACCATTCAAGTGCGAACAATCAGGAAAATACCCCGTGGAGGGGTTCCCGAGCGGCCAAAGGGATCAGACTGTAAATCTGACGGCTCTGCCTTCGAAGGTTCGAATCCTTCTCCCTCCACCATCTTCTTGCATTGCGTGACAGGCCTGTAAAAAGTAGTACCCCTGTGGAGGGGTTCCCGAGCGGCCAAAGGGATCAGACTGTAAATCTGACGGCTCTGCCTTCGAAGGTTCGAATCCTTCTCCCTCCACCATCCTTCAGAGAACCCGGCCTGGCGCCGGGTTTTCGCTTTTCTGGAAAGATGCCATTTGGCACTGTCAGATCTGACAATTGCCCCGCCCCGCGTTTTTCGAAACAGTGGACTCCTCACCGTCAGGAGCCGCCTCGCATGTTTGCAATCTGGGATGAAACCGGCCAGGAGCAGGGCTTGAGCCTGCCCCAACTGCAGCAACGCCTGCACAACTATCAGGGTGACGTCATGGTGCGCTATCTCAACCGCCTCGGCCTGTCGACGACCCTGTTCCTGACCATCCATCAGGGCCAGGCCTACCAGCGCTTCAAGGCGGGTACACCGCCACTGGACTGGGAGTGGCTGGCCCAGGCCATGCACGCCGTTCCGAGCCAGCAAACCCAGCAGGCCATGGCGGCCCGCTGAGGCCGCCTCAGGCGCGAGGGAGGATAGCCCTCAGTTCATCGAGGATCTGCCCCAGCAGCGCCCTGAATTCCCTCAGTTCGGCTTCGCACGCCCTCGCCCCCTGCCGACGGATCTTCTCCTCCAGATGCCAGGCCTGCTGCGCCAGATCCTCGACCATCATCATGGAGATGGTGCCCGCCTGGCGATGCACCCAGTCTGCCAATCCCTTGTCGTCCTCCTGCACCTGTGCCAGGGATTGCGCCAGCTCCTCGCAAAACTGGCCCAGCATCTGCGCTAAGGGTTCACCCGTCCCGAACAGGCGCTGCAACGCGGCCACATCCAGCAGACCGGGGGACGGCAGCAGGTGCCATTTCGTCAGCATGCCGCGCAGCCCCTCCAGCAGCACCGGCTTGCCCAGCACATCGTTCATCCCCGCGGCCAGACAACGCTGCGCCTGCTCCGGCATCACATTGGCGGTCATGGCGATGATGGGAAGGGAAGCCAGGTCCCGGGTGGCGCGCACCCTGCGGGTAAAGTCGTAGCCATCCATCACCGGCATCTGGCAGTCGCACAGGATGAGTTCATATGGCTGCTGCTCCAGCATGAGGAGTGCCTGCCCGCCATGTTCAGCCAGATCGCACCCCAGATCCAGCTGCCTGAGCTGACGCCGGATCAGGGTCTGGTTGAGGGGATTGTCTTCCACCACCAGCACGCGAGCGGGCAGCGGCAGGGAGGCCTCTGTCAGGGGCGAAGCCGCAGGCAAGGGCGCCACTTCACCCAGGGCGAGATGACGATGACAGACCTCCCGCACCGCCTGCCAGGTCAGGGGATTGCTGTTGAGCCAGTAGACTCCGTCTCGCCGCTGATAGCCCAGCACATTGCCAAGGGGGGCGATGCAGATGCCGTTGTCCGGCAGATCGCCCGCCTCGCCGAAGATGAGATCGGCCCCTCCCGGTTCCTCCCACATCTGCACCCCCAGTGACAACAGGTGCTGGCGCAGGGTATGACGCAACCTCTCATCGTCCACGGCCAGGAAGGCCCGCAATCCGGCCAGAAGAGGATCACACTCCTTCTGTCGTTCGAGCACCAGGGTGACCGAGAGGCCGATGAAGGTCCCCACCCCGGGGGCACTCTCCAGCCTGAGCGTCCCCCCCATCAACTCCGCCAGGGTATGGCTGATGCTGAGCCCAAGCCCGGTGCCGCCATGATTGCGGGTGGTGGCACCGTCGGCCTGTTCAAACGCATTGAAGATGCGGGCCTGCACCTCGGCACTCATGCCGATGCCGGTGTCCTGCACCCCGAACAGCAGCCGCTGTTCACCGGCACTCTGCCACTCCTGGCTTATCGACAGCTCGATAAAACCACGCTCTGTGAACTTGACCGCATTGCTCACCAGATTGAACAAGATTTGCTTGAGCCTGAGTACATCCCCGTTGAAGCGCGCCCCCACCTCATCATCCACCCGCAGATAGATCTGCAGCCCCTTGCGCTCCACCTCGCTGCTGATCATGGTGAGCACATTGTCGGCCAGCTCCCGCAACAGGAAGGAGGTGGGCGCCAGCTGCATCTTGCCCGCATCCAGCTTGGCGTAATCCAGCACATTGCCGATGAGCTGCAGCAGCCCCTCGGCCCCCTGGTTGATGATGGCGACCATCTGGCGCTGCTCGAGATCCAGCGGGGTAAAACTCAACTGCTCCGCCATGCCGAGGATGCCGTTCATGGGGGTGCGGATCTCGTGGCTCATGGTCGCCAGAAACTCGGCTTTCTTGCTGGCGGCCCGCTCCGCCAGCTCCTTGGCATGGGCGAGTGCCGCCTCCACCTCGCGGCGGCGCCTTATCTCCCGATGCAGACGCCAGTAGGCGATGCTGAGGATGAGGATGGCGAGCAGGACGCCGGCCCCGATGGGGATCAGGGTGCGCAGCAGCTTCTGCCACGGGATACCTTCGCTGTAGTTCAAGGCCAGCCAGGTATTGCGGATCTGCTGCTTCTCCTTGTCGCTCATGCTCGCCAGCACCCGGTTGATCAGGGGCAGCAGGGGGGCATAGGACTCGCGCACCGCCACCACCAGCTCGTCCCGAAACGGGGTGGGGGCGACTATGTGCAGGTTGTCGCCGAAGCGCTCATCAATCACCCGGGAGAGCACGGCCAGGTTGCCCATATAGGCATCCCCACGACCGGCGGCCACCATCGCCAGCCCCTCCTCAGGGCCGGACACCACAGTGACGATGACATGGGGGATACGTGCCTTCAGCTCGGCCACCAGCATGCGATCGGTCACGATCAGCTGCTTGCCCGCCAGCTCGGCAAAGCCCCCTATGCTGTGGTTGCCCCGCGCAGTGGCGATGACCACGGGGAAGGAGGCGATAGGCTGGCTCACCTGCCAGCCGGTGAGCCGCTGGCTGACGCGAAGGGGCAACACTATCAGGTCCACCTCCTGGTGGAGCTGCGCCTGCAACAGAGCCGAACGGCTTGGGTCCGTTCGATGGCGATAGGCCAGACCCAGTTTTTCCTTGAACAGGCCGAGGTAGTCGCCGATGAGCCCGCTTACCCGCCCCTGGCTGTCCAAAAACGAGAAGGGCGCCCAACCCTCGAGCAGGCCGACTCTGAGCGGGGGCAACTGAGCGAGCCACTCCCGCTCATCCGGTCGCAGCAAGAAGCCGCTATGACCTTGAAAACTCAGGCGGCTACCCCCCAGCCAGCGCCGTTCAAGCTCGGTGCGCTCCTCCACCGTCAGGGCCTGGATGGCGGTGTCGAGCCGCACCCCCAGACTGGGTTTATGCCTGCTGACTCCCAGATGGAGGCTCTCCATCAAGAGGGGGGACTGGGCCACCACGGCCAGCTCAGGGTGCTGCCCGATGAACTCGTTGGTGACATGCAGATTGCCAATATAGGCATCGGCCTTCCCCTCCAACACGGCGCGCAGGGCCGAGCTCGAATCGGAAAACAGGATGCGGGAAACCGACGGATAGTGCAGCCGGACCAGCTTGTCCGTCAGAAACCCGATCTCGATGGCGATCCTAGCCTGGCTCAGGCCGCTGACATCCCGAAAGAGAGGGCTGTCGTGGCGAACCACGACCACGGTCGGGGATGAATAGTAGGGGCGGCTGTAGGAGATACACTTGCGCTCGTCGGCGCGAAAGGCATCCAGCAAAATATCGACATCACCGCGACAGCTCGCCTTATATAGATGACGCCAGTCCGAATAGACTTTCCATTCGATGCGATAGTCAAGATTCTTGGCCAATAAGGCCATAAGCTCCACACTGAAGCCGCTGCCATTATTTCCATCCCATTGCTGAAATGGCCCCCAGCCACCCTTCAGCACCCCCACCTTTATCACTTGCAAAGGGAGCTTGCTGGCGGCAATAGCAGAGTGGCAATATATGATGAAATTAAATAGCAGTGCTAAGGTGGCAAGTCTGAATAAAATCGATGGGTAACACTTCACCCTGTCAGCAAGCTGGAAAACATGTTTCATTTTATTGCTCGGAAAAAATCGGCACATAAAGTATTATATAATCCACATGTTTAACACCCTGAATATTATTCATTGATTTATATGAGGCTCAATCATGTCTTTCAAAATCATTCTCGCCGATGATCACCCATTGATACTGGCCGGGATCCGCAGCCTCATTACCCAGAGTCACATCGGTTGCGATATTGTTGCCGAAGCCCATCAGGTTTCTGAATTATTGAAAACATTGCAGCAACATGACTGCGATCTGCTGATCACCGATTTCAGCATGCCGGGGGATGAACGCTGCGATGGTCTGGCCATGATCCAGCAATTGCGGCGGGAATATCCCGAGCTGCCCATTATAGTGCTGACCCAGATACACAACGCCGGTATCTTGCAATCACTTGCCCAGTCGGGGGTGCGCGGCATCATTCTCAAGAAGGCCGTGCTCAATGAGTTGACGGACGCCATTCGCCAGATAAAGACAGGCCGGCACTACATAGGCAACTCGGTCAACACCGTGCTGGCCGAGGCCGGATTGCTTCACCAGCCCCCCGCGGTGCAGCTCACCCCCAGGGAGAACGAGGTGGTACGCCTGCTTGCCAGCGGCATGTCGGTCACTCAGGTGGCGGAGTACCTCAACCGCAGCGTCAAGACCATCAGCACCCAGAAAAAGAGCGCCATGCTGCGGCTCGGCCTGCAAAGCGATAGCGCCCTGTTTCACTATGCAAAAGAGATGGGACTGTAATAAGGGTTAATTGATGGTCACATCGATGATGATGGTGATATCACCTCTATAGGTACTGCCAGGATATTTCATCATCTCTTGCACGGATTGCTTTTCCACGACGAATCTGAATGGTCTATTAATGTCAGACAATACTTTATGGTATGCATATATATCGGTTTTTCCAGCATAGACAGGCCATTCCTGATTTCGAATGCCGGTGCCATACACCTTGACTGGTACTTTATGGTCACTCTTGTCATTCTTTATCTGACAGCCATCCCCTCGCGCATTCAAATATTGGCAACTCAGGCTGACACGATAAGGCACTGCGACCCAGAAGCGCGCCGGCAGCACGGCATCCAGATAATCAGGGGTACGATAAATCCAGTGAAACCATCCTCCCGGGGGCTGCAAGACGACGCGATTCCCGCTAGCCGGAAAATCAACCTTGATCTGATGGCGAACCTTGATGGTGAAATTAACGGTCAGCTGAGTGTCCGTATAAGTGCCGGCGCCGAAATCGAAGTCCAGGTTATGCCCCATGGATAATGTCAGCTTGCCGGTATAGGTGCCATTTTCCATCGCCAGTGGATTGGGGGCTTTCAACTTATACCCCAGGTAAATCGAACTGATAGTGAGATCCTTGCCTACCGAGCCCGCGTTTTGTCCATGGCAGCGGCCACCGGATGCGCTGGTGGACTCTTTGACGTTGCGATAGACGAACAGAGACGAGTTGTTCTTCCATGCACTGGCGTAAGCACAATCCCCTTTTTCCGAGATAGTGGTGTCTGCAGGCACCGAGCCCACATTCATCTCGGAACCGACAGCCGTCACGATAAATTTGAGATTGTAGGATGCGCCTCCCCCCTGCTTGACCAGGGTCACGTCACGGGCGCCCGGGAAACCGAGATAGTGCACCCCCTCCCGGCTGTCGCCGCTCTCCTTCACCTTTCGCTTGATATTGGCATCGAACCGAACGGCCTGGGGCGTCTCCACAGTGGCAGTGGTGCTGCACCAGAAACCGGGCGAGTCCGGAAACTGGGTGCAGGGGGTGGTGTTGATAAACTTGGCTCCCCCCGCCTCATAGGCCGCCGGGTTATATTCCGCCGTCACATTCAGGGTGGCGCCCTGGGCGCCCCCCCCAAACAACAGGGCCAGCCACCACCACAGCATCATCTTTACTCTCATCTTCGACTCCTGTTCGAGGGCCTATTGGCTGGCCCAAATCTCGGGGCTGCACACCAGATCCCCCAGCAACAACAGATCCTGCTGACGTTCGGTACGGGCCGTATCCAGCGCCAGATCGCACTGCTGCGCACCATGGAATTCCACCTGCAAGCTGGGGTTTCGCTCGCTCATCTCCACCGCAAAGAAGCCATCGGCCTCGCTGACGGTACGCCCCGCGTGGTTGACCACCATGGCCCCCTTGAGCGGCGTTCCCTGCCCATCCAGCAGGCGACCTATCACTGTCACCGTCTTCATCACCCGCACCCTGTGATAGGCCACTCCCCCCTTGTTGAGGTGATAGGGCAGCAGGTTGGGGCGAATGGTCACCGACGGCGCTCCGGCACCCGCCATGTCCAGCTGCACGGCACCACCGCGATAGGCAGTGACCGGCACCAGGTTGCGGCCGGGCCTCAGCATCACATTCCCCCCCTGATCGTCATAGGCGCGCAGGGCCAGCTCGGGAAGGTCGGACTCCAGATCCACTATCATGCCCGCCTCATACCCCTGGGATTGACCGGTCAGGGTCAGGCTGCCCTCATCGCCAAAGGCCAGGGTGCTGTCGAGGTTGAGCCCGCCGCTCAGGGCCCGGTTGTAGGAAGAAGAGAGCAGGTGGGCGTCGCCACTGGCGAGCGCCCCCTGAAAGCGGGCATAGCCCGCCATCCCGACCCCATAGCTGTCTGTGGTCAGGTTGGCCCCGACACTCTGCAAGGCGCCCCACTCCAGCCACTGCTGGTAACCGAGGGAGGCATTGCGCTCCTGCCCGCCGGAGCGGGAGGTCCGGCTGCCAATGCCGATGGCAAGCTGGCTGCGCTCTCCCCCCAGGTTCATGCTCAGGGAGAGCATGCTGCCCCTGTCCCGCGCATTGTCGGTGCTGATGCTGCCCGGGCGGTCAAACACCGTCAGGTTCCAGCTCACCCCCTGGCCGAGCAGCTCGCCGTTGTAACGCCAGCCCAGATCGGCCCCCAGCCCCTGCCCCTCCCGATGCGCCAGATAGAGGTTGGCGGAGTGGTGCTCATCGAGCCGCTGCTGCAACGACAGGTTGCTCTGGGCAAGGTCACGCGCCTCCCCCTCCCGCAGCCCCTGATAGCGCTGCTGCTGATGACTGAGCACCAGGCTGCCATCCCCATAGTGATAGAGCGCCTGCAGATCGAAGCCGGTGCCCACCCCCTGGGTCGCCATCAGGTTGCCAAACAGCCGCCACTGGTTGCCCGGGCTCCAGTCCGCCGAGAGACCGTGCTGCCAGCGCTGGTCTATGTACTGGCTGGACGCCCCCAGGATCACCGAGGGGGTGAGCAGGTGGTTGAGCATGACGCCGCCACTCGTGCTCTCGGGGCGCTTCTCGTCCCGGTCGCTGAGCAGCCGGGTCTGCTGGCCCATAAACAGGTTGAAGCGCCAGGTCTCCTCCGGGTTTTGCCAGTTGCCCGGCTTGTAGATCATCTCCCGCCGCCGCTCCGTGACCTGGCCATCTTCCAGCACCCGCAGCTCCACCTCGTAGATGCCGGTGGGCAGCACCCGGGTATCCAGGGCCTGCAGCCCCGAGCCCACCTGCTGGGAGTTGATGAGCAACCCATCCTTGTAGATCTCGACCATGCCGGGCCGACTCGGGGTGACATAGAGCGGGACTGTGCTGGCCTTGCCCTGCTCCACCAGCAGGGTGTCCGAATCCCCCAGCATGACCCCGAGCACGGTCGGCGTACCGCCGCCAAACTGGGCAGGCTGGCGCACCAGCCCCTGGGCATAGGGGGAGAAATAGCCCAGCCGGTAGAAGCGCCCCTCCCCCTCATGCTCGGCATAGAGCTGCTGCACATGGTGCTGGGCAGGCTGGCCGGAAAACTGGCTCAGCTCCCCTTCCAGCAAGGGGGTCCACTGGCCGAGGCTGCCCTGGGCCGTAAGGTTGTAGCGGCCGCTGCGCTGCTCTTCCTCCCCCAGGGTCAGGTTCAGCTGATGGCGCATCAGGGCGCCATAGCTGCCCGCGGCAGGCAGCTGGTGGTAGCGGGCCTGCTGTGATCCGCTCTCCACCCGGGTAGTCAGCACCGAGAGCTGGGAGTTTTCCAGGCTGTACTCCAGGGCCAGCACGCCATTGGCGCATTCGCTCTGGCACGGGCCCAGACGGTGAGGCACGGCCAGCACCTCGACCCAGCGCTGGCGTGTGCGCTCGTCCAGCTCACTCTCGTGGCCGTCGGTCAGGGTCAGCAGTTGCACGCTGGTGTCTTTGCCCAGCACTATCTCGCCCTCCCCCAGCAGTTGCCCATCCACCAGGATGCGCACCGCCAGCGGAACGTCGAAGAAGTGATCGGCAAAGCCATCAGGCAAGTCCTGGGCTTGTTGCAATACATCGAGGGGCTGGGTGGCGCGACCCTCAGTCGCCCAGACAGGCAGGCCCAGCAGGGCCAGCAGGGCCAGCGCCAGCAGGAAAGAGAAATAGGGCACGGGTCATCTCACTCTTGGCATCAGCGCAAACAAAAAAGGCTCCCCCGATACAGGGAGCCGAACTTAATCGCCGTCATTTGCTTAGGGCTTTTTGGGCGCTTCCGATTCAAACATCATGTTCACCACGCCCTGATAGTTGCCGGGCTGATAGCCGGCCACAGGGGCGTCGGCGGGGATCACTTCCAGTCCCAGCAACTTGCCTGTCTTGGCATCCTCTGCCTTCATCACCTCGACGGAGGTGGTCGACAGGGCGACACCACCCACCTTGACGGTCAGGGGAATGTTGTCGTTGCCGCTGGCCATCACGGCCGGGTTGGTCAGGTAGCCGGTGATGGCGCCTATGGTGCTCTTGGCATCCAGCTGCTTGCTCAGCGTGTCCAGCTTCTTGGTGTAGGGGTTGTAGGCCAGCTTCTGCGGCGTGCTCATCCAGTTGTCACCACCGGTCGGCTGCACATAGAAGGCCTCGCTCGGGATCTGGGCGGTCACTGTGACCTGATGTTCAATGCGTTCTGCCGCCATCAGATGGGCCGATACCAGCATCGCCAGGGGCGCAACAATCCATACTTTCATTACTCTCTCCTCGGTCATAAACAAGAAACATCAGTGTCCAATCACCATGTTTCTACTCTGGTCACCCTCAATCAGCACAAAGCGATAGAGGTGATCTTTCTGCTTCACAAGTTGCTTCTTCATGTTCGGCAACAGATGAATTTTTCCTGGTGTTGAACAGTTTTTTGCACGTCCATCACACTCCTCGAAAAAGTCCAGCACTATGGTGGCATTGCCGTTATTCACGACAGTGGTCATGGTGTCGGTCTCTATCAATTTCGTATCAAAGCGGGTCTCTTTAGGCATGACAAAAATAATGGCGCCGAATCCGGTCAATATATTTACGCCGGCAGAGACTTGCTGCTGGCCATCAATACTCTGGTCATCCATATCGAATCCATCCTCTTTCCTGGGCAGCACGGGAATAAAGCGAACCCTGAAATAGCGTTCCTTGTCTCGCACCCCCATATAGAGCAAGCGGGTAGCCTGTACCCCTTTGGCCGGGATGATCAGGCGCGACGGGCTGGCGATCAGGGCCCGGTTGCCTTCGGTCAGCTCCGCTGACTCACGGGGCTGGCCGGCGCCGTCGTAGGTTATTTCGTGAATGGCCACCTTGACGAAGGCGGTGGTATCGCCCTGATTTCGGATCCGCTTCAAATAGGTTCCCTGCTGACCGGCCATATAATCAAAAAGGGTACCTATGCTGATTTCGGCCGATGCCAATACGTTGCCGCTGAGCATCAGCAACACAATAAAAAATATATTTCTCATCTTTATTCCAGACTGGTTTTATTGCGGCACTATTTTTTCTTGAACAAGCTATTAACGAGCCACTCGAATATCACTGGGGCCAGTTTATGCAGCCTGCCGGGAGATGTTAATCGGAATAATCCTATATTGAATTTCAGGCGGCAGGCTCATTATCAGATAATTCCTACAGCTGCCGGGTGGCTGCGCCCTGTATTATGCGCAGCCATCCATCTCCATCAGGTGAGAGCCATGTTTGCGTTCAAAGAAGAGTATCCGATGAGTGCCATGGCAACGATGGCCATGGCAGATGTCGCAGTTCCCTTTTACCAGCCGATCATAGGTCGGGACCGTCAGGTCAAGGGCTATGAGGCGCTGGCCAGGCGCTGGGATCCGGTGGCCCAGTGTTACAAAGGCATCGATTTTGCCTCCCTCAGCCAGGACGAATCCCTGCATCTGGATATCGTCATGCTCAGGGCCATCATGAGGGATCTGCCTGTCCTGGCGAAGGGGGGGCCCTATACGCTCTCCATCAACCTCAACCCGGCGCTCTCCAGCCCGACCTATCAGAACCTGTTGCTGCTGGTGCTGGTGCAGGCACGCAAGGTGGGGATCGACATCTGGTTCGAGGTGCTGGAATACGCCCGGCTGGGGAGCCGGTACAGGGCGCTGATTGAGGTGCTGCGCGCCCATGGCGCCCACATCGCCTGCGATGACTTCGGCTCCCGGGAGTGCAACTTTCAGCGCCTGATGGCCCTGCCCTACGAGGTAGTCAAGCTGGACCGCTCCCTGCTGCTGCAGGCGGCGCGCACCTCTCACGCCTTCAAGATGCTGGTGGGTCTGGTGACCTACCTGCAGCGACTCGGCATGGCCGTGGTGTGCGAAGGGGTGGAGACCCAGACCCATATCGAGATAGCGAACCGCCTCGGCTGCGACTATCAGCAGGGCTATGCCTACGCCATGCCCTCCCCCCTCTCCCGCTGGTCCTAGGCGCCCGGGACCAGAGGGTCAACCGGTGCTCCTCTTGCCCTCGCACTTGCCCAGAACGACACAGGCCCGGGCCAGCATCCAGCTGTCAGGGCAAGGTTGCTAGCTCATCCCGCCGCCTTCCTCTTCTTCAGGCTGTGAATGGACTCACACTTTGGCTCATTCAGAGCCCGTTTCAGACCTGCCTCTCTATAATGGGCCCGCCTGGGCCTCTTCGATGCCCTGGCATAACCTGTTGATGCTACGGAATATTACAATGAAAAATAGCCACAAGACCCTGCTCGCCGCTGCCATTTCCCTCGGATTGATGGCAGGCTGTCACAGCAACAATGACTCCAAGGCCCCAGATCCCATGGTTCGCTTCGCGACTTTCAACCTCTCCTTCGATCGCACCGCCCCCGGCATGCTCTCCGGCGAACTGGCGCTGGACCGAGCCGCCCAGGATGCCCTGCTGGCCCGCTACCAGGAGGGCGACAGCAGCCTCGGCAAGGCCGAGGTCACCCAGGCCAAAAACGTGCAGCAGATCCGCAATATCGCCGAGATAGTGCAGCGCACCCGCCCGGACGTCTTCCTGCTGAACGAGTTCGACAACGACGGCAAGGGGGAGAGCACAACGGATCTCAAGGCGTTCAACGACAACTACCTGGCCCACGCCCAGCACGGCGAAGTGCAGGCCATCAGCTACCCTGTGATGCAGAATTTCGCCACCAATACCGGCCTGATGAGCGGTCATGACCTCAACCTGGACGGAAAGCGCAACAGCGGGCCGGACGACGCCTGGGGCTTTGGCAACTACCACGGCCAGTACGCCTTCGCGGTGATGTCGCAATATCCCATCGACACCAAGGGGATCCGCACCTTCCAGCACTTCAAGTGGAAGGACATGCCGGGCGAGACCAACCCCGTCATCGACGACTGCAACAACCCCAGGGCGCCGATCCCGGCCGGCCGCCAGTGCGGCGAGCCCTGGTATGACGCCGCCGCCTGGGAACAGTTCCCGCTCTCCTCCAAGAACCACGCGGACGTGCCGGTGCGGGTCAAGACCGCCAAGGGGGAGGAGGTGATCCACTTCCTCGTCTCCCACCCCACGCCCCCCATCTTCGGCAATGCGGCGCGCCACAACGTCAAGCACAACAGGGCCGAGGTCGCCTTCTGGCAGGACTATGTGGAAGCGGCGAGCTACATGGTGGACGACACGGGCAAGGCCGGCGGTCTGCCGGCGGGTGCCCGCTTCATCATCGCCGGGGATCTCAACGCAGACCCGCAAGCGGGTGACGGGGATCTCAGTGCCATTCAGGATCTGCACAACCATGTGCTGGTCAATCAGGCGGTCACCAATGGCGCCCTGATCCCGGTGAGCCAGGGGGGCCCCGAGTGCCTCGCCAGCCAGCCGGATCAGTGCAAGCGCAACAACAACAGGCCGACCCCGGAGCGCATCACCAGCAGCAGCGGCCTGCAACTCGATCACCTGATCCCCTCCGCCAACCTCAATGCGGTGGCCTCGGGGGTGTTCTGGCCCGCCAGCTTCGAACCCGGCTACCACCTGGTGTATGACCCACAGCTCGGCATCGCCAAGGGGGTGAGCTCGGATCACCGCCTGGTGTGGGTGGACGTCGAACTGGACAACTGATGTTCAGGATCACTCGATGAAAAGCGGGGCCATCATGGCCCCGCTTTTTTTGCAGCTGGCGCTAGACCAGCTTCTCCACCCGGGCCGGCAGCCCCTGGCGCGCCGAGGAGCCGATGGCCCAGTCCACCAGGGGATAGCGGCCGTGGCGACTGGGATCCAGCACCGCCAGATCGTTGAGGTTCACCCCTGCTCCGCGCAGGGCACTGGCCGCCACCTCCTTGCCGTCTACCCAGTGTGCCCGCGCCCCCAGCTCCTTGTGACCGAAGCCGTGCTCGATGGCGATGGCATCTTCCTGAACCCCGGCCACGCACTCGGCCAGTCCGATCACGCTGCCATCCGGGGTGCTGACCCGCACCCTGTCCCCGCTTTCAATCCCTAAGCGCGCCGCCGTCTGGGCGTTGAGTCGCACCCCGTTGCTGGGGTGCACCTGACGCAGGCGATCCGAGCTTATGCTCATGGAGCTCATGGTGTGGGACTTGTAGCTGGTGAGCAGCAAGGGCCACTGGGTCGGTTTGAACGCCTCGCTGAGCGGCATGCCATCTGCCAGCTGGGGCCGGAAGAAGCGCGGGGTACCGCTTAAGTATTGGCCGCTCTGGCTGTGACGGCGGCTGCCCACCGCCGGGTTCCACAGCATCAGCGGCTTGGGCCAGCGCTTGCTCGGCTGCCCCGCCTCATCGCGCCCCTTGGCCACCGGCTCGAAGCGCCCGCCCCTGGCGAAGAGGTAGGCGGCGCGACTCGCCTCTTCGGCGCTCAGGGTGGCGTTGAGCACCGGCATGATGCGCTCCACCCCGGACCAGGCGAGATCCTCCGGCTCTATGGCGGGCACCGGCTCACCGAGATAGGCGACGTTGGCCGCCCCGTAGAGGGAGAAATCTGCCGCCCGATTGAGGGCATGCAGGCTGCCGTCCCCCCCCTTGACCGCCCCCTCGCCAAAGCCCGGCAGGCCGAGACGTTTCGCCACAGCGATAAAGAAGGACTCCATGCAGACGGGATCCCCCTCGGCGGTCTTGACGACGCGAGGCTCCACCACAGGCCAGCGGCCGGTGGAGACCTTGGTCATGACGCCGTGCCAGGCGGTAGCCCAACCCCAGGACTCGTAGGTCAGGGTGTCAGGCACTATGTAGTCAGACAGCGCCGAGGATTCGTTGATGAAGCTGTCGATGCTGATAAAGAGCGGCAACACGCTCGGATCTTTGAGCTGCGGACCTATGGCCTTGGCGAGCCCGGCCTGACCATAGAGGGGATTGCCCATGTGGTTGATCCAGGCCTTGGCACGGTAGGGATAACCGCTCACCGCCGCGGTCAGGTGCTCGCCGAGCAGGGGCCCCGAGATGGGGAACCAGGGCTCGTGAGCCGGATAGGGGTTCTGACCCGCCTCGCGCTTGCGGCGATATTCCGAGGTCTTCTCGTAGGGGAACTTGGATCGCGACAGAAAGACTCCGGCGGGTTTGACCATGCCCGGGAAGCTCGCCAGATCGTAGCGCGGCCCGGCGCCGAAGGGGTCGAACTTGCCGCCGCTCGCCACGGCGCCGCCTCTGGCATTGAGGTTTCCTATCATGGCGTTGAGCATCATGATGGCCCAGGCCGTGTAGAAGCCGTTGGCGCTCATGGTGCCGCCGTGGGTGATCACCGCCGCCCGGGTGCCGTGGCTGGTGAACTCCCGGGCAAGGGCCTCGATGTCGGCCACCGGCACGGCGCACTCGGCACTGTATTGCTCGAGGCTGTGCTCCCGACTCGCCTCGGCCAGCAGCTGGAAGCTGCTCTTGACCGCCAGCGCCCCGCCCGGGGTCGAAATGCTGCGAGCCACCCAGAGTCGGGCCCGCTCGCAGCGGCCGGTCGGTGTCAGCTCGTCACTCCCCTCTTCGACCACCAGCACGGCATCCCCCTCGCCATAGGCCTCGCCCTCAAAGGGCAAGCCGAGATCGCTTGCCCGCAACATCTGGCCGAAGCGGGGGTGGGATTCGTCGCAGATCACCAGGTGGCTGGCGTTGCAAAAGCCGCGATAGCCGGCCCGCTCGGCGGCCTCGGCATTGGGGGCCGCCAGGAAGGGCTCGGCGTAGCGCTCGTTGTCGATGATCCAGCGCAGCATGGCCATGGCCAGCGCCGAGTCGGTGGCGGGCCTGATGGGCAACCAGCGGTTGGCGGGGGCGGAGGGCAGGTTCACCGTGTTCGGCAGGCTGGGGGCCACCACCACGTAGGAGAACGGCTTGCCCTGCCGTGCCCGCCCCGCCGCCAGCTGGCGGGACTGGCGTTTGAAGGGGTTGCCGGACTGCTGGGGAGAGGTGCCCATGAACAGCAGGAAGTCGCTCTCGTCCCAGTCGGGCTTGAGGTGGGCGTTCTTCTCCAGATCGTCCAGCAGGGCGCCGGCCCCGACCCGGAACGACAGGCCGCAGTAGGCGCCGTGGTTGGCGAAGTTGCGGGTGCCGAAGCTGTTGAAGGTGAAGCGCTTGATGAAGGCGTCGCGCCCCTCGTCCGAGGCGTTGCTCACCAGCAGCTGGTTGGCCTTGGGGCCGTACTCCGGGTTGGCGGGATCGAGCGGCTCGGCCAGGTTGCGGATGGCTCTGAGCCCTTCAACCTGGCCCTCCCCGAACAGATCGCCCCCCTCCACCACCTCCTCGATCAGCTGCTCGAAGGGGATGCTCTGCCAGCGGCCGCTGCCGCGGGGGCCCAGCCGCTTGAGGCAGCGGGTGACCCTGTGGGGGCTGTCGAGCTGCTCCAGCATGGCGTTGCCCCGGGCGCAGGCGGTGGAGCGTCCCTCCAGCCCCCCTTCCTGATAACCGCTGGTAGCGATCAGCGCCTGCTTGACCGGCGTCTTGAAATCGATGTGGTGCAGGGCCGAGAGGGGGTGATAGGGGTTGCCGAGGATACGCACTATCTTGTCGCTCTCGTTGTCGATGCGGGCCCGCACCCCGCACAGGGTCCAGCAGCCGAGGCACATGGTGTTGGCGAGGCGCTGCGCCGGGTTGGGGTGAAGCTCCCCCTGCCCATCGACCCTGTACTCCACCGGGAGCGAGTTGCCGTGGATGGGATCCCGGGTCGGCTTGCCCGAGCTGCCGGTGGCCACTCCGCTCGCCACCTGCTTGAGGGTGTCGCTGTAACCGGCCACGAAGAGCCCTGTGCCCCCGGCAATGGCGGCCCCTTTGAGAAACTTGCGTTTGCTGTGATCCATCAGAGTGCCTCGCGAGCGGAATGGGTGGTGGCTGCCTGGGTGGCAGATGAGTGTGTGACGGATGGCAGAGCCGGGGCGCGCACCAGCTCGGAGAGCGCCACCAGCAGGGCCAGCAGCAGGCCGAAGGTGCCGAGGATGCCGAGCACACCGGCCGGCCCCCAGGCTATCTGGTAGAGATAGACGCCGGCCCCGTATTTCGGGACCAGCTGCCCCTGAATGAGCACCAGCCAGCGCAGGCCCCACACCAGGTGCAGTGCCAGCAGCCCCAGGCCCCAGGTTTGCAGGCTCGCAGAGAGTCTGGGCCCCGCCAACAGCAGCAGGCCGAGCAGGCCCAGGGTCAGCAGCAGCCAGTGGGCCGCCAGCCGCCAGCTGGGATCCAGCCGATAGAGGGCACTCGCCTCCGCCGCCGAGTCGCCCCCAAAGAGGGCCCAGCCCAGCAGGGAGAGGGCGAGCAGCGCCAGGGTCGGGCGGATCTGGCGTAGCAGCCCCGCCTCCGTACGTTGCTGCCAGCCCGCCAGCATGCGGTTGAGCAGCAGCAGGGCGCTCTGGGCCGCCAGCAGGGCGCTCAGCGCCAGCAGCCAGGGGAGCCAAGGGCTGTGCCAGAGGGGCCGCGCCGCTACCGCCATGGTCTCGAGCCCGGTGTAGAGGGCGATACTGAGCCCGCTCAAAGCCGCCATCAAAGCCAGCGGTTTGAGCCAGGGGTCGCCGGGCCAATGTCCCAGGCAGAGCAGCCGCGCCAGGGCGGCGACCCTGTCATGCTCCTCGCCGCGCCGGGCCAGATTCGGCCTGAGCAGCAGCCAGCCCAGCAGCATGGAGAGCAGGCTGAACAGGGGCAGCAGGTAGGCGCCATACCACATGACGGAGGTGAAGCGGGTCTGGGCGTAGAAGTGCCAGGCCCGGGCCGGCTGGTGCAGATCCGCCGTCAGGGCGATGGGCGCCACCAGACCGGCCCCCATCATCAGCACGGCGGCCAGGGTCTGCAGCCGCCGATCCGGTGCCTTGTGCCACAGATCGGCGGCACCGAGCCAGAGGGCCCCATAGGCGAGGCCGATGAGGAAGAAATATTGCACCGCCCAGGGCAGCCAGGTGATGGGCTGATCCGGGGCCAGCAGTTCGTTAATGGTCATGGGCTATCTCCTTGCCGTCGTCGCCGAGCAGGGTGCGCTGCGCCGGATGGCCTTCTATCTTGCTGACGAAGGCCTCATCCATGCCGAGATAGAAGACCCGCGGCTGAGTATGGGCCTCGGGCTTGAGCACCTTGAGGGCAGGCTCATGTTCGCGCAGCAGTCGGCTTATCTGGCTCTTGGGATCGTTCAAGTCCCCTATGATGCGCGCCTCGCCGACGCAGCTCTCCACGCAGGCGGGCAAGAGCCCCGCCTCCAGCCGATGGGCGCAGAAGGTGCACTTGTCGGCGGTGTTGGTCTCGTGGTTGATGAAGCGGGCGTCGTAGGGGCAGGCCTGCACGCAGTAGCCGCAGCCGACGCACCAGTCGTTGTTGACCACCACTATGCCGTCGTCGCGCTGGAAGGTGGCACCGGTGGGGCAGACATCGAGGCAGGCAGGCTCGGCGCAGTGGTTGCAAAGCCTCGGCAACATCAAGAGGGAGGCGGGGGCATCGAGTGCCGCCAGGTCGCTCACCTCGTACTGGCTTACAGTGGTGCGAAACTGGCCGAGAGGGGGCTGGTTTTCGATGGTGCAGGCCACTGTGCAGGCCTGACAACCGACGCAGCGGCGCAGGTCGATCAGCATGCCGTAGCGCTTGCGGCCATCCCCCCGGCTGATGGCCGCCCGCCCATTGCGGGGAACGGGGACGGACTGGGCCTGAACTTGGGCCTGAGTCACGGGGATCAGGGCCGCCCCTGCGGTGAGGGCGGCGATCCCGGATAACAATCGGCGCTTGCTGAGCTCCATGGCTTCATTCCTTCTGCTGAGCTGGCTTCCCCCAAGAGGGGGGTGAGCCGATTGTCCGCAACGCAGCAAGTCGCCTCTATTGTGGTTTTCCACATACCGGGAGCCGGGTTGATCCAGCGCAATAAAACCGGCCCCATAACCGCCAAACTGTGACCTAAGCCCCATTCGCCGCCCCATTACCGCGCCTAGGCGGGCCCAGGGCGATGCCCCGGTGATAGACTGGCCTCCCCCCCCATCTGCCGCCCAAGGAGAGCGCCCTGTTCCGTCACGCCCCCTCGTCGCTCGCCCGCAAGTCCCTGCTGGCCCTGTTGCTCTGGCTCAGCGTCGCCCCCGCCCTGGCCGGGCCTGTACCCCAATCGACCGAACCGGAGCAGGTCCAGAGCGAGCCGGTCCGAATAGGCGTGCTGGCGACCCGCGGCCTGGCGCTTGCGAAGACCCAGTGGCAGCCGCTGATGGGCTGGCTGGACGAGCGGGTGCCAGAGCGGCGCTTCGCGCTGGTGCCCCTGGAGCTCGACAGGCTGGCCGAGGCCGTCGCACAGAACAGGCTCGACTTTGTCATCACCAACCCGGGCCAGTCGGTCAGCCTGGCGCGCCAGTATCCGCTGGCCTGGCTCGCCACCCTCAAGAGCCCGGCGGGGGGTGACAACCTCGCCATAGGCGCCGCCCTGGTGGTGCGCGCCCATGCCCCCTACCGGCACTGGCAGGATCTCGAGGGGCAGCCGGTCGCCGCCGTGTCGGAAAACGCCTTTGGTGGCTACCTCGCCTACCGCTTCGAGGCGGACGAGCAGGGGGTCAGGCTGGAGCGCTTCTTCTCCGCCGTGCGCTTCAGCGGCTTCCCCCTGGACAGGCTCATCGAGCAGCTGGCGGCGGAAGAGGTGGCCGCCGCCATAGTGCCGGTCTGCCAGCTGGAGCGCATGGTGCGGGAGGGCAAGGTCGCCGACTCGGATTTTCGGGTGCTGGACAACCAGGCGCCGGCGGGCTTTGGCTGCCAGAGCTCGACCCGGCTCTACCCGAACTGGGCCTTCGCCCAGACGGAGCAGGCCTCCCCTGCGCTTGCTCTGGCGGTGACGCGAGCCCTGTTCGACCTGCCAGCAGACAGCGAGGCGGCCATGGCCGCCGATTCGGCGGGCTGGACAGTGCCCACCAGCCAGCTTGGCATCGACCGCCTGCTCAAGGCGCTGGATCGCCACCCCCTGCAGGGCCCCTGGTGGCAATCGGCCTGGCACTGGCTGCGCCAGCATCAGCAGTGGGGCTGGGGCGCCCTGGCGCTGGTGCTGCTGCTCGGCGGCCACCACCTGCTGCTGCAATACCTGTTCAACCGCAGCCAGCGCCGACTGATCGCCACCCGCCAGCAACTCGAGGAGAAGGGACGCCAGCTCGAGCAGGCCAGACGCCTCGCCGAGCTCGGCGAACTCGGCGCCAACGTGGCCCACGAGATCAACCAGCCCCTCACCGCCATCGCCAACTACAGCCAGGGTGCCCTGCTGCGCCTCGCGAGGCAGGGGCAGGATCCGGCCACGGCCGCATCACAGGAACCCCTGCGCCAGGCCCTGGAGCAGATTGGCCTGCAGGTCCAGCGCATCACCCAGACAGTCAACCGGCTGAGAGCCCGGCTGCAAAAGCGCCCCCGCCAAGCCGAGCCCACGGATCTGGTCGCCCTGGTGGAGGGCCTGCAACCCCTGCTCGGTCAGATGCTTGCCCCCCTCGGCGTCACCTTCACACTGCGCTGGCAGGGGCAGCCGCGCCTGCTCCCCCTGGATGGCACCGGGGTGGAGCAGTTGCTGATGAACCTCATCAAGAATGGCGCCGAGAGCGCGGCCCGAACGGGCGGCCCTGCGGCGCAAAGGGCTGAGCCGGGCCGGGTCGAGCTGCTTGTCTGCTTCGAGGCGGCGCTATTGATCCTGGAGATCCGCGACAACGGCCCCGGCCTGAGGATGCCACAGGCCTGGCTGCAGCAGGCGTTTCACAGCGACAAGGACGATGGCATGGGGCTGGGGCTCGCCATCTGCCGGGACGTGGTCGAGTCTCATCGCGGCCAGCTCGCCTTGAGCAACCTGAGCCCCCATGGCTGCCTGGCCCGGGTGACCCTGCCCGCCCCTCAGCAAGGGCTTGAGGCCGTTTCCGATTTCAATCCAAGGAGCTGACATGCAGTCCAGTGACCGCCCTCCCCTCTACCTGGTCGATGACGATCAGGCCGTGCTCGACTCCCTGCGCTTCATGCTGGAGAGCTGCGACGAGCGGCAGCTGCGCTGCTTTGCCGACGGCGAGCGCTTCCTGGAAGAGGTCGATCTGCGCCTGCCCGCCTGCCTCATCCTGGATTGCCGCATGCCGGGGCTGTCGGGCCCCGAGGTGCAGCAGCGGCTGAAGGCTGCCCAGAGCCCCATCGCCATACTGTTTCTCACCGGTCACGGCGAGGTGCCCCTGGCGGTGGAGTCCCTCAAGCAGGGGGCGGTGGATTTCTTGCAAAAGCCGGTGCAACTGGCCCCCCTGCTCGCCGCCATAGCGCGGGCCGAGCAGGCAACCCTGACCGCGGCGGCGCGGCTTGCCCATCAGCACGCTTTCGAGCGGCTCACCCCCCGCGAGCACCAGCTGTTGCAGCTCATCGCCCAAGGCCACAAGAACCAGCAGATAGCGCAGGATCTCTGCATCTCGGTGCGCACCGTCGAGGTGTGCCGCGCCAGCCTGATGAGGCGGCTCGAGGTCGACTCCCTGGCCGAGCTGATGCTGCGCTATGCGGCTGTCAATGGGCAGCCCTGAATGGCTCACACCATGGGCAGACCCCGGGACACAAAACGCGGCGAGATCACACACTTGGCGCCGCCTTGGGGGTAGAGTAGCCCCTTCCCTTTATCAGGACAGACCGAGGTCCTGCGCATTAATTCGAGGAGACATCATGGAACTGCTTCTGCTCAGCAATGGCAAAACCACCGAACACCCGGGCCTGCTCGGCTGGGCCCGCGACCGGGTGCAGGCCCTGCTCGCCCGCAAACAGGTCAAGCGCATCCTGCTCATCCCCTATGCGGTGATCCGCAGCGACTGGGATGCCCGTGCCCAGGATCTCACCGAGAGCCTGGGGGTGGAGGCCATCAGCATTCACCAGTTCGACGATCCGGTGGACGCCATCAACCAGGCAGACGCCATCTTCATCAGCGGCGGCAACACCTGGCGCCTGAACCAGCTGCTGCACGAATACGGCCTCATCGTGCCCATACAGCGCGCCGTGCGTGAACGGGGCGTGCCTTATGTGGGCTGGAGCGCCGGTTGCAACGTGGCGACCCCGAGCATCCGCACCACCAACGACATGCCAGTGTGCAGCGCCGCCGTGCTGCCGGCCCTGGGCCTGTTCCCGCTGCAGATCAATCCCCACTATCTGGATGCCAGCATCAGCGGCCACATGGGGGAGACCCGGGACGAGCGGCTCGCCGAGTTCTGCGCCATCAACCCGAGCGAATCAGTGGTGGCCCTGCGCGAGGCCAGCCTGTTGCAGATCAGCGGCGAGAGCAGCGGCGAGACCATCGAGTACTGGAGCGTGCGCGGCGAAGGCTTCAAGATCTTCAAGCACGGCGAGACGACCCAGGAGTATGAGAACGCCCGGCCATTGGCCGCGCTGACGCCGTTTCAGCCTCGCGACTGACACCATGACAGACGAACCTATGTGAGCGATCACGGGATTTGCCATGCTGTGGGAGCAAGGGGTATCCCTTGCTCCTTGTTTTTCGATGGGAGAAGGCCATGACAGTAAGGATCGAACACGACAGCTTCGGTGATATCGAAGTCCCGGCGGCGCGGCTCTGGGGGGCCCAGACCCAGCGCTCCCTGCACCATTTCAACATCTCGGGGGAGCGCCAGCCGATGGAGATCATCCATGCCCTCGCCCGCATCAAGTCCGCCTGCGCCAGGGTGAACCACGCCCTGGGGCTGCTGCCCGCCCGCAAAGCCCAGGCCATCATGGCCGCCGCCGACGAGGTGCTGTGCGGCCTGCACGACGCCGAGTTTCCCCTAATGGTGTGGCAGACCGGCTCAGGCACCCAGACCAACATGAACCTCAACGAGGTGCTGGCGAACCGGGCCAGCGAACTGCTTGGCGGCGAACGGGGAGAGGCGCGGCTGGTGCACCCCAACGACGAGGTGAACAAGAGCCAGTCCAGCAACGATGTCTTCCCGAGCGCCATGAACCTGGCGGCCATCACCGCCATCACCGGCCAGTTGCTGCCGGCTCTCGTTACCCTGAAAAACACCCTCGCCGACAAGGCCGCCGCCTTCGACGACCTCGTCAAAATTGGCCGCACCCACCTGCAGGATGCCACCCCCCTCACCCTGGGTCAGGAGATCTCCGGCTGGGTCGCCCAGCTCGCTCAGGGGGAGCGCCACCTGAATGCCGCCCTGCCCCATCTGTGTGAGCTGGCCCTCGGCGGCACCGCGGTCGGCACCGGTCTCAACTGCCCGCCCGGCTTTGCCGAGGCGGTGGCAAGCACCCTCGCCGAGCAGACCGGCCTGCCCCTGGTGAGCGCCCCCAACAAGTTCGAGGCCCTGGCGGCGAGCGATGCCCAGGTCCATGCCCATGGCGCCCTCAAGACGCTCGCGGCTTCTCTCATGAAGATCGCCAACGACGTGCGCTGGCTGGCGAGCGGCCCCCGCAGCGGGCTGGGGGAGCTCAGCATCCCGGAGAACGAACCCGGCTCCTCCATCATGCCGGGCAAGGTCAACCCGACCCAGAGCGAGGCGCTCACCATGCTCTGCGCCCAGGTGATGGGCAACGACGTGGCCATCAACATCGGCGGCGCCAGCGGCAACTTTGAGCTGAACGTGTTCAGGCCCATGATCGCCCATAACTTCCTGCAGAGCGTGCGGCTCTTGGCGGACGGCATGCAGAGCTTCCACGATCACTGCGCCCTCGGCATAGCTGCGAACCGGGCGCGCATCGACGAGCTGCTGGCCCGCTCCCTGATGCTGGTGACGGCCCTCAACCCCCACATCGGCTATGACAAGGCCGCCGAGATCGCCAAACTGGCCCACCACCAGGGACTGACGCTGCGGGAGGCGGCCATCGCCTCGGGCCACCTCACGGCCCAGCAGTTCGATGCCTGGGTGGTGCCCGCTGATATGGTGGGGCGCAGCAAATAAGGCTTTTGGCCGTACAAATAGGCAAAAAGGGCGCCATAGCGCCCTTTTTCATGACAAACCCGAGATCATGTCTTGCTCTGGCAGTTGAACATCCAGCGGGTGCCGAACTTGTCCACCAGAGAGCCGAAATAGTCACCCCAGAACATCTCCTGCAACGGCATCTCCACCTGGCCGCCCTCCCCCAGGGCCGCAAACAGGCGGTCGGTCTCGGCCCGGCTGTCCGGCTCCAGGTTGAGGTAGCTGTTGTTGCCCTGCACCAGGGTGAATCCCATGCTAGCGGGGGCGTCCGTGCCCATCAGCACGTGGCCGCCCAGGATCGCCAGCTCCACATGCATCACCAGATCGCCATCTTCCTGTGACAGGGGCGGCTGACCCGGGCAGCCGGGGGACTCCTTGAATCTGTGGATGGGGCCGTTGAACTCGCCGCCGAACACCTCGCGGTAGAAGAGGAAGGCCGCCTCCGTCTCCCGGGCAAAATTGAGATAGGTACTGACACGCGCCATGATGAGCTCCTTGGTCATTGATAGCGGATTTCGAGGCCAGCTATCAGCATAGAAGAGCCAACGCCACCCCTGTCGTTCACTACACCAGTGAGTCCTAAGTGGTGGTTTCCCTCGTTTCCCCATGAGTACCTGGCTGATATTTCATGAAAAAAGAGCAACCCGACCCCGCCGAGGGTTGCACCTCGTTACCCATCCCGAGAACATGTATACAACCCATTAATATTTCGGTGAAAAGCTGTATCGAGTCCTATTTACGGGATCAATCCACCGAGTCATTTGCCATAGGAAAATTCAACAATGTAGCCAGGACATTAAAATTTCTTGCTTGAAGGTTGCACCTGGTTGCGCCATTCTCGGCAAAATTTAACCGTCCGGTAATATTGTTACCTTCTAGACACAGGAAGTCCCATGGCCACTACCACCCTCGGCGTTAAACTCGATGAAGCGACCCGCGACCGTCTCAAGCAGGCCGCCCAAACCCTGGATCGCACTCCCCACTGGCTGATCAAGCAGGCGATCTTCACCTATCTGGAGCAGCTGGAGCGGGGCCTGACCCCACCCGAGCAGTCCGGTTTGGCCGCTGCCGCCGGGGAAGAGGCCATCGAGACCCTGACCGAGCAGGGGATCCAGGTCTTCCTCGAGTTTGCCGAGAGCATCTTGCCGCAGTCCGTGCTGCGCGCCGCCATCACCTCCGCCTATCGCCGCCCCGAGACAGAGGCCGTGCCCATGCTGCTGGAGCAGGCCCGCCTGCCCAAGGAGAAGGCCGAGGCGACCCAGAAGCTCGCCTTAAGCATCGCCGAGAAGCTGCGCAACCAGAAGAGCGCCAGCGGCCGTCAGGGCCTGGTGCAGGGTCTGCTGCAGGAGTTCTCCCTCTCCTCCCAGGAAGGGGTGGCCCTGATGTGTCTGGCGGAGGCGCTGCTGCGCATCCCCGACAAGGCGACCCGCGATGCCCTGATCCGCGACAAGATAAGCGGTGGCAACTGGAGCCAGCACCTGGGCCAGAGCGCCTCCCTGTTCGTCAACGCCGCCTCCTGGGGCCTGCTCATCACCGGCAAACTGGTGGCCACCCACAACGAGGCTGGCCTCAACAGCTCCCTCAAGGGGCTGATCGGCAAGGGCGGCGAGCCGCTGATCCGCAAGAGTGTGGACATGGCGATGCGCCTGATGGGGGAGCAGTTCGTCACCGGCGAGACCATCGCCGAGGCGCTGGCAAATGCGGGCAACATGGAAAACAGGGGCTTCCGCTACTCCTACGACATGCTGGGGGAAGCGGCCCTCACCGAGGAGGATGCCAAGCGCTATCTCGCCTCCTACGAGCAGGCCATCCACGCCATCGGCAAGGCCTCCCACGGCCGTGGCATCTATGAGGGCCCGGGCATCTCCATCAAGCTCTCCGCCCTGCACCCGCGCTACAGCCGCGCCCAGTACGATCGCGTCATGGAAGAGCTCTACCCCACCCTGCTGGGCCTGACCCTGCTCGCCAGGCAGTACGACATCGGCATCAACATCGACGCCGAGGAGGCCGATCGGCTGGAGATCTCCCTCGACCTGCTGGAGAAGCTCTGCTTCGACCCGTCTCTCGCGGACTGGAACGGCATCGGCTTCGTCATCCAGGCCTATCAGAAGCGCTGCCCCTATGTGATCGACTACGTCATCGATCTCGCCAAGCGCAGCCGTCACCGCCTGATGATCCGGCTGGTGAAGGGCGCCTACTGGGACAGCGAGATCAAGCGCGCCCAGCAGGATGGCCTGGAGGGTTACCCCGTCTATACCCGCAAGCCCTACACTGATGTCTCCTATCTGGCCTGCGCCCGCAAGCTGCTGGCGGTGCCCGAGTCCATCTATCCCCAGTTCGCCACCCACAACGCCCATTCCCTGTCGGCCATCTACCAGCTGGCGGGGCAGAACTACTACCCGGGCCAGTACGAGTTCCAGTGCCTGCACGGCATGGGTGAGCCGCTCTACGAACAGGTGGTCGGCAAGGTCGCCGACGGCAAGCTGGGTCGCCCCTGCCGCATCTATGCGCCGGTCGGCAGCCACGAGACCCTGCTCGCCTACCTAGTGCGCCGCCTGCTGGAGAACGGGGCCAACACCTCCTTCGTCAACCGCATCGCGGACAACAGCATCTCCCTGCAGGATCTGGTGCAGGATCCGGTACAGCAGATCGAGCAGATGGCCGCCCGTGAAGGCAGCCTGGGTCTGCCCCACCCGCGCATCCCCCTGCCCCGTGAGCTGTACGGCGAAGCCCGCCCGAACTCCGCCGGCCTGGATCTCGCGAACGAGCACCGTCTGGGGTCGCTGTCAGCCGCCCTGCTCGCCAGCACCAACACCGCCTATCAGGCCCTGCCCATGCTGGGCTGCGACACCGAGGCGCCGACCCAGTTCCAGCACGTCGTCAACCCGGCGGATCACCGCGACGTCGTCGGTCAGGTGAGCGAAGCCACGGTAGAGCTGGTGGACAAGGCCCTCGCCTGTGCTCTCTCCAGCGGCCAGATCTGGCAATCGACCCCGCCGGCCGAACGGGCCGCCGTGCTGGAGCGCGCCGCCGATCTGATGGAATCCGAGCTGCAACCCCTGATGGGCCTGCTGGTGCGCGAATCCGGCAAGACCTTCGCCAACGCCATCGCCGAGGTGCGCGAGGCGGTGGACTTCCTGCGCTACTACGCCGCCCAGGCGCGCAACCACTTCGCCAACGAGAGCCACAGACCGCTCGGCCCCGTGGTCTGCATCAGCCCCTGGAACTTCCCGCTGGCCATCTTCAGCGGCCAGGTCTGCGCGGCCCTGGCCGCCGGCAACACTGTGCTGGCGAAACCGGCGGAGCAGACCCCGCTCATCGCCGCCCAGGCGGTGCGCATCCTGCGTGAGGCCGGCGTCCCCGCCGGTGCGGTGCAACTGCTGCCGGGCCGCGGTGAAACAGTGGGCGCGGCGCTGATCAGCGACGAGCGGGTCCGTGGCGTCATGTTCACCGGCTCCACCGAGGTGGCGGGCATCATCTCCCGCAACCTGGCCGGTCGCCTCGACGCCCAGGGCCGCACCATACCGCTCATCGCCGAGACCGGCGGCCAGAACGCCATGATCGTCGACTCCTCCGCCCTGACCGAACAGGTGGTGATGGACGTCATCTCCTCGGCATTCGACAGCGCCGGTCAGCGCTGCTCCGCCCTGCGGGTGCTGTGCGTGCAGGACGATGTGGCCGAGCGGGTGATCCGCATGCTCAAGGGGGCCATGGCCGAGTACAAGGTCGGCAGCCCCGAGCACCTCTCCACCGACATAGGCCCTGTCATCGACGCCGAGGCCAAGGCCAACATAGAGCGCCATATCAAGGCGATGGGAGACAAGGGTCGTCGGGTGCACCAGATTGCCCGCACGCAGGAGGGCGCCTGCAACCGCGGCACCTTCGTGCTGCCGACCCTGATCGAACTCGACAGCCTGGATGAGCTGGGCCCGGAGGTGTTCGGCCCGGTGCTGCACCTGGTGCGCTACCCCCGCGCCAAGCTCGGCGAGCTGCTCGCGCAGATCAACGACAGCGGCTACGGCCTGACCCTGGGGGTCCATACCCGCATCGACGAGACCATAGCCCAGGTGGTCAACACCGCCAAGGTCGGCAACCTCTACGTCAACCGCAACATAGTGGGCGCCGTGGTCGGGGTGCAGCCGTTCGGCGGCGAAGGTCTCTCCGGCACAGGTCCCAAGGCGGGTGGTCCGCTCTACATGTACCGTCTGCTCGGGGCTCGTCCTCAGGAGGCGGTGACCAGCCAGCTTCGCCAGGAGCAGGGGTCAACCTCGCAAGCCGAAGCCGCCAAACCGGCACTGCTGGCCTTGCGCGGCTGGGCGAGCAAGCAGGCCCCGGCACTGGTGACCCTGTGCGATCGCTACGGCGAGCTGGCGCTGAGCGGCCTGACCCAGCTGCTGGTCGGCCCCACCGGCGAGCGCAACAGCTACAGCCTGCTGCCCCGGGAGCGGGTGCTCTGTCTGGCCGCCGACGATCAAGAAGCCAAAACAGATCTGCTGGCCCAGCTGGCGGCCTGTCTGGCCGTCGGGACAGAGGTGCTGTGGCAGGACAATGCCCAGAACCGCACCCTGCTGAGCAGCCTGCCCAGCGAGGTACAAGGGCGTATCCAGCTGGTGGCAGACTGGGCCAACAGCGACATCGGCTTCGATGCCCTGCTGCACCACGGCGACTCGGATCAGCTGCGGGAAGTGGCCAAACTTGCCGCCGCCCGTGCTGGCGCCATCGTCGGTGTGCACGGCCTGCACCGTGGCGAGACTGACATCCCCCTGGAGCGCCTGCTGATCGAGCACGCCCTCTCGGTCAACACCGCCGCCGCCGGTGGCAACGCCAGCCTGATGACCATAGGCTAAGCGTCCCGCCGTGACAGAGACTCAAGCCCCGCTGACGCGGGGCTTGTTTTTGCAGAGCCTTGCGCACAGAAACAAAAAGGCCGTTCGTGACATCGCACGAACGGCCTTTTTGTTGATTCGGTGAGGCTTGCCGTCTGATGACGCCGCGTCACTCGAATGTCCGAATACGCTTCGCTATTCGAACCTACACATATTCCATGAAGACGCGGGAAGTGAGCTTGGTGATCAGCTCATAGGGAATGGTGCCAATCTCCTCGGCGACTCGTTCCACCGGCAGCCCCTCGCCCCAGAGCACGGCCTCGTCGCCGGCCTTGTCGGTGGCACCTGGGCCGAGATCCACTGTGGTCATGTCCATGGAGACCCGGCCCACCAGGGGGACTATGCGGCCATTGACCAGCACAGAGGTGCCGTTGGGCGCCATGCGCGGGTAGCCATCGCCGTAGCCGATGGCGATGACGCCGAGCCGGGTATCCCGGTCAGACACCCAGTTGGCACCGTAGCCCACAGGTTCGCCCGCCTTGTGATCCCGCACCGCGATGAGCTGGGTCTTCAAGGTCATCACGGGTTGCAGGTCGTAATCCGCCGCCACCGTATTGGGGAAGGGGGATACGCCATACAGGATGACGCCGGGGCGCACCCAGTCGCAATGCGAATCGGGCCAGGCCAGGATCCCCGCCGAGTTCGCCATGGCCCGCTCGCCCGCCAGCGGGGCGGTCAATTTGCTGAACAGCTCGATCTGCTCGCGAGTGGTGGCTTGTTCGAGCTCATCGGAGCGGCTGAAGTGGGTCATGATGTTGAACGGCTGCACCACGTTCTTGCACTTGGCGAGGCGCGCGATAAAGGCGGGCATCTCATCGGCGCGCACCCCGAGCCGGTGCATGCCGGTGTCGAGCTTGAGCCAGGCCACCACGGGAGCCGGCAACTCGGCCTGCTCCAGGGCCTCGAGCTGCTCCCAGGTGTGCACCGCCGTCTGCAGGTTGTTGGCCGCCAGCACCGGCAGATCGGCGCTCGAGAAGAAGCCTTCCAGCAGCACTATGGGTTTGACCACGGCGCAGGAGCGCAGCATCAGCGCCTCCTCGATGCGGGCCACCGCATAGGCGTCCGCATCCACCAGGGTGCGGGCCACCGGCAGCAGGCCATGGCCATAGGCGTTGGCCTTGACCACGGCGATGATCTTGCAGGAAGGGGCGTGGCGCTTGACCACGGCGAGGTTGTGGCGCAGGGCCGAGGTATCGATTTGGGCAATAGCCGCTTTCATCTGTTTTCCCTTACGAGGGCATGATGGCGCACCTGCGCCAGGCACCGAGTGGTGTCATCCCTTGGTAGTCATCGTCTAAGGCCGGACCGGCAGAATTGTCGAACCGGGAAAACTGTGTCTGGAATCTGGGGGTCTTACGCACAGATATGAGTGCGCAGACCGGCCCCTACTTAGTAATCGTCATCAAACGCCGGACCGGCATAGTTGTCGAACCGGGAGAACTGACCCTGGAAGGTAAGCCGTACTCTTCCGATAGGGCCGTTACGCTGCTTGCCGATGATGATCTCGGCAATCCCCTTGTCGGGACTGTCGTCGTGATACACCTCGTCACGGTAGATGAACATGATCAAATCCGCGTCCTGCTCGATGGAGCCGGATTCACGAAGATCCGAGTTGACCGGGCGCTTGTCGGCCCGCTGCTCCAGGCTTCGGTTCAGCTGGGAGAGCGCCACTACCGGGCATTGCAGCTCTTTCGCCAAGGCCTTGAGGGAGCGGGAGATTTCACCGATTTCCAGGGTTCTGTTGTCAGACAGCGCCGGCACCCGCATCAGCTGCAGGTAGTCGATCATGATCATCGAGAGGCCGCCGTGCTCGCGGGCGATGCGCCGGGCACGGGAGCGCACGTCGGTCGGGGTCAGGCCGGAGGCGTCATCTATGTACATCTTGCCCTTCTCCAGCAAGAGTCCCATGGTGGAGGAGAGGCGCGCCCAATCTTCGTCGTCGAGCTGGCCGGTCCGCACCTTGGTCTGGTCGATGCGTCCCACCGAGGCGAGCATACGCATGATGATCTGCTCGGAGGGCATCTCCAGGGAGAAGATAAGCACCGGCTTGTCGGCGGTGAGGGCCGCGTGCTCGCACAGGTTCATGGCAAAGGTGGTCTTGCCCATGGAGGGACGGGCCGCGACTATGATGAGGTCCGAGCGCTGCAGACCGGCGGTCATCTTGTCGAGATCCCCGTAACCGCTTGAGACCCCGGTCACCCCGTTGTGGGGGGTCTTGAACAGCTCCTCAATCTTGTCGACCGTCTGCTCCAGGATCAGCTTCAGGGGCTGCGGGCCCTCGTTGGCGCTGGAGCGCTGCTCGGCAATCTGGAACACCTTGCTCTCGGCAAGATCCAGCAGATCGCCTGAGGTGCGGCCCTGGGGCTCGTAACCCGCTTCGACTATCTCGTTGGCGACCGAGATCATCTCTCGCACCACGGCCCGCTCACGCACTATCTCGGCGTAGGCATTGATGTTGGCGGCGCTCGGGGTGTTCTTGGCGATCTCCACCAGATAGGCGAAGCCACCGGACTCTTCCAACTGCTCGGAGCGCTCCAGCTCCTCCTGCAGGGTGATGAGATCGATGGGGTTGCCCGCGTTGGAGAGGCGGGTCATGGCCTGGAAGATCAGGCGGTGGGGACGGCTGTAGAAATCCTTGTCGATCACCCGCTCGGCCACCCGATCCCAGGCCTCGTTATCCAGCATCAGGCCGCCCAGTACGGACTGCTCGGCCTCAAAAGAGTGGGGGGGAACTTTCAGCTGTTGTGTCTTGGCGTCTTTTTTCGCCGTCACTTGCTCTGCCATACACATAAAAACCGCAGCGGGAAGGGGACGGGAATTTTACAAAAGAAACCCCGCCATCGCGAGCGCTAATGCGCGCTATTCACCTCATCCGGTGGCCTGCCTCCTCCCAGGTGGCCGGCTCATCGGGTCTTGGGGCCCTCCTTGCCCCTCACAGCACGAGGAAGGGCCAGACCAGGGTCTGATCCTTCGCCTTGGATTTGAGCTTGTTGCGCAGCCTGCGCACCGAACGACTCGGTCGTCTGTTTCTCATGGGCATCCTCCTTGGCGCCCCCGGGAGGGCAATCTGTTCATGAATAATTCATGCCAGACATGTTAATCATACCCGCAAGCTGCAACACAAAAAGGGACCGGCAGCCTGCCATGCGCCTCGCTGAGCTTGCACAAGCAGAGCATGCCCCCACCTACATGAGAGTGAAAGAGTCAAAATGAAAAAGATGCTGACCCTGTTTGCCGTGATCCTGGCCATTGGCCTTGGGGCACCCATCGCCGAGGCCAAGAAATTTGGTGGCGGCAAATCCTTTGGCAAGAGCTACAAGACGGCACCGGCCCAACCGGCACCTACTGCTGCTCCCGTGAATGGCAAGAACCCGACCCTGGCTGCGGCACCCAAGAAGAGCGGCATGATGGGTGGCCTGCTGGGCGGCCTGCTGGCCGGTGGCCTGTTCGCCTACCTGCTGGGCAGCGGCGCCTTCGAAGGTCTGCAGGGCATGGACTTCCTGCTGATCGCCCTGCTGGCGCTCGGTGCCGTGTTCCTGATCCGCGCCCTGCGCAAGAACAAGGCGGCTGCGACCCCGCCACAGACGGCCTATGCGGGCTATCAGCCACCGTCGGCGCCGCAGCAGTTCGAGCAGAGCAACGGCGCCCCGCAGGCGACCGGCTTTGCCGACAGCGACGTCCCCTTCCGCCTGCCGCCAGGCTTTGACATGAACGGTTTCCTGTCCGGTGCCCGCGATCACTATCGCACCCTGCAAGAAGCCTGGAACAAGAACGATCTGGAGAAGGTACGCGAGTACGTGAGCCCGGAACTGTTCCAGCACCTCCAGACCGAGCGCGCCGAACTGACCGGCGAGCAGCACACCGAAGTGATGTATGTGGACACCCAGCTGGTGCGTGCCGACTACGGCAGCGACTGGGCCCAGGTCAGCGTGCGCTTCAGCGGTCGCTACATGGACCGTCAGGAGCAGGTCGAGGAGGACATCAAGGAGGTGTGGCACCTCGAGCGCAACCTGGCCAAGGACAATGCCCCCTGGCACATCGTCGGTATCGAGCAGCTCTAAGCACGCCCGTCCGGCAAGCATGATAAAGGCGACCCCAGGGTCGCCTTTTTATTGCCATCACACTCATCACAGCTGGCCATGGAATATTCCCTGCTCCTTGTGAGGGGCCGAGAATAATCGCCATCAGCCCCTGTTGATGATCTCGAAAATAAAAAAGAGAGGCAGCCATGGCTGCCTCTCTTTTGTTATTGGCCCAAGGCCGCTGGATTATTTGCAGCCATCAGTCGAGGCGGAATTAACATAGCTGACCTCGCCGGCCGGCTGATAATCGGCCACCTGTATGGTCTTCTTCGCCGCTATATAATCCTTCAACACCCCGGCATCCACCAGACCGGCGTTGATGGTGTTGATCTTCGGATAACCGTCGCCACCGGCCGCGCTGAAGCTCGGGATGGAGAAGCTGTAGCTGGCCGCCGGATCGAAGGCCTTGCCGCCCACGCTGGTGATGGTCACGCTCTTGGCCTGGCAGTCCACCGCCATGTTGATGCCACCAAACTGGGCATAGCCGCCGGTGTTGACCGTCTTGGTCGCTACCTGGCCCAGATAGGTCTCCAGCTCGCTGCCGCTCATGGTCGCCTTGTTGACGGTGTTGCCGAACGGATGCACGGTCAGCACGTCACGATAGCTGATGTCGCCAGCCGCGATGGAGGCACGCACACCGCCGGAGTTGACGATGCCGAAGTCGGTGCTCAGCTTCTCGGCGGTGGCCGTGGTGATCAGGCGACCCAGGTTGGTCTGCTTGTTGCGCACGTTGGCACGCTCGCCGTCCAGCACGCCGTCGGTGGAGCCTATCACTACGCCCAGCTCCTGCTGCCCCTTCTCCTGATAGGTGAGCAGGGTGTTGTAGAGCTCGGGATCCTTGGTGATCTCTTCCTGAATGAAGGCCCCCTTGCTGTCTTTCAGATTGACCGGGATCAGGTCGTACTGGGTCAGGGTCAGCTTGCCGTTCTGGTAATCAAACTGGGCGCGGCCCACATACTTGCCCCACTCGTGGGCCTGCATGATCCAGGTGCCGTTCTGCTGATCCGGCAGGCAGTCGTCACCCGGCTTGAAGTCGGCGTATTTGTCGGGCGTGCCCGGCTCCATGCAGACCGGGTTCTGGGAGTGACCGCCAATGATGGCGTCCAGGGTGCCGGCCGGCAGCGCGCGCGCCATCTCCACATCCCCCGGGGCATTGCTGCCGTGCTGGCCATTCTCGTAGTGACCCATGTGGGTGATGGCCAGGACCAGGTTTGCCTCCTTGCTGTCGCGGATCTGCTTGCCGAGCTTGGCCGCTTCCGTGGTCGGATCGCGGAACTCCAGGGTCTGGACGTTGTTGGGATCCACCAGCTGGGCGGTGTCTTCGGTGGTCAGGCCCAGCACCGCGACCTTGAGGCCGCTCTCCAGCTTGAACACCTTGTAGGGGTCGAAGTAGCGCTTGCCGCTGGCCTTGTCGTAGATGTTGGCGGAGATCATGGGGAACTTGGCCCACTCACGCTGTTTTTCCAAGATAGTCAAAGGGTTGTCAAATTCGTGGTTGCCCACCGCCATGGCATCGTAGCGGATGCTGTTCATGGCCATGAAGTCCGGCTCGGCATCCTGCAGATCCGACTCCGGCACCCCTGTGTTCACGTCGCCACCGGAGAGCACCAGCACCTCGCTGCCCGCCGCCTTGGCTTCCCCACGCAGGCGCTCGACCAGGGTCTTCTGGGCGGCCATGCCATATTCACCCTTGTCGTTGTGCCAGAAACGACCGTGGGTATCATTGGTGTGCAAAATGGTCAGCTTGCAGACATTTTCGCTGCAGGGGGCGACACTTTCATTTTGTGAGGTATTACAGCCACTCAGCGCGGCGAGCACAGCCAGCGCGATACTTCCTTTGACAAATTTATAATTCATTTCCATATCACCTTGTTATTTTGTTATTGGACGACCCAAGCCATTAGGTCGGGCGTTAATATAACAAACAACATGTGACGCTTTTTCATCGGTGACTCACAAATTCCGCCAAATGTGATCACCAACGCAACCTCTCTCCTCATATTTCCATCACTAGCCAATCTCCTGCCACCTGATTTCCACCCCAGGGATGGCAGCCTGCCGGAAACAGTTATGGCATACTTCCCGCCAATCGATGCCAAGGAGAGCCGTGAATGGCAAAGTACGACAAGATTTCCCCCGAGACCCAGCAGGAGGCGATGAAGGTAGCCCGCGCCAACCAGAAGCCGGGGCAGACCAAGGAGCAGACCCAGCTGATCGCCCAGGGGATCCAGAAGGGCATAGACGAGTACAAGAAACAGATGAAGGCGCGGGCCCGGGAGGCGAGCCGCCAGAAGAAGCAGCAAGCCAGGACCAAACAGCCACAGCAGGGCGGGCAGGAGGAAGAGGCCCAGGAGATAGAGCTTGTCGAGATCAGCCGCCAGCACCCGTTGCCCTGGGCATTGCTGGTGCTGAGCTGGCTGGCATTTGGCTGTGCCTGGATCTGGCTGCGCTGACCCTTGCCTGGCAAACCTTTGCCCTGGGATCGGCCTCACAGCCCGGGGCCGGGGTGCTGGTCATCCCTCGCCCCTGCTGCTTACACTCTTCCCCCCGTTGTCTGGAGACCCCCATCATGAATCCGGCCCCTCTCTATCTGCTGGCTCCCCTCGTACTCTTTATCGTGACCCTGGTGCTCTATCGCATCTCGCCCCTGCGAGCAGTCGCCGTCGGCAACGCCCGCTGGTTTATCCTGCCCGCCTTCACCCTGTTTATCCTGCTGATCATCATCAACGGGGCGGCAGACCCTAGCCTGCGCAGTCCCGGCTTTCACTGGCTGATGCCGGGGCTTGGCTTCGCGCTCTGCCTGTTCCCGGCACTGCCCAAGGCGCTGGTGCCGCGCCTGGCCATCAAGGAGGGTGCCTTCGCCGCCCTGGGCCTGATGCTGATGAGCCTGGCCATGGTCTATTGATTGCGTTTGCACGGGCTTTTTCATGACCTGAGGGGCGCCCTGTGACGGGCGCCCCTTGTACAAACAATGGGCGATAGGCATCTTGGTGAGAGGGTAACCAGCCAGGAGGCCAGATGGACAATCAGCCCGATTTCATGGCGCAGTGGGATTATCAGGATCCCGCCGCCACTGCCCTGCGTTTTCGACGCCTGCTCGAAGAGGCGCACCACGACCTGCAATACGAGCTGGAGCTGCTGACGCAGCTGGCCCGCACCCACTCACTGCAGCGCCAGTTTGTCGAGGCCCACCAGTTGCTCGACGAGATAGAACCCCGCCTCACCGACGCCACCCCGCGAGCACGGCTGCGCGCCTTGCTGGAGCGGGGGCGGACGTTCAACTCGGCCGGCGACAAGGCCAGCGCCAGGACGCTGTTCGAGCAGGGGTGGCAACTCGGGCTCAAGCTGGGGGAGACAGGGCTCGCCATAGACGCGGCCCACATGGTAGCCATCGCCGCCCCGCTGGAGGAGCAGAGCCGCTGGCATCAGCTGGCGATGACCCTGGCCGAGCGCAGTGCCGATGATAAGGTGCGTGGCTGGCTGCCCAGCCTCTACAACAATCAGGGCTGGACCCTGTTCGAACTGGGACGCCTGGAGGAGGCCAGGGCCTGCCAGCAGAAGTGCCTGGCCTGGCACCAGCGGCACAACAATCAGGGCAAGGCCTTTATCGCCCGCTGGAGCCTGGCACGGCTGAGCCGGGCCCAGGGATTGCACGAACAGGCGATGGCCGAGCTGATCCAGCTGAAAGCCGACATGGCCGAGGCCAGCGCGCCGGAAGATGGCTACCTGTTCGAGGAGCTGGGGGAGAACGGCCTGATGCTGGACGATCCGGCCGCCCCAGAATACTTCGCCCGGGCCTGGTTCCTGCTCTCGCGGGATGGCTGGCTGCAGGCCAACGAGGCGGAGCGGCTGGCCAGGCTCAAACGCCTCGCCAAGCTCTAGCCATAACAGAGCGGGGCGGCCAATTGGCCGCCCCGCTCACCAACGCATCTGCCCAGGATGATGGATGCCATCCCCCCACGTCAGGCTAGGCTCGCCTCTTCCCAACCCTGCTTCTTGCGATAAATGGTCGAGGGGCTGATCTCCAGCAGTGCCGCCGCCTTGGGGATGTTGCCGTCACAGCTGGCGATGGCCTGCTCGATGGCCTCCTTCTCCACCAGCCAGAGCGGGCGTACCGGCAGCGGGGTCGACATGGGATCGGCCAGGATCTCGGGGGTTTCCTCGGCAGGGGCAGGCATCGGGAGCGCACGGCCGCCGTTGAGTGGCGGCGGCAGTATATCCTTGCTCACCAGCTCGCGATCGTTGAGCACCACTATGTTGCGCACCACGTTCTGCAGCTCGCGCACGTTGCCGGGCCAGGGGTAATCGAGCAGCACCCGCACTGTGTCGGCATCGAAATCCCGGAAGCGCTTGTGCTCCTCCTTGGCATATCGCAGCAAGAGGTCGCGCGCCAGCAGCAGTATGTCTTCACCGCGCTCGCGCAGGGGGGGCAGGGGGAGCGGGATCACGTGCAGCCGGTAGTAAAGATCCTCGCGAAAGCGCCCCGCCTTCACCTCCGCCAGGGGATCCCGGTTGGTGGCGCAGACGAAACGCACGTCCACCGTCTCCACCTTGCCGCTGCCGACCCGCTGCAGGGTGCCGGTCTGGATGAAGCGCAGCAGCTTGCTTTGCAGGTCGAGATCCATCTCGCAGATCTCGTCGAGGAAGAGGGTGCCGCCGTCCGCCAGGCTGGCTGCCCCCTTGCGATCCCCCTGAGCACCGGTAAAGGATCCCTTCACATGGCCGAAGATCTCGCTCTCCATCAGATCGTGGGGAATGGCGGCGCAGTTGAGCGCGATGAAGGGCTGATCCCGGCGCGGGCTGCACTGGTGGATGGCCTCGGCACAGACCTCCTTGCCGGTGCCGCTCTCCCCCGTGATGAAGACGGTCGCCTTGCTCGGTGCCGCGCTCTCTATGATGCGATAGACCGCCTGCATCGCCATGGAGGCGCCGATGAAGCCCGCAAAGGAGCTACGCTCGAAGTTCTCCCTGTACTGGGCCACCAGCGAGCTGAGCTGCTGATGCTTGAAGGCGTTGCGGGCGGTGGCGCACAGCCGCTTGCCGTCGAACGGCTTGGTCAGGAAGTCGAAGGCACCGCAGCGCATCGCCTCCACCGCCACGTCCACCGAGCCGTGGGCGGTGATCACCACCACTGAGCAGGGCAGTTGCTGCTCGGTGATCTGCTGCAATATGGCCATGCCGGACATGTCGGGCAGTTCGAGGTCGAGCAGCACCACGGGGGGCGGGCTGGCCAGCAACTGCGCCAGTGCCTGCTGGCCGCAATCGGCCAGCAGCACCTCATAGCCATCCTGAACCAGGTACTGCTCATAGACGACGGCCAGACTGCGGGTATCTTCCACCAGCAGGACACGGGGTTTGCTTTCAGCCACGAGATCCATCCTTGCGATTGATTTTGTTGTCTATTCTGGGGGCTAGCCGCCACACACTCAAGACGGGCCCCTGCTTTCTCCGGCCTATCCTGGCGCGACACCAGTAAAAACGGCTCCCTGAGGAGCCGTTTTTATCGCATTGACTGCTTATTTCTTCGCATCGGCGCCATCGGCAGCCGGCTTTTCGATGGCCAGCAGCTCGACGTCAAATACCAGCACGGCGTTGGCCGGGATGGAGCCTGCACCGTGCTCGCCATAGGCCAGCTTGGACGGCAGGAAGAACTTGAACTTGGAACCGACCGGCATCAGCTGCACGCCTTCGGTCCAGCCCGGGATCACCTGGTTGAGCGGGAAGGTAGCCGGCTCGCCGCGATCGACGGAGCTGTCGAACTTGGTGCCATCGGTCAGGGTGCCGGTGTAGTGTACCTTGACGATGTCGGTGGCCTTGGGCTTGGCGCCGTCACCCAGCTTCTCGACCTGATACTGCAGGCCGGATTCGGTGCTCTTCACGCCCTCTTTCTTGGCGTTGGCGGCCAGGTACTCTTCACCCTTCTTCAGGTTTTCCACCGCATCCTTGTCAGCCTTGGCCTTGGTCAACTCGTTGATCTTGGCGTCGTATTCCTGCAGAACTTTCTGGATCTCCTCGTCAGTCATGCTGGCTTCCTTGCCCAGACCGTCGGTCACACCCTTGAGGATGACGCTGTTGTCCAGCTTGATGCCGAGTTCCTGCTGACGTTCCAGGGTATTGGCGATATAACGACCCATGGAGAGGCCGATCGCATAGCCGGATTGCTCTTCAAAGCTCTTGGCTGCTGCCTTGGGGGCCTCTGCCGGCTTGCTGGCTTCTGCCTTGACCTCTGCGGTATTGGCAGCAGGCTTCTCATCTTTTTGGCAAGCAGTCAGACTCACGGCAACGGCCGCAGCCAACAGGGACACCTTCAGAAAATTGTTCATCAGTTTCTCCAAAACTCTAAATACCGCTCTCGGTTCCTTCGTGAAATGAGAGGTTTATCGTGATAAGCGCCTTATACTAACGCCGTGATCGCAGGTAACGAAAGCATGAGACAGGAAAAATGATCAAAAGTGCCATTTATCTCATCGGTATTTGCCTGATGCTGACAGGGTGCGAACAGAGCTCACTTCCCGGCCAGCAGATCCGCCTCGCCAACCAGGGCTTGCTGAGTGCGGATCTCGCCAGCTCCGGCAAACAGGCCATCGTCTCCAGCCTGAGCCAGGGCACAGTGGTCTGGGATCTGGAACAGGGCAAGGAGCGCTGGCGCTGGCGCCAGAGCGAGGACCAGGAAGAGTTCGTCACCCTCACCCGCTTCTCCCCGGGCGACAGCCACGCCATCACGGCCACCCAGCGCACCTTTGCCATCTGGCGCCTGCAAGATGGTCGCTCCCAAGGCTACTATTCACTTCCTGAATCCAGCCTGAGGGATGCGGCACTCTCGGCCGATGGTCGCCTGGTGCTGATCGGCCGCGAAGATGGCAAGGCGGAGCTGGTGGACACCCTCACCGGGCGAAGGCTGCAGTTCCTCGGCCATACCGAGCAGGTCAATACGGTGGATCTCTCCGCCAATGGCCGCTACGCCCTCACCGGCGGCAACGACTACAGCGCCTATCTGTGGGATACCCGCAGCGGACAGGTGGTGTGGCGTTTCAACCATGGTGGCCGGGTGGTGATGGCGAGACTGGATCCGGCGGGGCGCTTCGCCTTCACCGCCGACAGCCGTCAGGCCAGCATCTGGGATCTCAAGACCGGCAAGGAGATGAGCCGGCTGCAGTTCGATCACCGCTTCGAGGTCTACACCAGCGCCCGGTTCGTCAAGGATGGCGACTGGCTCGTCACCGGCGCCCCCTCCCGTCAGCTCTCCCTGTGGCGGGTGAGCGATGGCAGCCTGCTGCAAAGCTGGCGCGTCTCTCCCCATCCCAAGGTGAAACCACCGAGCGCAGTGGTCTATGGCGTGGCTTTGCGCGACAATGGCCACCTCGTCAGCGCCAGCTCCAGTGGCCTGGCCGAAATCTGGACTATCAAGTAAGGACCAAGAGGCCCATGAGTCAGCAACTTAACGATCGTCTCGAGACCCTGGAAAGCCGTCTCGCCTATGCCGAATACACGGTGGAGCAGCTCAACGAAGAGGTGACCACCCAGGGCCGCGAACTCGACCGGCTCAAGCATCAGATCCAGCTGCTGGTGGACAAGCTGCAGAGCGTGCAGCCAAGCCAGATCGCCAGCATGGCCGAAGAGACGCCCCCCCCGCACTACTGAGTGCGCCGCCATAAAAAAACCCGCACGCAGCGGGTTTTTTCATCTTGCCAGTCGGCAGATCAGTGGTGATGGCCCTTGCCACCGCAACCACCGCCGCCACAGCAACCGCCGTGACCCTGCTCGTCGCCGTGGTCATGACCGTGATCGTGGCCGTGACCGCCGCAGCAACCGCCGTGGTCATGGTCGTGATCGTGACCGTGGTCATGACCATGATCGTGACCGCAACCACCAGCACCGTGCACGTGGCCGTGAGCCAGCTCTTCGGCGGTGGCGGCACGCACGTCCTTGATCTCGACCTTGAAGCCCAGGGTCACACCAGCCAGGGGATGGTTGCCATCCACCTTGATGAACTCTTCGGAGACTTCGATGACGGTCACCGGACGGTGGCCATCGTCGGTCTCGGCCACAAAAGTATCCCCTTCAGACACTTCCATGCCATCGAACAGCTCGCCGGGCACTTCTTGCACCAGGTTCTCGTCATACTCGCCATAGGCCTGGCTCGGCGTCAGGGTGACGTCGAACGCCTCGCCCACGCTGCGGCCTTCCAGTTCGGCTTCGAGGCCGGAGACCAGATAACGGGTACCGTGCAGATACACCAGAGGCTCTTTACCGACAGTGGTGTCGATGACTTCACCGTGTTCGTCGGTGACCGTGTATTCCAGCGTAACCACGCTCAGGGGAGCTACTTTCATGTCAGGGATCCTGCGGATAGAAAAAAACGGGCCCAGAATACCTTAAAAAGGTGGCCAAGCATATGATCTGCCCCGCTCCGCCATGCCGAAAAAGCCGGCAGTCCAGAACGAGCCTCGTCTCACCCGGGTATTATCAAGAGGCCTCTCACTCGAGGCGAAACACCTTTATAAGCGGTGCGACCTCGCGGATGGTCTGGTCCACCCAGGCCATCCGGCGGTACGTCATTCGGGACTGAAGACTCCTATGACCTGTTCGGCCTCGCGGGTCGCCTTGTCCACCTCGGCCTGGGTCTGCACCTGGGTATCCCCGCAGTCGACACAGGTCACCTTCTCGACTCCATGCTCCATATACAGCATCATGGTGTCCATCTTGCCGCACGCCGGGCAAACCGCACCGGCAATGAAGCGCTTTTTACGTCTGGTTTCCATTTTTGTTACCTCCAGGCAGCATCATATCAGGGTTTTTACATGCATCACGCCATCGAATATCAGCATTTTTCCACTCCTTGCCTGCAGGTCGGCCCCCGCAAACGCTCCCCTCTGGGTCAGCTGCTGCGCGTCACCCGGGGTGCGGCACTGCTGAGACTCGGCTCCCATGAGCTGTTGCTGACGGCGGGCAGCCACTTCTGGCTGTGTGCCGATGCCCTCGCCGCCTTCACTCCCCTGGCGGGTTGTCAGCATGATCGGCTGACCTGCTCGGTGCGGGTGGTGCAACCGGCCCAGGCAGGCTGGTTGCAACCAACACCGCTGATGGACGCCCTGCTGGACAGCCTGGCCAGCTGGTCCCGGCCCCGTGACTGGCAGGAGGCCTATGGCCACCGTCTGCGGGTCATGGGGGACGAGTTGCAGGCTTGTGCCATCCTGGCGCAGGCAGATCAGCCGCTACAAGCCGCCTGGCGTGCCCTGGCCGGTCAGTCTGAAGGCAGCGCCGCGGCCTGGCAGGCTTGCCTCACCCAGCGGGGCATCGAGGATCCCGCCCTGGCGCCCGATGCGCTCGGTGCCCAGTGGCAGCTGCTGCAGGGGGTTCGCCTGCTCAGAAGTGGCAGCAAGCCGGCCCAGGTGGTGGCAAAGCTCGGTTACCGGGATGAACAGGCTTTGGCGCAGGCGTGCCAGCACTGGCTCGGGCTGACGCTGGAGGCGGTGGCCTCCACCCAATGAACCGGGCGAGAAAATAAATGATGGTGACAGGGTCCAGTTTTGCGGCTCGCGGTCGTTAATAACCGTTAATAACAAGGGCTCATCCTGGTCACCATCCTCTATGCTGAACACCAGATTGACCGTCACCGATTAGATCAACAGGACATCCGCCATGACGAGCAAGGCCAACCAATCCCAGGGCATGTTGCTGTTTCACCTCTCTGCCAGGCAATCCTTCGCCATCGGCACCCTCAAGGTGAAGGAGATAGTCCCCTACACCCAGCTCACCGCCCTGCCCCATTCGCACCCGACCGTACTCGGGGCGGCCAGCATGAGAGGCACCACCATCCCCGTGATCGACATGGCGATGGCGGTGGGCTATCGCCCGATCAGCCGGGAGGAGATGCCCAACTGCTTCATCATCATCACGGATTGCCGCCGCACCCTGGTGGGCTTCCTGGTACGGGGCATCGACAAGATCACCGAGTGCAACTGGCGTGACATAGAGCCGCCGCCCCCTTCCCTCGGTCAGAACGTCTTCGTCACCGGGGTGACCAAGGTCGGTGATCAGCTGATCCAGCTGCTGGACGTGGAGCTGATCCTGTCCCGGGTCTATCCGGACGATCCCAGCCACCTCTACCCCGTGCTGACAGATGTGCAGCGCGAGCGGCTCAAGCCGATGCGGATCCTGCTGGTGGACGACTCCTCCGTCGCCCGCCGCCAGCTGATGGCGGCCCTCGATTACATCAACATTCCCTACGAGGTGTGCACCAACGGGCGCGATGCCCTCAGCCTGATGCAGGCCAGGGTCGCTCAGGGCAGCCGGATAGACATACTGGTGAGCGACATAGAGATGCCGGGGCTGGACGGTTACGAGCTGGCCTTCGAGGTGCAGAGCGATCCCAGGTTGGCGGAGGCCTACATCATTCTGCACACCTCCCTCTCCAGCGAGATCAGCGTGGAGCGGGCCCATCAGGTCGGCGCCCACGAGGCACTGACCAAGTTTGAAGCCAACGAGCTGATCCAGGCCATGCTGCGCGGCGCCGAACACCACGACCGCCTGCCCGCCTGATACCGCGGCGGGCCATGGGCTCGCCGCCCCTTTCCTCTTCTGCTGTCCCGAGTCGTTGCATGCTGACAGAAAGCCACTTCCACGCCCCCTGGTGGGCCCGCAATGCCCACCTGCAAACCATCTTGCCCAAATGGCTGCGCCGGACGCCGGCCCGCTTCATCCCGGAACGGTTCGAACTGGCAGACGGGGACTTCGTCGACCTCGCCTGGAGCGGGGACATCAGCCCGGATGAGCGGCCGCTGCTGGTGCTGTTTCACGGTCTGGAGGGCAGCATCCACTCCCACTATGCCAAGGGGCTGTTTGCCCACCTGCAGCAACAGGGGAACGAGGCGGTACTGATGCATTTTCGCGGTTGCAGCGGCGAGCCGAACCGGCTGCTGCGGGCCTATCACTCCGGCGCCATCGAAGATGCCCAGGCGCTGATCGCCGAGCTGGGCCGCCGTTTTCCCGGCAAGCCACTGGTCGCCATCGGCTACTCCCTGGGGGGCAACATGCTGGTGAATCTGCTGGCGCGCGGCTGCCCTGCCGAATTGAGCGCCGCCGTGGTGATCTCGGCGCCGCTGCAACTGGCCAGCTGCGCCGATCGGGTCAATCAGGGATTTTCACGGGTCTATCAGAGCTACCTGCTGCGCACCATGCGCGCCAACCTGCAGAGCAAGATCCGTCATCAGGCCGCGGCCCGGGCACGCTGGCAACCGGAGCAGGTGAGCCGCATCGCCACCCTGCGCGACTTCGACGAGCAGGTCACAGCCCCGCTCCATGGCTTCGACAGCGCCGATCACTACTATCAAACCTGCTCCGGCCTTGATCTCCTGGCCCGCATCACCATCCCGACCCTGATCATCCACGCCGCCGACGATCCCTTCATGACCGGGGCCGTGATCCCCAGGCCGGAGCAGCTCTCACCCATGGTGCGCTACGAGCTGAGCCGCCGTGGTGGCCACGTGGGCTTCCTGCACGGCACTCCCTGGCGCCCCCGCTTCTGGCTGGAGGAGCGCATCAGCCAGTGGCTGCGGGAGCAGACTCAGGACGCCAGGCGGTAGCAGTTGCGCCCTGCGCCCTTGGCTTCATAGAGGGCGCCGTCCACCCGCTCGAGCAGCATGACCAGGCTCTCCCCCGGACGCCACTGGGCAATCCCCTGGCTCAGGGTGAGATGGGGAGCCACGTCTGAGGCTTCGTGGGGCAGCGCCCGGGCGGCCAGGGTTGTGCGAATGCGCTGCGCGACCCGCTCGCCAGCGGCCAGGTCCGTCTCCTGCAGCAACACCACGAACTCCTCCCCACCGTAACGGGCCACCAGATCACCGGGCTCCCGGACCCCCTCTTCCAGACACTCGGCCACCAGGATCAGGCACTCATCCCCCGCCTGATGGCCGTAGTGGTCGTTGTATCGCTTGAAGAAATCCACATCCAGCAGGATCAGGGTGAGCGGTGTCTCCAGCGTCGTGCCCTGTGCGATGGCGCGCTTGCAGACCTGATCGAAGTGCCGGCGGTTGGCGAGCCCGGTCAAGGGATCCTTATTAGCCATCGCATCCATCTTGCGTGCCAGCATCAGGTTGTCATACTCGCGCGACACCGCCAGCTCGAACCAGCCGTTGAGCATCCGCCGACCCGTCTCCAGGACAATCAACAAGCTCCCGGCCGCCAGCCAGTGCACTGTGACGGATGGCACCATCACCCAGTGCTCCTCGAACAGCAGGAAGATCAGGGGTGGGGCACTCAGGCCATAGAAGATGCGCCACTCGCAGTAGAAGGCGATCAGGGCCGTCAGCAGCAACAGGCTGACGATGTTGAATGCCAGGCTGAACCCCCCTCTGAGTTCTATGGTGGCAATGGCATAGGCCGTCATCGCCCAGGCCAGACCCCACAGCAGGACGCAGCACCAGAGCCAGGGCTGCCACCCTGGCCTGCCCTGGCGAGAGAACCAGCGCCAACCCAGAGGAGGCAGCACGCTCGCCAGCAGCACCAGGCCTATCTGCCACTCATAGCGCCAGGGCAACCCCTCGATCGCCACCGGCCGGGCATCCTGATAGAGATAGAAACGCGCCAGCAGATAGAGGATCGCCAGCTGATTGATGGCCCAGAACCAGCGCAACCCCGCGCTCAGGGCGCGCTGGCGCGCATCCTGAAGGTGCTGATCGAACTCACTGCTTGGGCGACGCTGTTCAGCTGATGCCATGGGAACCCTCTCCCAGGCCGAGATAAACTCCTTGCGCTTGCCGGTCAGACACCGACAATATCCGCATCGCTATGACTGAAGATGAAATCATGATTATCCCCTGGCAAGAACTGGATCCAGATACCCTCAACAACCTGCTCGAGCATTTCGTCCTGCAAGAGGGCACCGAATACGGCGAACAGGATGTCAGCCTGGCCGACAAGGTTGAAGAGGTCAGACAACAATTACTACAAGGTAGTGCCGTGCTCGTCTACAGCGAGTTGCACGAGAGTGTCAACGTCGTGCCAAAGACGCATTTGAGCAATGCGCCGAGCGACGACTTTCCGGCAGAATGACACAAGCTGAACAACGTCCGGCCAGGGCCCGCCGAGCACGAAAGGCGTTCGGTTCAGGGGGGGATGGGCGGTCCGTCCGATGAAGCTGGTGCTTCAAACAGGCTTATTTGTGCCTCCGTCGCCGACTGTCGCGGCGCCGATGGAGACCTGCCGCCGGGGGCCATGGGGAGCTCATGATGGCGCCCGCGCGGCAAGGCGCACTTGACCGCACTTTGAACCTGCCTTTATAACGGAACTCCCAAGGAAGAGAGAATTCTATGTCGGCCAAGCATCCCATCATTGCGGTTACCGGTTCGTCCGGTGCCGGCACCTCCACCTCCACCAACGCCTTCCGCTCCATGTTCCACCAGCTCGGATACAAGGCGGCCGTGGTCGAGGGGGACAGTTTTCACCGCTATACAAGGCCCGAGATGGATGTGGCGATCCGCAAGGCGCGCGAGCAGGGGCGCCATATCAGCTACTTCGGCCCCGAGGCCAACGACTTCGGCCTGCTGGAATCCTTTTTCCAGGAGTACGGCCAGAGCGGCAGCGGCCAGTACAGACGCTACCTGCACAGCTTCGACGAGGCAGTCCCCTTCAACCAGATGCCGGGCACCTTCACCCCCTGGCAGGCGTTGCCGGGGGAGACGGACCTGCTGTTCTACGAAGGGCTGCATGGCGGCGTGGTGACCGGCGAACACAATGTGGCCCGGCACGTGGACTTTCTCATCGGCGTGGTGCCCATCGTCAACCTGGAGTGGATCCAGAAGCTCATTCGCGACACCTCGGAGCGCGGGCATTCGCGCGAGGCGGTGACCGACTCCATCGTTCGCTCCATGGATGACTACATCAACTTCATCACCCCGCAGTTCTCCCGCACCCACATCAACTTCCAGCGGGTGCCGACGGTGGACACCTCCAACCCCTTCAGTGCCAAGGTGATACCCAGCCTGGACGAGAGTATGCTGGTGATCCGGTTTCGGGGCATCAAGCAGGTGGACTTCCCCTACCTGCTGTCGATGATAGACGGGGCCTTCATGTCCAGGATGAACACCATAGTGGTGCCGGGGGGCAAGATGGGTTTCGCGATGGAGCTGATCTTGCGTCCCCTGATCCAGCAACTGTTAGAAACCGGCAAGATCACCTGAGCCAAGGAGCTTATGATGCGCGGTGCACTTCTCTCTTTCTCACTGGCAGCCCTGCTGGGCGGTTGCAGCACAGGCCCCGCCGCCCCCACGGTCGAGACGGGCACCATGGTGGTCCGCCCGGCAGAAAACTGGGCCTACGGGGCGACGCCGCGCTACGCGCTGGCGGAGCAGTTCCAGTACGCAGGCAACAGCGCCGCGCCCTGGCTGGAGCCGGTGCAGCAGGCCGTCACCCGGGCGCTCGATGGCAAGGGCTGGCGCAGCGTGCCCCTCGATGAGGCCGACGTCTGGGTCGCCATCGGGGTGGCGGGCAGCCAGGACATGAGCGATGGGGAGATATTCTCCCGCATCGGCATGACCCCTGGGCTGAATGCCGCCGCCGATGCCCGCAAGGGCACCCTGGCCATACTGCTGATCGACAGGCGCACCCAGCAAAGCGTCTGGAGCAGTGCCATCCAGCTCGCCAGCGACGTGCCCATCGCCGAGGACGAGCGCAGCCAGCTGAGTCAGCAGCTCGCCGCTCAACTCCTGGACTCCCTGCCCGCTCAATGAGCGCCCCATAACACAACGGCCTGCTTCAAGCAGGCCGTTGTGGATACACGCCGTTGCACGGCATGAGGATTACTTCAGTTCGCAGGTCAGCAGAGTCACGCCGTTTTTGACCAGGGTGGCCTGTTTTTCCTGGTGGGAGAAGGTGGTCACCCCATCGGAATAGCTGGCGGTCTCTTTGGGTGACTCGATGCGACCCAGCTTGTGATAGACCCCGGCATAAGGGAACTGCACCATGTCGGCCTGAGCATCATAGGTGATGGCCAACAACTCTTCCCCGCACTGATACTGGCTGTATTGATACTGAGTGGGCTGCGGCATGCTGCAGGCAGCCAGCCCGAACAGGGGAAGCAACATCATTATCTTTTTCATCGCACTTTCCTTATGTCATGGCGTTATCGACGGGACAAACTACAACTATCAAGCTTCAACGATTTGATAACTATGGGTAATTTCTACCGCTTTTTCCAACATCAGGGAAACCGAACAATACTTCTCCATCGACAAGTCGACCGCGCGGGCAACCTGTTTCTCGGCCAGCCCCTTGCCGGTCACGACGAACTTGAGGTGGATCTTCTCGAACACCCGGGGCACTGAGTCTGCGCGCTCCCCTTCCAGCTCCACATGACAGGCGGTCACGTTCTGGCGCGCCTTCTCCAGAATGGAGACCACGTCGATGGAGCTGCACCCACCGACAGCCAGCAGGATCATCTCCATCGGGCTGGCACCTTCGCCCGGGTTGGCGCCGTCCAGCGTCACCTGATGACCGGACTCGCTCTCGCCCACAAACTTCATGCCTTCCACCCAGCTGACCTTGGCTTTCATCTCACATTTCCTCTCAATGACGACGGTTCTGACGCCCATAGCATACCTCAAGCAGGGGTCGAGTGGCACATGCCCCGTCACGTTGCGCCACTCCCGGTTTCATGACCGCCGAGTCCCGGCGCCGCGACTTGTTCCGAAACCGCAGCAGACCCTGAAGGAAATAGATCGAAATCAACATATCTCCCCCCCTTCTTGCCTAGAATGGCCCAGATGGCGCAGCAGATCGATGCACACAGATGGACACCAAAGTCCCAAAGCCTTGTCAGCACAGACAAAGGCTCTTATTCTACTGCGACCAAAGACTAAGGAATGGCAAGCTTGGCAACTTGCCTGGACGCACAGTCCATAAAAATGACACTACAGAGGAAGTCTCATGATCATTGGCAAACCGCAAAGCGATCCCACCCTCGAGTGGTTCTTGTCGCATTGCCACATTCATAAGTATCCCGCCAAGAGCACCCTTATTCACGCCGGTGAAAAAGCGGAAACCCTCTACTACATCGTCAAGGGTACAGTCGCCGTCCTGATCAAGGATGACGAAGGCAAGGAGATGATCCTCTCCTACCTGAATCAGGGGGATTTCCTGGGCGAGATGGGGATGTTCGAAGAGAACGAGAATCCGGAGCGTTCCGCCTGGGTACGTGCCAAAGGCGCCTGTGAAGTCGCCGAGATCTCCTACAAGAAGTTCCGCCAGCTGATCCAGGTCAACCCGGACATCCTGTTGCGCCTCTCCGGCCAGATGGCCAAGCGCCTGCAGCACACCAGCCAGAAGGTCGGCAACCTCGCCTTCCTGGACGTGACCGGCCGGATTGCCCAGACCCTGCTGAACCTGGCCAAGCAGCCGGACGCCATGACCCACCCGGATGGCATGCAGATCAAGATCACCCGCCAGGAGATAGGCCAGATCGTCGGCTGCTCCCGCGAAACCGTCGGCCGCATCCTCAAGATGCTGGAAGAGCAGGAGCTCATCTCGGCCCACGGCAAGACCATAGTGGTGTTTGGCACCCGCTGACCGGGTTCCCCGACGGCTCAGCACAGGGCCGTTGGATAAAAAAGGCTGCCACGGCAGCCTTTTCTGATCTCCTCCCCTATAATCCCGCACGCCCTTCCCCGGCCTCAACCAAGCGAGTGTGTATGCATCTTCAATGTCCCCTGTGCCGCAGCCCCCTGCATCTTCATGAAGCCTCCCGCGGGGTCTATTGCGACAACAAGCACCATTTCGATCCGGCCCCGGAAGGTTATCTGGATCTCATCCCGGGCAAGAAGGATCCCAAGGACAGCGACAGCCGTGCCCTGCTGCGCGCCAAGCGCCGCTTCCTGGAGCAGGGGCACCAGCTGCCCCTGGTGGAGGCCATGGCGACCCTGCTGGCTCCACTCGGCGAGCGCGAGCTGATCCATCTCGGCTGTGGTGAGGGGTACTACTGCCGCGCCCTGGCAGAGCGCCTGCCGGGCTGGCAATTTGGCGGCCTCGATCTCGCCAAGAACGCCATCTTCGCCGCCAACAAAGCGCAGCCCGACGGCCATTTCGTCATCGCCGATCCGGCCAAGGCGCCGCTGCTGGCCGGCTCAGCCCAGGTACTGCTGGTCAACGACCTCAAGATCAAGACAGAGCTGCTGGTCAGCCAGCTGACCCCGGGCGGCTACCTGCTCCACCTGCAACCGGGCCCGCGCCACCAGTGGCAGCTGAGGGTCAGCCTCAACCCGGTGAGCATGGAGCACCCCCTCAGCTGGCCAGCCCTGGCCGGGCTCGTCCCCGTCGAGCGGCAACGCTGCCAGTTCTCCATGGCCATGGATCAGGGGCTGCGTGCCCATGTGCTGGAAACCAGTCGCCTCGGCTGGCGTGCCGGCGGTGAACAGCGTCACGCCTTCACCCACCAGGGGCCGGACGAACTTGAACAGGATCTGCTGCTGAGCCTGTGGCAGAAGCCGCTCTGAACCCCATGAAAAAAGGCCCGTTCGGGCCTTTTTTATTTGGCGTATCCACTGCTCTCCCCCGGTAATGAAGGAGCGACCCCCTTACTCGAGCGGCCGCCCGTTGACGGTGAAGGAGAGATCCACTTCCGGCGCCGAGACGGGCCTCTGATCCAGGGTCCCGGCGGCGCAGATCACGGTGGCGGCCCGTGGCTCGCTGGCCGTGGGCACATTGACATGGAACTTGTTCATCAGGTTGGCATTTAGCCGGTGATTGGCCAGCCGGAAGTGCAGCAAGCCCTCCCGGGTCTCCACCTGCAGCTGGCAATCCTCTGCCCCGATCCCCTCGCCGTCATCCCCATAGCTGAAGCCGTAAGCGCCGTGCAGAGCCGGATAGAGGTAGCTCGGCAACAATCCGCGAGGATCGTAATAGCCCACCAGGGTCGTCACCGGCACCCCGAATGCCTGCGGCTTGCGCGCCACCCGAGTATCCACCACAGGCCCTTCGTTCCAGCGGCTGCCGTCCGAGGTATAGCTCTTCTTGAAACCGCGGGAGACGGTGATCTGCTGGCCATTGATGAAGAGGGTGCTGTTGTAGCCGGCACCGTGCTCCACAGTCAGGATGCGCCCCGCATTCCCGGCTCCGGCAGCCGGCGCCTGGATGTTGCGCGTCCAGTTGCCGTCCCACATGGCTACCTTGACCAGATCATACTCCGCCAGCAGAGCCACCAGCTTCGCCTCGCTCAGATCGCCGATGGGCGCGCTGATCTGCTCCAGCCGCTCGACCCTGTGCTGGTAGGGCACCATGGTGGCGGTGGCGGCATCCCATTTGCTGAATCCGGTCGGGGAAGCGGCGTCGAACACCGCCTTGCTCTCGAGGAAACGCTGGATGATGGCGGCCGAGTTCGGGGTGTAGAGGGTAAAGCGGTTGAAGCCGGAGAAGGGCGATCCACCCGCCATGGCATCGAAACCGAACGAATGTCCCTCGAAAGGCGGCTGGCACTGGCCGTCGAGGCAGGCGCTCTGGCCGCTGCGGGCGGCGCCAAAGTTCGGGATGAAGCGGTTCTTGTCGCCATCCCAGCCCCAGCTCGAATTGACCGCCTCGGCGCTGCGGTGCACCGAGCCCTGGAAGCCGCCGACATAGTGGCCAAGACCATAGTTGTGGCCCACCTCGTGGCTGAATTCGTTACCCAGAGAGGCGTCGAGCGTGACTATGCCGCCGCCGCCCGAACCACCGTGCACCTGGATGCCGTTGGCGTACTTGCCACGGCTGTTGTGGGCCGCCAGCTGGGCCACCACATAGGGATGGCTGCTCTCCCCCTCGCCAGCCGTGCTGTTGATGCCGTAGTTCGCATTGTCTATCCCGTGGGAGATCAGCTCCTTGCCGATGCGCTGGCGCATGGTGCCCTCGTGCCAGCCCCCCTGGCCGGGATCGAAATCGGTGAGCAGGGTGCCGTTTGGCAGCATCACCTCCGGCAGCGACAGGGGAGCATACTGGCTGACGATCAACCGGCTGGTCGGCACCGTCTGGAAATATTCGCGATGAGCTTCGGGATCCCTGGCGAAGGCAAACTGATCCCGGGGAGTGGTCAGCATGCCAAGGTCTATGGTGTGGATGAGCAGCTCGCTCGGGGCACCGATCGCGAGATCCGTCAGCTCGCCGCTGAGCCCGCCCTGGCTGAGTTGCAGCGCCAGGCCTGGCCGGATCCAGTCCGCCGGCAGCACGGCGCTCCAGGCGTCGGTCGCATAGCGGATACCGTTGTTCTCGAGCTCCCCGTCACGGATCCACTGACCGCCCACGAACTTGAACTGCAGGCTCTGACCGCGGGAGAGGGTCACCTGGCGGCCACTGTAATAAAGGGTCGAGTTGTAGCCGGCGTTGGAGGCCAGCCGCACCATCTTGCCTTCCAACTCCGCTCCGCCCGGCAGATGAATATCGCGCACCCAGCGTCCGTCGGCAGTCTGAATGGTCACCAAAGCATGAGGCTGCAACTTGCCAAGCAGGAAGGCGCCGGCAGGATCGCTCAGTTTGGCCAGCTCGCTGCTGCTGTTGATGAGGCCACTGGTGCCCGGCCCCGGCGTGAAGTCGACCCCCTCCTCCGGTGAGCCATCGAGGTAATAGGCCGTCTTCGGCAACTGCTCGGGGGGGTTGAGGCTGAGCGTCCCGAGCGTCTGTCCGGCGCCATCTCGCGCCGTCACCGTCATGGTCGCGCCGGTCTCGGTTTGCAAGGGCCTGACCAGCAGCAGGCTCTTGCGCAGGGCGGTCAACCTGGGCTGGCGGTCCCCTTCTGCGACATGGGCCGGCAGGATCTGGCTCTGGGCGAATTGAACCTGCGCCGCCAGGGATCCTTGCAGATCGTTGGTCGGTGGCTGGGTGTTGAAGGGCAAGGAGGTGGGAGCCTGAACGGCAGCCAACAGAGGGCCGCTCGCCAGGGCGGCCATGATGAGGCTGGCTAACTGTGTTTTTTTCATTGTTATGGTTCTCATTGTGATGGGCATGTCCACATGCCCTGTTGCAGGAATCATTACAAAATGGACGCCAGAGGCTCGCTCCAACACCCGGTCTGAGAATAAGGTCTGGTTGTCGCGCAGCGGCATAGCCGCAGCCTGAAACAGGAGTGGAAAAAGGAATGGGACGCCAAGGCCCCATTCCTGATGGTCATCAGTTGCAGTTGGCTGCTCCCTGATCCAGCCAGACATCGTGCTTGCCTGGCTCGTTGCCCCTGGTCCAGTACTGGGCCTGCCACTTGCGGCCATTGTGGGTGGTGACATCACCGCCGCTGTAGGCCACACCGGCATTCCAGCCGAGCTGCACCTGGCTCACCAGCTTCCACTGATCCGCCGTCTGGCTCGGCTCGTTACCTTGGGTCCAGTACTTGGCCTGCCACACCAGCTGGTTGTGGCTCACTTTGGTATCGGCGTTGTAGACGGTGCTGGCGCTCCAGGCCGGCCAGCTGGCCGCATCCGGATCGGAGGCACTGCATTCACCACCACCGCTTGCCGGGGTGACTGTGAGCCGGGTCTGGCCCTGCACATCCAGGGCGCCATCTGTCACGGTGACGGTCAGATCGTAATCCGTGTTGACCGCCACACTCGGGGCCGCCAGCACCAGGGTCTTGCTGCTCTGGCCGCTGGCGGTCAGACCGGCCGGCACAGTCCACTGGTAGCTGAGCGCATCCCCATCGGGATCTGTGGCGCTGGCGGTAATGCTCACCTGCATGCCCGCCTGCACAGAGGCGGGAGCCAGCGCGGTCAGCACGGGTGGCTGGTTGGGCGGTGGTGCCTGGTGGGTCACTACCATACGATCCGCGCCCGCCAGTCCCTGCTCATCGGTCACGGTCAGCTCGAATGTCAACTGGGTATCCTGAGAGACGGTCCCCAGACTCAGCCTGGCTCGCGCCTGCTCGGCATCCCTCAGGGATGCCTGCGGACCGCCGACCTGGCGCCATTGGTAGCGCAGGGCACCGTTCTCCGGATCCCGGGAGGCGGCACCGTCGAGTACCAGTTCGGCCGGGCCAGTGGTACTCATATCGCCGCCGGCGTTGGCCAGGGGGGGCTGATTGATGGCAGGCTGGGGTGGTTCTGGCTCGGTACCCACCTCGCTGACTCCCGCATCACCGGCCGCGATCCGCGCGTCTATGGTTTGGTGCATGATGCGCCACTGGTAACCGAAGAAGACCCCCTCAAGCCGCCCTCCCGTCATGATGTTGCTCATCCGGTAAGGCTCGTCTCCCGTGTGCGACAGCCCCAGGTTGTGGCCCAGCTCATGGCTCAGGGTCAACGACTGCCCATGGACGGTGACGTTGCCGGGGCAGGCGTATCGATAGCCCGCGCGCGGCGCCCCGTCTTTGGCCCCCAAACCGACAGAGAGACCATTCCCCTGGTAGCTGCATGTCCTGCTGTCATCCTTGTAGCCGCGCAGCACATAGATATTGGAGAAGACCTGTTCCGCGTTTGGGATCCAGCCCTCCCGCAGCGGCGCCGTTAGCTCAACAGTACTGGGTTCGTAGGCCTGACCATCGCCATTCTTGTCCCATTCGTGCACCAAGATGCCGTTGTCCACCCAGCTGAGGCGGATGTTGTAGGGGGCAAAACGTCGGCTCATGTCCGCCATGATGATGGCACCGTCGTCCCACAGGTGGCTCTGACGCTCACCGGGGAAGGCGATGTAGCTATAGGAGAGGCTGACCGCCTTGGGGGCGGTAACAAACAGTCGCACCTGATCCACCTGCCGATCATCGGCCAGGATTTCGAGGGTGGTCTCGCCCTCTGCCAGCCCCTGGAGCACCAGCCGATCCTGGGTCGCTCCGGGTACCAGTTGCAGACTGACCAGCTCGGGGTTGGCGATGCGATAGCTCAGCGCCACCGGCTGCGGGCCCGGTACCTTGGCGATCAGCAGCGCCTCTTGCTCCCCCCGGCTGCTGAGCAGTTTCTGTTTCAGGGCAGAGTTGAAACCGGGATCGAAGGCCAGCTGGTTGGCAGGATCGGGCAACACCTGGGCATAGGGATTTGCCTCGCGCGATTGCTGCCCATCTGCCATCAACCAGAGTTCCCCCTCCTCGTTGGTGCGAAAACCCTGTTCGTACTGGCCGGTCAGATAGGTCAGGATGAATTCGTAGTCCCGATCGACCCGCACCTTGATGGGAGCTGGCAGGGTCAACTGTTTGCCTGATACGAGCAGGACGCTGCCTTCATAGGCAGACTCGCCGCTCTCGATGTCGATGAGGCGCAGGCTGAACTGACGGTTGCTACCACCCCAGATCCCCTCCTGCACCTTGAAGGTCGTGATCTCCAGCTCGTCCCCAGTCAGGGGATGCTCGGTTGAGGCGATACGGATCGTTCGGCTCAGGCTCTGGCCGGGGAGAAAACGCAAGAGACCTGTGGTGGCTGGGCTCTCCTGCCAGAGGCTACCCAGCTTGTTGAGCTCACTCGGCACCGCCACTGCGGGATCATAGATGGTGACGGGCAATGAAAACGTGGTAGTGCCTGCATTCATCCCCAGATATCCATTACCACCGGGCAATCCGTTATCACGCACCTCGTACTTCGCCAGATAGCTGCCGACCTGCTGGGTGTTCACACCGCTGAGCTGCTTGATGCGGCCACTGAGATCCCCATCGTTCTCGTCCCAGGCCGTCATCTGGGGGGCGAAGGTCGCCCCGAGCGGCAGTTGCAGGACGAAGCCGTCGACCCAGGCCTCCTGGCTGTAGAGGCGTGGCTTGATCTGATCCTTGCGCCACTCCCCGGTGATGGCGTTCTGCTGGGCCAGAGCCTGCGGCCCCCATGCGGCCAGCAGGGCGAGCATGCCCCCCTGCACCGCCAGATTTACCTTGTTTTTTTTCATCTGCATTCCGTGATTTCCCTATTTTTGGCGCCTGCTTCGGTGGCAGGGGCGTCGTTGTTATTGCGTTGACATGAGCACAGGGTTCAACCCTCTTCTCCTGCCGCCACCGACAGCGATCACCTTGAGCGGCAGGGCATGAGCGGGCGGGTTGAGCCCGGTGATGGCGAACAGGGTTTCACCCCAGCCGAGGCGGAGTTTGCCTGGGGCGGCGACACGAAGGGGGGAAGCAAGCAGGGAGCCAACCAGACAGGTCGACAGTAAGAAGGGGTGGACTTTGCATGGCGAATAATCCTTTTTCGTTATTAGTCAATACGATAAGGACAAGGCAACCAGCAGACGGTGCAAGATCTCCCCTTGGCAGAGGATCGATACGACCTGTGGCGGCCCCGCTGTCCTAGATCATGGATCCTTAGACCGGAAGCTTTGCGTCCCGGCCTTTTGACCGGTTTGCCCTTATACACAAATTAATCAGTAGTGCGTGGCGATTATTCTCTATAGGCGCAGTCACTGCAAATGGCAGAGCGGGATCTTGACTGGGTGTTCTATCAAGAAATGCCTCTGAAGGCAGGGTTAAGCTCGGCGTGAGAACGGATGTCAACCATCCAACTCACTATCTTGAAAGCGATTTCAAGATGAAAATATTTTTTCAACTTTAGGTGAAATGATTAATTCCTTAGAAATGGCTCGCGGTTTATCCACCCCGAACTGAGGTCAGCCCGCAAAGCGCCACAGGAAAAAGGAATGGGGCCTTGGCCCCATTCCCTATGGCCATCAGTTGCAGCTGGCAGCCCCCTGATCCACCCAGACGGCGGCCTTGCCGGGCTCATCGCCCTTGGTCCAGTACTGGGCCTTCCACTTGCGACCGTTGTGGTTGGTGAGATCCCCGGCGTTGTAGGCCACAGCGGCATTCCAGCCGAGCTGCACCTGGCTCACCAGCTTCCACTGATCGGCGCTCTGGCTTGGCTCGTTGCCCTGGGTCCAGTACTTGGCCTGCCACACCAGTTGCTTGTGGCTCACCTTGTCATTGGTGTTGTAGACGGTGCTGGCGTTCCAGGCCGGATGGTTGGCCGCATCGGGATCGGTTGTCTCGCAGCCGCCCCCCGTGCTGGCCGGCTTGACGGTCAGGCGGGTGCCGGCGCTGGCGTCCAGTGCCCCGTCAGTCACCATCAGGGTCAGGTCATAGGCGGTGTCGCTGGTGACGCTCGGGCCTGTGACCACCAGGGTCGCACTGTCCTGACCGGTGGCGGTGAGACCCGCTGGCAGGCTCCACTGATAGCTCAGGGCATCACCGTTCGGATCGGACGCAGTGGCCTTGATGGTCACCTGCTTGCCGGACTCTACGGTCGCACTGGCCGGTACGCTGACCACGGGGGGCAGGTTCGGCTGTGGTGCCTTGTTGGTCACCACCACCTGATCCTTGGCCGAGAGTCCCTGATCGTCGGTCACTGTCAGCTCGAACACCAGATTGATGTCGGTAGTGGCGGCATCCAGCACCACGCGGGCCCTGGCCTGGGTAGCGTCCAGCAGGCTGGCCTGGGGTCCGGAGACCTGCTTCCAGCTGTAGGTCAGCACGCCGCTTTCCGGATCGTGGGAGGCGGAGCCGTTGAGGGTTACCTCGGCCGGGCCCGTGACGCTCAGGTCGCTGCCGGCATTGGCCACAGGCGGCTTGTTGACCGGCGGCAGTGTACCCTCGCCGTGGCCCAGCCCCTCGTGCATGGCGTTGAGGATGTCGCCGTTGTCCGCGTCTATCTCCCAGGCGAACAGGCCACCGAGCTGGTTCGCCAGCACGTACTGCCCCTTGGCCTTGACCGAGCGATCGTTGTCGAAGCTGATGAGATCCCCAGTGCTGGCCTTGAACACATAAGGGGCCTCGGCCGACTCGTCATAGCCCTGCTCCCAGCCTGCGCCCATGCGGTTGTTGACGATGTCGCGGTAATCCACCACGCCATTTTCCCAGGTGCCGGTCACAGGTCCGGTGGCGGTACCAGTGAAGGGATTGCCGGCCTGGTAGTTCTTCACTCCGGTCCAGCCACGGCCATACATGGCCGCACCCACCACTATCTTGCCCGGTGTCACCCCCTGACCCAGCAGCGCCTTGACGCCCTTGTCGGTGGTGTACTTGGTGGCCGGATCCCAACTGGAGGCAAAGAGGTTGGTCTGGTGGGCCAGATTCGTCAGGTCGAAGGCGCCGCTGAAGTCGTAGCTCATCAGGAAGATGTGGTCCATGTACTGCTGGGCCGCCTGATAATCGACCTTGGCAATCTTGTCACCGCCGGCGCTGATCGCCGAGGTCAGCTCATACTGGCGGCCGGTCTCGGCTTCCAGTTCGTCGAGCATGGCCCGCAGCTCCTTCATCAGCACCACATAGGTGGCGCCATCGCTCGGGCCGCCCAGGCTGGGGTTGGCCCCCTGGCCGCCCGGGAATTCCCAGTCGATGTCCACCCCGTCGAAGAATTTCCAGGTCTGCAGGAACTCCTTGACCGAGGCGACGAAGGTGTCGCGCTTGGTCTTGTCCCCCAGGAAGTAGAAGGGATCGGAGAGGGTCCACCCCCCGACCGACGGCAGGATCTTGAGGTCCGGACGGGCTTGCTTGAGCGCCATCAGGTTGCCGAAGTTGCCCTTGTAGGGTTCATCCCAGGCGCTGAGGTTGCCCTGGGACATCTGGACGGCGGCCCAGGGATCGTGGATGGAGACCTTGAAGTCTTCACGACCGGCACAGGAGCGCTGGAGGGCCTCGAAGCTGCCGGAGATCTCTTTCAGGCTGTCATTGATGCCGTTACCGCCGCAGATGGGGGTGAAGCCGTAGAGGATGTGGGTCAGGTTCTGGGCCGGGATCTTGTCCACGGTGAACTTGCGGCCATAGACGCCCCACTCCACGTAATAGGCCCCCACCACCTTGCCGGACTTGTTGGCGTAGGGCTTGTTGTTCTCCTTGAGGGGCGCATTGAGCGGTGCCAGGTGGCTGCCGTCGGTATCGGCGACCATCAGCTCCTTCTTGTCGGAGAGGGTGCAGCCGTCGGCGTTGCACAGGGCGACCTGCATCTGGTAGCGGCCCCCCTTGGTCACCTTGAAGTTGGCGGTACCAGCGGCGGAAGCCGGGCCTGACCACACCTCCTTGCCATCGAGCAGCACCTTGGCGGTCTGACCCACGTCACCGGTCCAGAGGTTCCAGGTCACGCTGACGGGGGCACCATCCTTGTGGACTGTCACCAGCTGGTTGTAGGCAGAGGCGGCCTGATTGACTTCGACGATGGCGAACTTGGTGGGGCCCGAGCCTATGGTGGGTTTGCCCGGGGCAGCGGCGAAGGCGGAGGTAGCACAGAGACCCCCGACCAGGAGCGCCAGCAGGGAAAGTTTTGGACTTAACATATTTGAACTTCCTTATTTCGTTATTGGAATTAACAACGAAAAAGGCAACGCAACCTGCCAGGTAACGCAGACATCATCGCCACCATGGCTTGGCCCATGGACGATACAACCTGTGGTGACCCCGCTATCCTAGGTACTTTGACCCTTAGACCGGAGGCTTTGCGTCCCGGACTTTCGTCCGGTTTGCCTTTTTGCACAACTTGATTTGCGACAAAAATAATCGCCGGATGACTATAGATGAGTGCGCGAGCACCACCACCTGGCAGAAATGACATCGATGGGCGGCGATTCATACAAATAGCCGGCATATTGCACAAACATGGCGACATTGGTGGCGATATGCCACCAAAACGACAGATTTACAATTTTCATCCCACGTGCTTGTTCTGTGAACTGCCTCACTCTATTGGCAGCAGCAGGCTGTTCATCAATGCCCGCAGTTTTAGGGGTTTGACCGGCTTGCTGACGTAGCCGAAGCCGTGCTCGCGGATCTGGGTCTGCAGCTCGCTCTTGCGATCCGCGCTGATGATGATGCCGCCTATGCCGTTGCCATGGGCCAGCCGGATCATGTGCAGCGCCTGCAGCCCCGTCTTGCCGTCATCTAGGTGGTAGTCGGAGAGCACCAGCCGGGGCAGGAAGCCAGCCCCAATGATCTCCTCTGCCTGCTCCAGGCTCTGGGCGCAGCGCACCTCGCAGCCCCAGCGTCCCAGCAGGGAGGCCATGGCGATGAGGATCTCCTCCTCGTTGTCGATGCAGAGGATCCTGACCCCTTCCAGCTGGCTGTCCCGCACGGCGGGCGCCGCCACCGGACTCGGCATCACGGGCCGGGTCGCGAGGTTCAAGGTGATGGCAAACACCGAGCCCGCCCCGGGCCAACTGCGCAGGGAGAGCTGGTGACCCAGCACCTGGGAGATGCCGCGGGCGATGGCGAGCCCGAGGCCAAGCCCCTGCTCCCTGGCGGTGCGGGAGTGATCGAGGCGGGAGAACTCGTCAAAGATCGCCTCCTGCTTGTCCAGCGGAATGCCAGGGCCATTGTCCCACACCTCGATGCGCACCTTGTCCCCCAGTCGGCGGCAGCCGAGCAGCACCCGGCCGCCCGGGTTGTAGCGGAACGCATTGGTGAGGAAGTTCTGCAACACCCGGCGCAGCAGGCGCACGTCGCTGTAAACGGCGAGGCGGCTCTCCACCACTGAGAACTGGATCTCCCCCGCCTGGGCCAGCACCCCGAATTCCGCCTTGAGGTTGCCCAGCACGTCGCTCAGGGCGAAGTCGAGCTTCCTGGCCTTGAACTTGCCCGCCTCGAGGCGCGAAATGTCCAGCAGATCCGTGATGAGATCCTCGGTCGCCCCCAGGGCATCGTCGATGTGGCGGGCGATGCGGGTCTGCTCCGCCGTCTGCTCCCCTCCCTGGGACAGCATCTCCAGCAGGGAGGAGGTAAACAGCTTGGCCGCGTTCAGCGGCTGGGTCAGATCGTGGCTCACCGCCGCCAGGAAGCGGCTCTTGGAGTGGTTCGCCCGCTCCACCTGCTGGTTCACCAGCAGCAGTTGGCGGTTGAGCTCGGAGAGTTCGTGGGTACGCTCGGCCACTCGCGCCTCCAGGTGCTCGTTGGCTTCCCGCAGTACCCGCTCCGCCGCCCGGAAGGGGGTGATGTCGGTGAAAGTCATCACGAAGCCCCCCGCCGGCATGGGATTGCCCTGCATCTCGATCACCCGGCCGTCCGGTCGCTCCCGCGCCGAGACATGGGGGCTGCCCCGCTTCATGAAGGCGACCCGGCGCGCCACCTGGGCCTCGATATCGCCCGGGCCGCAGAGCCCCTGCTCGGCGTTGTAGCGGATGATCTCCTCGATGGAGCGCCCCACCTGGATGAGCCCGTGCGGATAGTGGAACAGCTCTATGTAGCGCCGGTTCCAGGCCACCAGCTTGAGCTCCCTGTCCACCACCGAGATCCCCTGCCCCATGTGCTCTATGGCCCCCTGCAGCAGGCCGCGGTTGAAGCGGAACACGTCCGAGGCCTCGTCCACTATGGTGACTATCTCCTCCAGCTGCATGTTGCGCCCCTGCAGGGCAGAGGCCAGCACCAGGCGGGCGGACGAGGTGCCAAACACCCCGGCCAGCAACCGCTCGGTGTGGGCAATCAGATCGGCCGACGCCTGCATCTGGGGCGCCAGGGTGCCGCCGTGCTCGCCGGCGAAGCGGCCGAAGGCACGCTTGACCCGGCTCGAGCCGACGAAGCGGGCCGCCAGCATCTCCAGCTCCTTGACCGAGACCCGTGCCTGGTAGAGCGCCGTGGTATCCCGGCTCGGCTTGCCGACGAAGTTGGCGGCCTGCAACCGCTCGCTCACCGCCGCCCGCGACAGCAGGGAGCCCGCCACGTAGCCGAGCAGGTTGAGCAACAGGCTCAGGAAGATGCACCAGGCCCCCAGGCTCAGCTCGCGGAAGGCGGGCCAGTCGGGAGGGGCCAGCAGCGCCTCCAGGGGCGAACCCGCCAGCAGGCCGCTTTCGGCCAGCAGGGTGAGGAACCAGAGGCTGACCCCCAGCGCCAGCCCGAGGTAGACCCCCTTGCGATTGCCGTGCCGCCAGTAGAGACCGAGCAGCAGGGCTGGTGCGAACTGGGCCACGGCGCCGAACGACAGATAGCCGATGCGCGACAGGCTGGTGAGGTCCCCGAGCCAGAGATAGAGCACCCAGGCCGCCAGCAGGATCAGCAAAATGGCGCCCCGGCGCACCTGCAGCAGCAGCCGCATCAGGCGCTCATCCCGCCCCTGCTGCCAGAAGCGGCGCAGCAGCACGGGCAGCACCAGATCGTTGCTGACCATGATGGCCAGGGCGATGGTGCAGACGATCACCATGCCGGTGGCCGCCGAGGTACCGCCGAGAAACGCCAGCATCGCCATGCCGTCGAAGCCCAGCGACATGGGCAGGCTGATCACATAGGTATCCGAGGCCATGTCGGCCCCCACCCACTGCTTGCCCGCCAGCGCCAGCGGCCAGATGAAGAGCCCCATCAGGAACAGGTAGAGCGGGAACAGCCAGCGCGCCCAGTGCAGATCCTGGCCCTGGTTGTTCTCCACCACAGTCACGTGGAACTGGCGCGGCAGGCAGATGACGGCGCACATGGCCACCAGGGTATAGATGGCGAGCTCCAGCAGGCTGCCCGGCGTGACCGCCACCACCGCATCGAGAAAGTCGGTGGCTACCAGGGTGCGGGCCTCGCTCGGCCTGGCGATGATGAGCCAGAGCGCGAAGCCCCCCACCGCCATGAAGGCGAGCAGCTTGACCACGGACTCGAAGGCTATGGCCACCACCATGCCGCGATGGTGCTCGGTGGCATCCAGGTTGCGGGTGCCGAACAGTATGCTGAACAACGCCAGCAACAGGGCGACGCCGAGGGCCAGCTCGGCCGTGTTGCCCGTGGGCCCCGCCGGCACCGAGTTGGCCATCAGCAGATCCAGCCCTGTGACGATGGCCTTGAGCTGCAGCACCAGGTAGGGAAGTATCCCCATGACGGCGATCAGGCTGATCACCATGGCCAGTCGCTGGGACTTGCCATAGCGGGCGGCGATGAAGTCGGCAATGGAGGTGATGTGTTCGCGCTTGGCCACCAGGATGAGGCGGGCCAGCAGGCGCCAGCCGAACAGGAACACCAGCATGGGCCCTAGATAGATGGGCACCGGCGACCAGGGGGATTCGCTGGCCTGGCCCACTGTGCCGAAGAAGGTCCAGGAGGTGCAATAGACGGCGAGCGACAGGCTGTAGAGCAGGGGTTGGCCCTTGAGCCGACGGCGCTTGCTCTTGTCCGCCACGTAGGCGATGAGGAACAGCAAGCCCAGATAGGCGAGCGACAACCCGATCAGCAGCCATCCTTGGTGCATCTACATTCTTCCCTTGTCCAGATGTGTTGAGCGCCGCGCCGGCTCAGCGTGCCGACGGGCAACCGTCATTGGGTGCGCCCGCTCAGGCGGCGGCGCCCTCATGCTCCCCGCGCAGCCGCAGCACGAAGACCGGCAGCACCACCAGCACCATGATGAAGAAGATGCCCCCACCGAGCTGCTCGAACAGCACACCGCAGATCGCCATCAGGGCCGCCACCGTCATGCCGAGGCCGAGCGCCGCATAGAGCGCCTGGGTGGGGATCTGCTGCTCGGCGGGCAGTTGGCGGGTCATGAAGCGCACGGCGCCGAGGTGGCTGATGCAGAAGGTAACCCCGTGCAACAGCTGGCCCAGCACCAGCACCGCCAGCTCGGTGGAGGCGCCGAGCAACACCCAGCGCACCACGCAGCCGACGGCCCCCACCAGAAACAGGGTCTGGGCCCCGAAGCGGTGGAAGAAGCGCTTGTCCGCGGCAAACACGGCGATCTCCGCCACCACCCCCAGGGCCCACAGGTAGCCGATCAGGGTGCCGCTGTAGCCTGCTCCCTTCCAGTACATGGCGCTGAAGCCGTAGTAGGCGGCATGGCTGCCCTGCAGCAGGGCGGTGATGAGCAGGAAGCGGCGCACCGGCGCCGACTTGAGGGTGGCGAGCAGGAAGGCTCGGGCCCGCTCCCCCTTGAGCTCCTGGGGCACCGGTCGCAGCGGCAGCACGCTCAGCGCCAGCATGGCCAGCAGTCCCGCCACCATGGTGTGCAGCACCCAGTCGCTGCCGAAGTTGCTCACCAGGGCGCCGACCAGGGTGGAGGCGACGATAAAGGCGAAGGAGCCGCACAGCCTCACCTTGCCATAGTCGAGGTGCGTCTGCACCACCATGCGAGTGGCGAGCGCCTCCCCCATGGGCATCAGGGTCGGGTAGATGAAGTTCGCCACCAGGGTCAGCAGCACCAGCCACCAGAGGCTGTGGCTGAGGTAGAAGCCCAAAAAGGCCAGCAGGCTCAGCAGGCAGAGCAGCCGGGTGACGGGCAGCAACTGACCGGCCCCCTTGACCCGCCCCATCACCATCAGGTTGCCGGCGAAGCGGATGGCCATGCCGACCCCCAGCAGCAGGCCTATCTGTTCGGCACTCACCCCTATGCCCTCGAGCCACAGGGACCAGAATGGCAGATAGGCGCCGTAGACGAAGTAGAAGGCGCCAAAGAACAGGGCTAACCAGGAGAAGGCGGGCATAGGGGCTCGGCAGCGGGACAAGGGGCACAAATGATAACCGATTTTGGCGCGGGGATCCCCAGGGGCAAGAGGGGATAAAAACGATAAATATCAATAAAGTTGAACCTTTGTCACATCCCCCTGTCTATTGGTTAACACCGCTTCCTGATGAGTGTTGCAATCCTTACACCCGCCCCTGGCGGGTTTCTTTTTGGGGCCGGTTTGGGCCGCCAGAAACAGAGAAGGGGCCCTGGGGCCCCTTCATCATCATCGTCGTTGGCAAACATCAGAACACGTACTTGACCCTTGCGCTCAGGTTGCGGCCCGGCTCGGTCTGGTTGCTGGTGTCCGTGGTGGCGGCGAGGCCCGTGACGCTCTCGTAGCTGACGTACTCCTTGTCAAACAGGTTGAAGACACCGACGTTGAGCTGCAAATCCTGCATCGGCTTGAACTGGGCATAGATATCCACCACGCCCCAGCCGGCGCTCTTGATGTTGTCGTTGCCTCTGGCATCCTTGCCCACCTTGTCCATGTCGTCGGCGAAGCGCAGGGCGGTGTTGATGTTCCAGTTCGGCTGCTCCAGACGCACGCCCAGGCTGCCGTTGAACGGGCTCAGGCTGTTGATGTAGTTGCCGTCGCCATCCTTGCCCTCTATGTAGGCCAGGTTGCCCCAGACGTTCACCAGCTCGTTCAGCCAGTAGTCCGCCTTGACCTCGGCCCCCTTGGTGGTCGCCTTGTCCAGGTTCTGGTACTGATAGATGGCGGTGCGCCCTTCGGTCCCCACGGCCGTCAGCTCGATGAAGTCGTCGAACTGGTTGTAGAAGGTCGCTACTTCATAGCTGAAGCCGCCGCTGCTGCCGCGCACCCCCAGATCGATGCCGTCGCTGCTCTCGGGCTTGAGGTTAGGGTTCGGCTCGATGCGATAGCCATAGGCCTGGTGGTTCAGGGTGGAGAAGGCGTTGTCATACATGGGCGCCTTGAAGCCGTGGCTGTACTGGGCAAACAGGTTGGCCGCCTCGTGTGCCTTGAACACCAGCCCCAGCTTGGGCGAGAACTCCCCTTCGGAGATCTTCTGCATGTTCTCGCCGGTGTAGGCGGGATCCTCGTCCGGGGTCATCTTGTAGTAGTCGTAACGGGCACCCGGGGTCAGCACCCAGCGCTCGCCAAACTTGATCTCGTCGAAGGCCCAGAGCGCGCTGCGCTCGCTGGTGGTGGAGGGGAAGCTCAGCTCGCTGTAACCGACGAAGTCACCCGGAGTGGTCGGCCCCTTGAAGCGGGTACGCTCGTTGTCGGTGTGCTCATACTCGACACCCCAGGCCAGACGCTGGTTGGCGATCGCCTTGCTGAACTTCACCTGGGCTCCCAGGCTCTCCTGCTCGAAGCCGTTATGATCCAGGGAGTTCTTGGTCACATAGGGGTTTGTCGGTCGCACCGGGTACTTGGAGGAGGCGTACTGATCCAGGGTCTGCTTGGTGCGGCTGTAGTAAATCTTGCTGTCCACCCGATCCGCCCAGGGAGCGTTCAGGGCGAGGCCGTGATCCAGCACCAGGGAGAGGTTGTCGGTCTCCTTGTCGGTGATCGGCTGATTAAAGACGGAGCCCGCCTTGGTCAGATCAATGGCATCCGGATCCTGGCCCTCGGTGAAGTAGTCGACCGTCAGCTTCAGGAACTGATCATAGGAGAAGTTCCACTTGCTCTTGAACAGCACCGCCTGGCTGACGATGTCGAACTCGTCCTTGTCGCTGTCGTAGTTCTGGGTCACACCGCCGTCACGCCAGGTGTAGCGCAACAGGTTTTCGAACTCGCCGGTGCGCAGCGCCCCGGTGATGCCGGCCATGTTCTGGTGGCTGCTGGAGGCATAGCCAGTGGTGGCATCCAGGTAACTGTCCTTCCCCTTGAGGAAGTCGCCGGCATCCTTGGTGGTGATGGCGATGACGCCCCCCAGGGCATCGGAGCCGTAGGCGGCGGACGCCGGCCCCTTGGCCACTTCCACCTGCTTGATCATGTCGGTGTCGAAGTAGGTCTGGCCCACACCGCCGTTCTTGTAGGCATCGTTCTGGCGCACCCCGTCCTGCACCACCTTGACCCGGTTCTCGCTCATGCCGCGGATGGTAAAGGTCTGGGCATCCCCCGCACCGCCCTGCACGCTCACGCCCGGCTCATAACGGAACAGATCGGCGACATTGCTGACGACCTGCTCCTCGATCTGCTCCGAGGTGATGACGGCGATGGGGCCGGAGACGTCTTCCAGCTTCTGCTCCATGCGGGAGCCACTGACGACCATGACTTCATCCGTTTTCTTGTCTGCGGCGAAAGCAGGGGATACCAGCCCGGCCGCCACGGCGAGGGCAATCAGAGAGGGGGTGTTGTTGTGCGCCACTGCAAAGTCCTTATTGAGAATCATTATCAACCGAACGGCATCTTACTCAGCCCGCGACAAAGATCAATAATAAAGTGAATCATTCTCATTTTCTTTTGCTTCTAAACGGTTTTACACTATCGCCTCTTTTTTCCTGCTCGCCATGCTGCCATCGTATGGTGCAGTGCCTTTGCCAATCTCTGCCTCTGTGAGTGAGATGCCATGACTCGACGACTCCCCCTGCTCGCCCTGCCCCTGTTGCTGGCCGCCTGCGCCACCCCACCGCAGAGCCAGCCTCCCCAGACCCTCTATCACTACCAGCTTGGCGATGGGACGGACGACAGGCCCCTCAGCCTCGCCCAGGCGGTGGACAAGGTCAGGGATGCCGACATAGTGCTGGTGGGCGAGCTCCACAGCCACCCGGCCGTGCACCTGTTGCAGGCAAACCTGCTGGCAGAGCTTGCCGGGATGTCGCGCGTCGATGGCCGGGGGCTGGTGCTCTCCATGGAGCAGTTCAGCCGTGCCGATCAGCCCATGCTGGATGCCTACCTGGCCGGGCGCATCGGCGAATCCACGCTGATCCGCGAGGGCCATGCCTGGCCCAACTACCCGAGCGACTACCGCCCCCTGGTGGAATTTGCCAAGGCGCAGCAGCTGACGGTGATCGCCGCCAATGCCCCCAAGCCGCTGGTGAGCTGTGTCGGTCAGGAAGGCCCCGAGTGGCTCGACAAACTGCCCGCCAGCCTCCGCAGCCAGCTCGCCCGCGAGCTCACCCTGGGGGAGGATCCCTATCGCCAGAAGTTCATGGCCTCCATGCATCATGGGGATGCGGACGGCAATGCCCGCCGCTTCGCTGCCCAGACCAGCTGGGACGACACCATGGCCGAGAGCATGGTCGATTATCTCGAGCAGCATCCCGGCCGGCGCATCATGCACATCGCCGGCAACTTCCATGTGGAGGGGGGGCTGGGTATCGCGAGCCGCATCGCCAGCCGCAATCCGGCGCTGAAAGTCGCCCTTGTGGTGCCTGAAACTGGCTCCCAGGATGGCAAGGCAGCCCCCGGACGGAGCGCCGACGTGCGGGTGCACATAGCCCCCCTGCCGGAACGCTGGCTAAATGCAGAGGAAATGAAGCAAGATATGGGCGCGCTGCATCAATCCCGCAGCCGTGACTGCAGCCAGTGGCTGCAACCCTAATCTTCCAGGATACGGCGGGTAAAATATGGACGTGTTACTGATCATCGATGTGCAGCAAGGGGTCATGAAAGCGACCCATCACCAACAGCCACAAGTTCTGGCCAACATCAACCGGGCCGCGGCCCATGTCAGACAGCATCATGGCCGGGTCATCTACATCCAGCATGACGAGCTGCCAGGGGACGAGCTGGAGCCCGGTACCCCGGGCTGGCAACTTCACCCAGCGCTGCAACCCGCCAAGGGGGACAGCCGGGTGCGCAAGACGGCGTGCGACAGCTTCCTCGAGACCGAGTTGGCCTTCCTGCTGGCCGAGCAGTCCGTCGACAGGCTGATCCTCTGTGGCAGCAACACCGATTTTTGCGTCGATACCACGGTACGCAGTGCCGCGGCTCATGGCTTTGAGGTGCTGGTGTTGAAGGATGGTCACACCACAGCCGATCGTCCCCACCTGAGCGCCGAGAAGATCATCGAGCACCACAACTGGATGTGGCAGCACCTGAGCCTGCCAGAGGGCAGAAGCGTGACCCTGCTCACCACGGATGAGCTGCTCGAGGCGGCTCAACCCGAGCTGGCGTGCTAATCTGCCCGCCCTGAAGTGATCACCCGATTGGAGTCTTGCGTGCGTCTATTCTCTGCCGTTGCCCTTGTGCTGTTGTTACCGGCGATCACGGCCTGCTCCGGCATGCCGGGCACCACGCCCGACGGCCCGGCCCCCCTGTTTCATACCAACATCAACGAAGAGGGGAGCAAGCGCTTCACCTTCGAAGCCGCTCCCCTCGACGTCCTGCCGAGTCGGTTGCAGGAGGATGACAGTCGGCTGAGCCGCAACAGCAAGAGCCTGCTGGAGCGCCGCGAGGCCCTGCAGGACGAGCAACTGACCGAGACGCTGGCGGCACGCAACTATTGCCGCACCGGCTACATAGTCCTCAGCCAGACCTCCTGGAAGATCCGGGGGGAGTGCAACGAGACAGCCACCCAGGCCGATCGCGACGCCTTCCCCAACAAGGCCTCCTGGCAGGAGTGATCCCGATCTGGGGACAGGTAACAAAACGGGCAGCCCAGGCTGCCCGTTTTTCATCTCATGACCTCGATCCTCAGACAGGTGCGTCCGTCTCGCTGCGCAACTCGGCGCCGTTGTCGACGCGCTTGTGCCCCTCCACCAGATGGACGAAGTCCACCAGCTCGTCACCGGAGACCCGGAACGCCTGGCCGAAGCCCTTGACGAACAGCCCCTGCTCGGGCTTGAGGCGAAACAGCACGAAGTCCTTGAGGTTGGAGAGCCCTTTGACGATGTCGCCAAAACGCCCTTCCAGCGCCGCTATCGCCTTGCCCCAGCGCTCGTCATCCCGCGCCACCACCTCGGCCACGGCGTCAAAGGTGAGCCGCTTGCGGGCGAACAGTTCGCGGGCGCCGGTCTCGTCCTCGATCAGCATCAGGGAAACCTTGGGCACCTGTTGCAGGTTGCGGGCATGGCGGGCTATCTCGGAGATCAGCACATAGTAGCCATCTTCCTGCAGCACGAAGGGGGCGTAGCTGGCATTGGGGTTGCCTTCGCCATCCACGGTCGCGAGCTGCAGGGTACGGCAGCCGTCACGAAATTCGCGGATCTCCGGTTGCAGGCGGTTCTGCAGACGCTCCTGACGTTCACTCATGCTTTCACTTCCTCTTGATACTGGTGGCGCAGGGCCTTGAAACGCTCCACCTGGTCAGGCAGCAGCTGACGCTGCTCGTCACGCCCCAGGTAGATCTTGAAAATGCAGCGGCCGCTGTGGCCGAAGAACTGGAAGGAGTGCCCCTCCTTGCCCATGAACAGTTTGCTGACCAGGGCAATGCCGACCACGTTGTCGAGCTTGAGGTGACCGTGCATCTCGCCGTCCCGCCCCATCAGGTTATAGTAGCCGCGGGCCGTCTTGCCCTTGGGGAAGGGGGCCTTCACCTCGAAGATGGAGCCGTCGGACTCCACAATGGTGGTCACCTGACCCCAGCTGGCCAGATCCGCCAGCAGGGCTTCGGCCTGATCGCTCGGCACCAGCGTCATCAGCTCGGCGGGCAGGTGGCGCACCACCTCCCATTCACTGACGGCCAGCTCGGTGGCGATGCTGGAAGGATGGGCGCTGGGATCTTGTTCCAGCAGCGCATGAATGCGTTGTGCAATGCTCATCGGTTCTCCCTGGATGATCTGGCGATGGTACTCGGTCTCGCGGCGGATACTGTAATAAAGCGGCCCTCTTAACGCAATTGATAATCGCTTTCATTATCAGTGCATTTTTTTCACCGGCTTGATATTCTCGGCGGCAATCCCACTCTCATACACCCTTCGGAGGTTCGCATGGGCCGTCGTTTTGCCCTCGCACTCAGCCTGCTCGGCTGTTCAGCCCTTTCCCTGCCTGCCGTGGCGCAGGAACGTATCGTCAGCATAGGCCCGGCCACCACAGAGCTCATTATGGCCCTGGGGGGCGAGCAGAGCCTGATTGCCACCGACGTCAGCAGCCCGGAACCCAAGGGGCTGCCGAGAGTCGGCTACCACCGCGCCCTGGCTGCCGAAGGAATACTGAGTCTGGCCCCGACCCGCCTGGTCGGCAGCGACGAGATGGGGCCGCCACCGGCCCTGGAACAGCTGCGCCGGGCCGGCGTCGAGGTGACAGTGCTGCCGACGGCGCCCACCCTGGCCAATCTCAACGAGCGGATCGACGCCCTGGCCGGCTTGCTGGGCAATCAGGCCGCCGGCACCAGGCTGAAGGCCGATATCGCCGTCCAGAACGACAAACTGGCGGCCCAGGCGAAACAGAACAAACCCCTGAAGGTCGCCTTCCTGCTGCTGCACAAGGGCCAGCCCACCAGCATCGCCGGTGGCAATACCACCGCCAGCGCCCTGGTGACCCTGGCCGGCGGCGTCAACCCGGTCGCCCGCTTGCACGACTACAAGCCCGTCTCCACCGAATCCCTGATCGAACTGCAGCCGGATCTGGTGCTGGTGAGCGGCCGTGACTGGCAACAATACCAGAGCGTCGACAGCGTGCTGGCCCAGGTGCCGGCCCTGGCCGCTACCCCGGCAGGCAAGAACAGGGCCATCCACGCCATCGACGGTCACGCCCTGCAAGGAGGTCTCAGCCTGAGATCCTTGCAGCAGGCCAACCAGATAGCCCAGTGGATCAAGCAGGGTTCATGATGCGTCTGCCGCTGCCCTGGCTGCTGGTGCTCACCGGCTGCACGCTCGCCCTGCTGCTGCTCGGCTCCCTTGCCACCGGCCCCATGTCACTCTCCTTGGCCGAGAGCCTGCGGGCCCTGTTTGCCGGCAAAGAGAGCGGGATAGAGGCACACAAGCTGCTGATAGTGCAGGAGATCCGCCTGCCACGTACCCTGCTGTGCATCGCCGTGGGAGGCATTCTCGGCCTCTGCGGCGCCGTGATGCAGGGGCTGTTTCGCAACCCCCTGGCCGACCCCGGCATCATAGGGGTCTCCGGCGGCGCGGCGCTGGGCGCCGCCCTGGCCATAGTGCTGCTTGCCCCCCTCGGCCAACAGTTGCAGAGCCTGCTCGGCCTCGGTCTGCTGCCCCTGCTCGCCTTCCTAGGCGGGGCGCTCACCACCACCCTTGTCTATTTGCTCGGCACCCGTGAGGGAGGCACCTCGGTCACCGTCATGCTGCTGGCGGGCGTCGCCATCACGGCGCTGTCAGGGGCCGTGATAGGGCTGCTCACCTACCTGGCGGACGATCAGATGCTGCGCAACCTGAGCCTGTGGCAAATGGGCTCCCTGGCCGCCGGCAAGTCGGTGGACGTGGGGCTGGCGCTGCTGACCCTGGTCGCCCTGCTGTGGCTCTTCATGCGCGATGCCAACCCCCTCAACGCCCTGCTGCTGGGCGAGGGTGAGGCGCGCCACCTGGGAGTGAACGTGCAGGCTCTGAAGCGACGCCTCATCCTGCTCACCGCCGCCGGTGTCGGCGTCGCGGTGGCGGTGGCCGGCATGATCGGCTTCGTCGGTCTGGTGGTACCCCACCTGGTGCGGCTGCTGGCCGGGCCCAATCACGTCAGGCTGCTGCCGCTCAGCGCCCTGCTCGGCGCCGCCCTGCTGCTGGGGGCCGACATGCTGGCCCGCACCCTGCTGGCGCCGGCCGAGCTGCCGGTGGGCATCATCACCGCCCTGCTGGGTGCCCCCTTCTTCATCTGGCTCTTGGTCAAGAGTCGCCGGACGCTGTAACAGGAGAACGCCATCTTGCCCGGATCCCCCTCCCCCCTGCTCGCTTGCCGCGGTGTCAGCCTCACACGGGGCAATCGCCTCATCCTGGACAGCCTGGATCTCGACCTGCATGGGGGCAGTCTGACCGCCCTGCTCGGCCCGAACGGGGCGGGCAAGAGCTCGCTGCTCAAGTGTCTGACCGGCGAGCTGGCCTATGACGGCACCATCTCCCTGTTCGGTCGCAAGCGGCAAGAGTGGGCCGGCGATGCCCTGGCCCACCGAGTCGGAGTGCTGCCCCAGAGCTCGTCCCTGAGCTTCCCCTTTCTGTGCGAGGAGGTAGTGTCCATGGGGCGGCTGCCTCACAGCGAGCCCGCCAGCCGCCGCGATCAGATAGTGAAGGCCGCCATGGCCCATGCCGGGGTCGAGCACCTGGCCGGCCGCCTCTACCCCGGCCTCTCCGGAGGGGAGCGCCAGCGGGTGCAGTTCGCCCGGGTGCTGACCCAGATCTGGCAGGAGCCGTCACCGGGACGGCCGTCGGATCCCTTGCAGCCACGGCTGCTGCTGCTGGACGAGCCCACCTCGGCCCTCGATCTCAAGTACCAGCATCAGCTGCTCACCATGGCCCGCGCCCTGGCCGCCCGCAACACCGCCGTGCTGGTGGTGCTGCACGATCTCAATCTGGCGGCGCGCTACGCCGATCGGCTGGTGATGCTGGAGCAGGGCAGGCTGATAGCGGACGGCTCACCGGCAGAGGTGCTCACCCCCGAACTTATCGCCCGCCTCTACGATTATCCCGCCCAGGTGATCCACCACCCCGAGACGGGACAACCCATGGTGGTGTAATTAGCTAATAAGAAGAAGAAACAAACAGAGCGCCCAAGGGCGCTCTGTTTGTCTGCAAAGTGAAGGGGCTCAGGCGATCTGGTAGCGGCCCGGCTTGTGATTGAGTGTCAACACCAGGTTACAGATGATGGCCGCCACCACTGAGAGTGCCAGCAGCCAGGGGGAGACCACGAAGAAGGAGGCGATGACGATGGCGCAATCCAGCCCCATTTGCAGCTTACCAGCACGGATGCCGAAACGATCCTGAATAAACAGCGCCAGGATATTGAAGCCACCCAGGCTGGCCTTGTGGCGGAACATGATGAGCAACCCCATGCCGATCAGGGTGCCGCCGATCAGGGCAGCATAGACGGGCTCTATCTTGCCTATCTGCAGCACGGCGTTGAGGTGATCCGTCATGAAGGAGACGGTCGCCACGGCGGCGAAGGTATTGAGGGTGAAGCGTGGCCCCATCCTGAGCCAGGCCAGGGCATAGAAGGGCAGATTCATGCAGAAGAACAGCAGACCGAAGCTCAGGCCAGTGACCTGCTGCAGCAGCAGCGCCAGGCCGGCAGTGCCGCCGGTGAGCAGACCGACCTGATGAAACAGGAAGATGCCGAGGGAAACGAAGCCTGCCGCGGTCAGCAGGGCGAGCACATCCTCATAGAACGGATGGGCCGAACGGGGGGTGTTGTCCATAACCTTATGTCCAGTAGCGAAGTGAAAAGAGTGTCTGAGGCCCGGTGACGGGCGCGAGCCCCGTGAGTCGGGACTTCGTTATGGTCACAGTGTCCATTTTGAGTGACCAGGATCACAAGTACGGGATCGAATGCGCCGAAATGGTGCGCGTCAGCGCCGCGTTACAACCCTTGCACCAAAATATGTCACGCCCTCCCCCTCTCAAGCTGAAGCCAGCCTGAAGAGCGCCTGAAAAACCCGGGCTATCTCGCTGCCAACAGGCAGGAATCGTTCTAAAATGACCCACTTGCCACAGGCTGCGGAGCGACAGCAGATGAGAGTCAGCGTATTCGGGATAGGTTATGTGGGGCTGGTTCAGGCCGCGGTGCTCGCCGAGATGGGCCACAGGGTAACCTGCGTGGACGTGGATGCCGTCAAGGTCGAGCGCCTCAAAGAGGGGATGATCCCCATCTTCGAGCCCGGCCTCGCCCCCCTGGTGCAGGCCAACCATCAGGCCGGTCGTCTGCAATTCACCACTGAGATGGCCGAGGGGGTGGCGTTCGCCGAGCTCATCTTCATCGCGGTTGGCACCCCGCCCGATGAAGACGGCTCGGCCGATCTGCAGCACGTGCTGGCAGTGGCCGGCACCATAGGGCGGCTGATGCAGGACGGCAAGGTGGTGGTCAACAAGAGCACAGTGCCGGTCGGCACCGCCCACCGGGTGCACCAGCATATCGCCGCCATCCTGCGCGATCGCGGGGTCAACTTGCCCCTCGAGGTGGTCTCCAACCCGGAGTTTCTCAAGGAGGGGGCCGCGGTGGCCGACTGCCTGCGGCCGGATCGCATCATCATAGGCACCGACTCGGCCCACGCCATATCCCTGCTCGAAGAGCTCTATGCTCCCTTCAACCGCAATCGGGATCGCATCATCCAGATGGACACCCGCAGCGCCGAGCTGACCAAGTACGCCGCCAACGCCATGCTGGCCACCAAGATCTCCTTCATGAACGAGATGGCCACCCTGGCGGAGAAGCTCGGGGCCGACATCGAAGCCGTGCGCAAGGGCATAGGCGCCGACCCGCGCATCGGCCATCACTTCATCTATCCCGGCTGCGGCTATGGCGGCTCCTGCTTCCCCAAGGACGTCAAGGCGCTGATCCACACCGCCAGCCAGATTGGCTGCGACGCCCCTTTGCTCCATGCGGTGGAGCGGGTCAACGACGGCCAGAAGCACAAGCTCATGGCCCGCCTGCAGCAGCACTTCGGCAGCGATCTGAGGGGGCGGACCTTCGCCCTCTGGGGCCTGGCCTTCAAGCCCAATACCGACGACATGCGCGAAGCCCCGAGCCGGGTGCTGATGGAGGCGATCTGGGCCGCCGGTGGCAAGGTGCAGGCGTTCGATCCCGAGGCCATGAGCGAGGCCCAGCGCCTCTATGGCCTGCGGGACGATCTGACCCTGTGCGGTACCCAGGAGGCCGCCCTCAGGGGGGCCGACGCCCTGCTCATCTGCACCGAATGGCAGCAGTTCCGCGCCCCGGACTTCGAGCTGGTGCGGCAGACCCTGAAGCAGGCCGTCATCATCGATGGGCGCAACCTCTATGACCCGGCCCGCCTTCGCCAGCGCGGCTTCACCTACTACGCCATAGGCCGGGGCGACAGCCTGGCCACCGGGCTGCGCGAGGAGCAACGGCAATGAAATATCTGGTCACCGGCGCCGCCGGCTTCATCGGCTTCCATGTGGCGCATAGGCTCTGCCGCGACGGCCATCAGGTGGTTGGCCTGGACAACCTCAACGACTACTACGAGGTGAGCCTGAAGGAGGCGCGGCTGGCACTGCTGCTGCCACTGCCCGGTTTTCGCTTCGAGCGATGTGATCTCGCCGATCGCACAACCATGGCGGCGCTCTTTGCCCGCGAGCGGTTCGATCGGGTGATCCACCTGGGGGCACAGGCCGGGGTGCGCTATTCGCTGGACAACCCCTTCGCCTACGCCGACAGCAACCTCAACGGCACCCTCACCGTGCTGGAGGGATGCCGCCATCACGGGGTGCAGCACCTGGTCTACGCCTCCTCCAGCTCGGTGTATGGCCTCAACGAGCAGATGCCGTTCAAGACCTCGGACGGGGTGGATCATCCCGTCTCCCTCTATGCCGCGAGCAAGAAGGCCAACGAGCTGATGGCCCACTCCTACTCCCATCTCTATGGGCTGCCCACCACGGGCCTGCGTTTCTTCACCGTCTACGGCCCCTGGGGGCGCCCCGACATGGCGCTGTTCAAGTTCGTGCGCGCCATCCTGAACGGCGAGCCCATCGACATCTACAACCAGGGCCAGCTCAGCCGGGACTTCACCCATATCGACGACATAGTGGAGGGGGTGATCCGGGTCGCGGACAGGCCCCCGCAAGGAGACCCGGCCTGGCAGGGAGCCGCCGACGCCAGCCCGGCCCCCTACCGCCTCTTCAACATCGGGCATGGCAGCCCGGTGCGGTTGCTGGATTTCGTGGAGGCCATAGAGGTGGCGCTCGGCAAGCGGGCCATCCGCAACCTGCTGCCGATGCAGGCCGGGGACGTGCTGGCGACCTGGGCCGATACCCAGGCGCTGTTCGATGCCACCGGCTACAGACCCGGAGTCGGGCTTGAGGAGGGGGTCGCCAGCTTCGTCGACTGGTACAGGGCCTACTACGGGGTCTGACCCCATCGCCCGAGATGAAAAGGGGCTGCCACTGGCAGCCCCTCTTGCTGGGTCCCGGCCTCAGGGGCCCGGGGTATAGCGGAAGGGTTCGAGCCTTGGGGTCAACCCCTGGCATGCGGGCTTGAGGGCCTCAGCCCCCGCCAGCAGCCAGTCGGTGCGATGGCGGTTGCCGAGGTTTTCCATCTTCTCGGGCTCGAAACACAGCACCATCAGATCCGCGCTGCCCAGCACATGGCGCCTGGGCGCGGCCGCCACCCAGGCCGCCGCCTCGCGAGCCTGCTCCCCATCCCCCAGCAGGTAGGGGTAATGTTGCACGGGTTGCCGAGCGAACAGCAGGTGCTGCTCCTTGAAACCGGCAAGCAGCAGCTCGTCCCCCGCTGGCACCTTCTGCGCCGTCAACGCCATCACCCCCTGCGGCGTGCGCATGTCGTTGAGGCGTACGCAGATCCAGCAGGAGTAGAGCAGCCAGCCCACAGCCAGCGAACAGAGGATGGCGCTGAGCGGCGCCCGGCGCAGCAGCGCATTGACCAGCAGCAGCGCAACGCCCAGCACCAGCAGGGGCAGCCAGGGGGCCGATCCCAAATCCCCCAGCCGGTTCGCCAGCTTGTCGCTGACGGCCAGGGCCCCGGCGCCACCCACGCAGAGGATCCCCAGCAGCCAGCCGAGCCCGCCCAGCAGACGCCCGGGCCAGACCCGCGCCAGCAGCGCCCCCATGTAGGGAGCTGTCAGCAGCGCCAGGGCCGGCGTGCCCGGCGTGACATAGACGCCGCGTTTGCCCGGCGACAGGGAGAAGAAGAGCACCACCAGCACCAGATAACCGAGCAGCAGCATGATGCGCTTGTCCTGCTCCTGGATGGCCTTGCGCCACGCCACCACCAGCCAGGGCAGCAGCAGGGAGAGGGGCAGCCAGAACGGCGGGATCACCGAGCTGAGGTAGTACCAGAAGGGTTTGACGTGATGCCAGGCATTCGCATAGCGGGTCACTGTCTGGCGCAGCAGTATGTTGTCTCTATAGGCCTGCAGCACTGGGTCCCCGCTCTGGGCCACGGCGGTCAGCATGGGCACCAGCCACAGGCCGATGGCCAGCAGCATGAAGAGCGGCCCCGCCAGCGCCTTCAACCAGTCGGCACGGGAGGCGGCACGGATCCTGTCTCTGTGGGTCCAGACTGCCGGGATCAGGATCAGCAGGGCCAGCAACCCCACCCCCTTGGTAATGATGCCGAGCCCGGCGGCAAACCAGCCGAGCCAGTACCAGCGCCAGCCTCCCCCGCAGAGCAGGAAGCGGACGAAACCGTAAACTCCCAGGGTGATGAAGAAGGTGACCAGCGCATCGATCTGGGCCGTCTTGGCCTGCAGGGTGAACTGGACGGTGAACAGCAGCAGCAGCCCGGCCATGAAGCCCGTCGCCGGGTTCCACAGGCGGCGACCCAGATCCCACACCAGCAGGATGGTCAGCAGACCCGCCAGCAGGGAGGGCAGCAGAAAGGCCACCTTGATGGAGCCGGTCAGCAGATAGCCGATGGCGATGCCCCACATAAACAGGGGGGGCTTGTCAGGGTAGATCTCGCCGCCGCGCATGGGGAAGAGCCATTGCCCGCTCTCCACCATCTCCTTGGCGACCAGGGCGAAGCGCGGCTCGTCGGCGGGCCAGGGGTCCCGCAGCCCGAGGCCGGCACCCAGCACTATCAGGGCGATCAGCAGCAGCCAACCGAGAGAGCTCTGATTGAGCAGTGAGCGGTCATTTACCATGGCGCACCTCATTGATATCGACGAGCTTGCCACGTCTCCAGCCTTTGCGCAGGATGACCAGAGAAAAGCGGCTGAACCGGACATGCTCATTTACCATGGTGGATCTCGTTGTCGTTGACGAGCTTGTCCCGCTTCCAGCCCCGGTGCTGGATATCCAGATAGAGGCTGTAGAGGGCGGTGAAGGTGGGGAAGAGATTCTGCAGCACGCCGACGGAGTCCTGCTTGGGGGAGAAAACAAAATAGCTCAGGGTCATCAGGCTGCCGAGCACGCTCATGTACCAGAACAGGCGCGGAATGACGGGCCGACCGGCACGCTTGGAGGCCAGGAACTGCACCAGCCAGCGGCCACCGAACATCAGCGCCCCGGTGTAACCGATGAGCTTCCAGCCGGTGACATGCAGGCCGGTCCAGTCGAACCAGGTCAGCTCCATGGAGAGCAGGGAATCGATCATATCAGCCACCCCAACGGCAACGAAAGCAGGGTGTCCATCACTCCAGCATCTCCCTGACTTCGACCACCTTGGAGCGGCGTTGCAGCCACCAGACGCCGACCACGTCCACCAGCCCGACCCAGAGCCGATTCCAGACCCCGTATTTGGAGACACCCGCCTGCCGTGGTCTGTGGTTGACCGGCCAGGGGGACATGCGCCCGCCCTGGGCCTGGATCAGGGCCGGAATGTAGCGGTGCATGTGGTTGAAGCCGGGCAAGCGCAGATACCAGTCGCGCCGCACCACCTTGAGACCGCAGCCGGTATCCGGGATGCCGTCGCGCAGCAGCAGATCGCGAAAACCGTTGGCCAGTCTGGAGGAGAGCCGCTTGACCCAATCATCCCGGCGGTTGACGCGGTGACCGATAAGTCCCACTTGCGTGGGATCTTGCGCGAAGCGGCGCTTGGCCTCCTCCAGCATGGCGGGAATGTCGGCCGGATCGTTCTGGCCATCCCCGTCGAGCACCACCAGCCAGTCGCCGCGGCCCTGGCGCACGCCACTGAGCACCGCCATGCTCTGGCCGACGGCCCTGGCATGGCGGATCAGGCGCAGCCCGGCATAACGTCTCTTCAGATCGCACAGGACGGCATAGCTGTCATCCTCGCTGCCATCGTCCACATAGATCAGCTCGTAGCTGTATTTCCCCGCCAGCGCGGCATCTATCTCGCCGATGAGGGGGGCCAAATTGTCCCGCTCATCCTTGGCGGGCACCACGACAGAGACATCGATTGAATCAAGCATATGAAGTTCCCGACCATGACGAGGAACGCAATCGACCCGACCGCTTTCCTCATTAACATTCTCTCGACAAGCTGACTAACATCATGCAAATACAAGGCGTTAGACAGCAAGCACGGCAGTTTATTGCCCCAAAAATAATAAATCTATCAATTTGGGTGATGGCGCGAGCAGAGTGCCTGGCCGCGCAAACCCCAGCCCCCCCTTCACACTCACCAAGAGCGCTTTTTTCCCTGCCAAAAGTTCCAGACCGTTTTCATCTCTGATGGCCTGACACATAACCAGATGTTCCATCCCCTGGCTGGCGCCTCCCCCATATCGGGCCTATATCTTGCGGATACAAAATTCGAGGTATCCATCATGCAGAGACTCTGCACCTGGGGCTGGGGAGTCCTGCTACTGCTTGCCACCTCCTCCCATGCCGACACCTTTCGCCAGGCCCCCAAGGCCATGAGCGCCTTGCGCCAGGGCGCCGCCATGGAACAGAGCAACCCGCGGCGAGCCATAGCCCACTACTGCACCGCGGCCAGCCTGGGCAACCCGGAGGCCTACTATCGCATCGGCCGCCTGCTGGCCAGAGGACCCCAGGGGATCCGCAGCCCTCGCCACGCCAACGCCTACCTCGCCATGGCCATGCGCCTTGGCAATCAGCAAGCCGCTCGTTACTACAACGAGCGGGTGGGCAACGCCCCCCTGGGCACCTGCGGTATCGGCGGAGGCGGAGGTGGCGCACCCTGGGTACGCCCCAGCACACCCTTCGATCAGGATAGTTATCTGGCCCGGCAATCCCTCACCAAACAGAAGCTGGCCGTCATGATCCGCCAGGCAGCCCACCGTCACAAGGTCAACCCCCAGTTGGCGCTCGCCATCGCCATCGCCGAGTCCAATCTCAACAGCACAGCCGTTTCCCCCAAGCAGGCGCAAGGGGTCATGCAGCTCATTCCCGAGACCCAGGTGCGCTTCGGCGTGACCCGCCCCTTCGATGCCCAGCAGAACATCCGAGGCGCCATGATCTACCTGAAGTGGCTGGAGAAGCAGTTTGGTCCCGACTGGGTCAGGATCAGCGCCGCCTACAACGCCGGTGAACAGGCCGTGATCCGCCATGGCGGCGTACCGCCCTACCAGGAGACCCAAGAGTATGTGCAGCGGGTGCTCTACTACTCGGGACAGGACCCGGCCAAGAGCACCAGGCAGCCCCGCTGACCCCACTGCTTCTCAAGGGCACTTGATGAATCCTATCGAGCCAGACTTAAGGAAGTCTTAAGCCAGCCCGACCCGGGACCTTGGCCACCCATGTGTCAGATATCCCTCTCCTCTATTCATCCCTCTGCCGGAGGGGCTCCCTGCACCACATGCCCCCCGGTTGTCCACTTTGCCGCCCTCTTCCCATTGGTTTACAATCGACGGGTTTTTTGGAACCGGGTCGGCCACTGCCGACCAGGCCCCACCACGACGTCAGTTTGTTAATGCAAAGACATTAAACTACTGAAAAGGAAGAGAATTAGCCAATGGCTCAATTTATTTACACCATGAACAGGGTCGGCAAGGTAGTGCCGCCCAAGCGTCATATCCTCAAGAACATCTCCCTCTCCTTCTTCCCGGGCGCCAAGATAGGCGTGCTGGGTCTGAACGGTGCCGGTAAATCCACCCTGCTGCGCATCATGGCGGGGATCGACACCGAGATCGAAGGGGAAGCCCGTCCGCAACCCGGCATCAAGATCGGCTACCTGCCCCAGGAGCCCAAGCTGGATCCGGAGCAGACAGTCCGCGAGGCGGTGGAAGAGGCGGTCGGCGAGGTGAAACGCGCCATGGCTCGCCTGGATGAGGTCTATGCGGCCTATGCCGACCCGGATGCGGATTTTGACAAGCTGGCCCGCGAACAGGGTGAGCTGGAAGCCATCATAGCCGCCCAGGGTGGTCACAACATGGAGAACCAGCTGGAGCGCGCGGCTGACGCCCTGCGCCTGCCGGCCTGGGATGCCCAGATCAAACACCTCTCAGGTGGTGAGCGCCGCCGGGTAGCCCTGTGCCGCCTGCTGCTGGAAAAGCCGGACATGCTGCTGCTGGACGAACCGACCAACCACCTGGATGCGGAATCCGTGGCCTGGCTGGAGCGCTTCCTGCACGACTACGAGGGCACAGTCGTCGCCATCACCCACGACCGTTACTTCCTCGACAACGTGGCGGGCTGGATCCTGGAGCTGGACCGCGGCGAGGGTATCCCCTGGGAAGGCAACTACTCCTCTTGGCTGGAGCAGAAGGACGCCCGTCTGGCTCAGGAAGCCAGCTCGGAAGCTGCCCGTCGCAAGTCCATCGAGAAGGAGCTGGAGTGGGTGCGTCAGAACCCGAAAGGCCGTCAGGCCAAGTCAAAGGCTCGTATGGCTCGCTTCGAGGAGCTCAACACCAACGACTACCAGAAACGCAACGAGACCAACGAGCTGTTCATTCCGCCCGGACCCCGTCTCGGCGACAAGGTGGTCGAGGTGGCGAACCTCTGCAAGTCCTATGGTGACAGGCAGCTGATCGACGATCTCTCCTTCGCCATTCCGAAGGGGGCCATCGTCGGCATCATAGGTCCGAACGGCGCTGGTAAATCCACCCTGTTCCGCATGATGTCGGGCCAGGAGCAGCCGGACTCCGGCACCATCACCCTGGGCGACACAGTGGTGCTGGCGTCTGTGGATCAGTTCCGCGACAGCATGAACGACAAGAAGACGGTGTTCGAAGAGGTCGCCGACGGTCAGGACATACTGCGCATCGGCAACTACGAGTTCCCGAGCCGTGCCTACATAGGTCGCTTCAACTTCAAGGGCGCCGATCAGCAGAAGCGGGTCGGCGAGCTCTCCGGTGGTGAGCGCGGCCGTCTTCACCTGGCCAAGCTGCTGCAGACCGGCGGCAACGTGCTGCTGCTGGATGAACCGACCAACGATCTGGACATCGAAACCCTGCGCGCCCTCGAGAACGCCCTGCTGGAGTTCCCGGGCTGTGCCATGGTCATCTCCCACGATCGCTGGTTCCTCGACCGTATCGCCACCCACATCCTGGACTACCAGGACGAGGGCAAGATTGCCTTCTTCGAGGGCAACTTCACCGAATACGAAGAGTGGAAGAAGAAGACCTACGGCGCCGATGCGGTTCAGCCACACCGCGCCAAGTACAAACGCATTACCAAATAATTGCGTCTGGCGATGGAGTGAGGCGGACCAACCGCACCGCTCCAGATAGACAAGCGCATCGCCCCATCGGGGTGATTGCAACGTCTCAAGGGGAGCCCGTGCTCCCCTTTCTCTTGCCTTTTCGCTTACAATCTTCCCGCTTCCCCCTACCGGCACTCACCGATGACCCAGACCAGCGCCCCCCCGAAGAGACTCACCATCCAGATCCGGATCGAACCCGGCTGCCTGGGCCCGGATGGCAAGCGCCACATCGATACCTTCTGCGCTGCGGCCGGCCGTATCTTTGCCGCCATCGAACCCGATCGGGTGAGCTGGGTGCTGCTCCCCCGTCATGACAAGCAGTTGCCCGAACAGGCCTACTTCATCGACGGGCGCACCCTGAGCGAGGCGCAGGCCAGCCTGCTGCTGCAGCGCATGGGGCTGACGCTCGCCACCTTGCAGGAGCACAGCGACGCCGTGCTGGCCCAGCTGGTGGAGCGCTACCTCAAGAGCCTCTGAGGGTCGCCATCGCGGCACAAGCCTCTATCGAACCTTGTTTTTACCTCTCGATGGGCAAACGTTTGAATTTTTACTCTATTCATTGATCCCCCTCGCAGATCCGGGGTTTGTAAACGTCGCGGCCTGTGTAAAAATGTGCGCGCTGTCACGGTATCAGGACGAGTCTGGTCACTCAGTCGCCAGAAACAGGGCCATTTACCCCGCATGGATGGGATTGGCCGTTCGCCTGCTGCTTATTTCACGTCACCCATTGGAATCCAACATGAATCAACAACACCAAGCTGCCAGCCAGGCCGCCGGGCAAGGATTGCTCGAGCGCCTGTTTGCCCTGAAAGGCCATGGCACCACGGCCCGCACCGAGGTCATCGCCGGCATCACCACCTTCCTGACCATGGTCTACATAGTGTTCGTCAACCCGCAGATCCTCTCTGCGGCGGGCATGGACACCCAGGCCGTGTTCGTCACCACCTGCCTCATCGCCGGCATCGGCAGCATACTGATGGGGCTGCTGGCGAACCTGCCCATCGCCCTGGCCCCCGCCATGGGGCTGAATGCCTTCTTCGCCTTCGTGGTGGTGGCTGGCATGGGCTACTCCTGGCAGGTCGGCATGGGCACCATCTTCTGGGGTGCCTTAGGATTGCTGATCCTCACCCTGCTGCGGGTGCGCTACTGGCTGATTGCCAACATCCCGCTCACCCTGCGGGTCGGCATCACAGCCGGCATAGGTCTGCTCATCGCCCTGCTCGGCCTGCACAACGCCGGCATAGTGGTAGCGAGCCCCGCCACCATGGTAACAGTGGGCGACCTCACCTCCCTGCCCTGCCTGCTGGGGCTGCTCGGCTTCTTCCTGATCTGCATCTTCTCCGCCCGCGGCGTGCACTCCGCCGTGCTGATCGCCATAGTGGTCACCACCACCCTGGGCTGGCTGTTCGGCGACGTGACCTTCAAGGGCTTCGTCTCTGTGCCGCCGAGCATCACCCCCGTCTTCGGTCAGCTGGACCTGATGGGGTCGCTGGACATCAGTCTCGCGGGGATCATCTTCTCCTTTATGCTGGTCAACCTGTTCGACTCTTCCGGCACCCTGATCGGCGTCACCAACCGCGCCAAGCTGGCGGATGACAAGGGCCACTTCCCGCGCATGAAGCAGGCGCTGCTGGTGGACAGCGTGAGCTCGGTGGGCGGCGCCTTCATGGGCACCTCCTCGGTCACGGCGTATATCGAGAGCAGCTCGGGGGTGGCCGTCGGCGGCCGTACCGGCCTGACCGCCATAGTGGTCGGCGTTCTGTTCCTGCTGGCGATCTTCTTCTCCCCGGTCGCCGCCATGGTGCCGGCGTACGCCGCTGCGGGCGCCCTTATCTACGTGGGCGTGCTGATGTGCTCCGAGCTGACCCGGGTCAAGTGGGAAGACCTGACCGAAGCGGTTCCGGCCTTCATGACAGCGGTGATGATGCCGTTCAGCTTCTCCATCACCGAGGGGATAGCAGTGGGCTTCATCTCCTACTGCGTGATGAAGGCAGGCACCGGCCGCTGGCGCGAGATCAACCCCTGCGTGCTGGTGGTAGCCCTGCTGTTCGTGCTCAAGTTCGTCTGGGTCGACAGCCACTAACCCCGTCTTTCGCATACAAAAATGCCCGTCATCGACGGGCATTTTTTATGGCTGGCAAAGGGCCAGGTTCAACGGATGCCGCGGGCCTCGCGGATCCACTCCCAGGCCTGCTGGATCTCCTGGGTCTTCTCCTTGGCCATCTCCATCATCTCCGGCGGCAGCCCTTTGGCGGCCAGCTTGTCCGGGTGATGCTTGCTCATCTCCTTGCGATAGGCGCGCTTGATCTCCTGATCGCTGTCGCTCTCGCTCACCCCCAGCAGCTGGTAGGCATCCTTGAGGCGATCCTGGGAAGGGGCCTCCTGCCGGTATTGCTGCCCTTGTCCTCCCTGCTGCTGACGGTGGAAGAAGTTCATCTGCGCCTCCGCCATCGCCAGGATCCGCGCCAGCTCGATACGGCTGAAGCCGAGCTCGTCCGCTATGGTCTGCAGGATGGCACGCTCGTTGGCCTCCACCTTGCCATCGGCAAAGGCGGCCTGCAGCTGCACCTCCAGGAAGAAACGCAAGATGTCGCGCTGCCCCAGGCTGGCCTGGCGGAACTCCGCCAGGGTTTCGCGCAGCGGGAAATCGCTCTCCTTGCCCTGGCGGAACGACTCCTGGGCTCGCACCCGCTGCTCGCCGGAGAGATGCATCCTGTCCATCAGGCTGGAGGCGACCCTGATCTCGTGCTCGGTGACCTGACCGCTCGCCTTGGCGATGTGGCCCATGACGGCGAAGGTGGCGTGGAAGAAGACCGCCTGCTGCTGCTGGCTGGGGGCACGGCGGAAACTCATCCCCATGCCCCGATCGAAGCGATGGCCGATCCAGAGGCCGAGCAGGGCGCCGAAGATGTTGCCGAGCAGAAAACCGAAGAAGGCGCCAAGCACCTTACCCCAAATACGCATGGTTCAAGACCTCGTGATGTTAATGAGTGTCGGCAAGCAGCTGGTCATCCAGCTCGCGCAGCCGATCGACGGTGCCTATGTCCCGCCACTCGCCGGCCAGCAGGCTGCCACCGATCCGGCCTTGCGCCATCCAGTCGCGCAGCAGGGGGGCCAGCTTGCGAGCACCGCAAGGCAGGGAGGCAAAGGCCGCCGGGTGATAGAGGCCGACGCCGCTGAAGGTCAGGGCCGGCGCATCCAGCACCCGGCCAGCTTGCAGGGAGAAATCCCCCTGAGGATGCTGGGGCGGATTGGGCACCAGCCAGAGATGGGCCAGGTCATCCGCCAACGGCTGATTCACCAGAGTGCCATAATCCCCGTCAATCCAGGTATCGCCATTGATCACCAGAAAGGGCTCCGCGCCCAGCAGTGGCAATGCCTGCACTATGCCGCCCGCGGTCTCGAGGGCGTTATCCTCCGCCGACCACAGGATCTCGACCCCGAACTGGCGGCCATCGCCGAGCGCCTCCACCAGCTTGTGGCCGAGCCAGGCGTGGTTGATCACAAGCTGGGTCACCCCGGCCGCCTTGAGCTTCTCGATGTGGTGGACGATGAGGGGCTTGCCCCCCACCGCCAGCAGCGGCTTGGGCAGCAGGTCGGTGAGCGGGCGCATTCGCTCGCCACGGCCCGCGGCCAGGATCATCGCCTTCATGTCGGCTCCCCGGCACGCCGAGCCTCTGCTACCCGGGCCAAGTCTGGCATCACGATCCGCTGCAACCAGTCGCCGAAGCGGGCCAGCACCGGATGCTCGGCACCATGCTGGTGACAGACATCCACCACATAGCCCAGGGTACGGGGAATGTCCTTGAGGTAGCCGGACTTGCCGTCGCGATGGTAAAGGCGGGTGAAGATGCCGGCCGCCTTCAGGTGGCGCTGCATGCCGGTCAGGTCGGCGTGGCGACGGAAGCTGGCATAATCGAGCCCGCCGAGCAGGCCCGCCCGACTCAGAGTATCGAAGCCCTGGCCCATGCCCTGTTCGATCACCTCATCGGGCCAACGCACGTAGCAGTCTTTCAGCAGGGAGACCAGGTCGTAGCTCAAGGGACCCATGACCATGTCCTGGAAGTCGATGATGGCCAGGGTACTGGTCTCGGGCCTGTCACCACCACACACCATCAGGTTGCGGCTGTGGAAGTCCCGATGCATCACCCCCTGGGGCTGGGCCAGGTTGTTCTCGGTGAGGCAGGCGAACATCTCGTCCAGCAGTTGCTGTTCGGTCTCGTCGAGACTCAGATTCAGGTGATGACCCAGCAGCCACTCGGGGAAGATGGCATTCTCGCGCGCCATGAAGGCCTCGTCGAAGGGCTCGAGCGCCAACCCGACCGCTCCCAGCCGTGGCAGCAGCCCTATGGCCTTGCCATACCAGGCCAGCACGTTGCCCTCGTTCAGGCAGCCGATAAGCTGGGTGTCCCCGAGATCCGTCACCGCCAGCAGGCCCTGCTCGTAGTCCACCGCCCTGACCTCGGGAGCCAGCAGCCCCACGGCGTGCAGGGCGGCCGCATTGCGAACGAATTCATGATTTTTTTCGGTTTTCGGATTAGCATCCACCCACACCAGGTCACCACCACGGAAGTAGCGGCGGAAACTGGCGTCACCGGAGATCAGGGTCAACTGGAGGTTGGCATCACCGGTAATCCGGCGAGCCCATTGCAAAAGCAGGGAAGCGCGATCGTGCATGAGTCGGGAACCAAATTGGAAAGCAGCACTTGGCTGTTAGCCCTGGCCGCAATAATGCTTTATCATTGCCGGCTAACATAAAGCAATGACATGCAATGTCAACTCGATGGATCCTGACATAAAATGCATGCCCTGAATCAACCGTTTTTACTACGGATTGCGCGAGCCCTTCACATGACAAAATGGACACTGGGGTGTTCTTATCCCATCGCCCTGACCATCAGCCTTGTTCCTGCCCTGAGTCCGCTCACGGTACAGGCGGTGCCCCTCAACGCGCCACCGGCCACCGGGATCCTCGACAGCCTCTGCTATGACTATGTCCCCAAGGTCGAGAAGCCCAGCGCGGATCAGGACGCCAATGCCCAACCTGTCGAGGTGGATGCCGATCGACTGGAAGCCAAGCAGGGCGGCACAGCCGTCTATGAGGGGGACGTCAAGGTTCGTCAGGGCGTGCGCAAATTTGACTCCGACTATGCCCAGCTGGATCAAAAGAGCCGGGATGTCATCGCCATCGGCAACATCTATTACAACGATGGCCAGATTACTGTCACCAGCGACAAGACCCTGAAATCCAACCTGGACACCAAGAACTCCGAGCTGGAAGGGGGCAAGTATCAGGTTCATGGCTCACCGGTGCGCGGCTTTGCCGAGAAAGTCACCATGACCAACAACAACCAGAACATCACCCTGGAGGGGGCCCAGTACACCACCTGCCCCCCGGGTCAGGAGGCCTGGACCCTGAAGGCCGGCAGCATCGACATCGACCAGTCGGAGGTGTTCGGGGAAGCCTGGAACGCCAGCCTCTGGCTCTATGACTACCCGGTCTTCTATTTCCCCTATATCAACTTCCCCATCAAGGACGAGCGCAAGACCGGCCTGCTCTACCCCGGCTATACCCAAAGCTCCAAGAACGGCATGGACATTACCCAGCCGTTCTACTGGAACATAGCGCCGAACTACGATGCCACCATCACCTCCCGCTTCATGGACAGACGGGGCCTGATGGAGCAGGTTGAGTTCCGCTACATGCCGGATCCGGCCCACACCGGCAGCCTCTACTTCGAGAACCTGGCGAATGACAAGCAGTACGACGAGACGGACAGCCTCAACGACTACCTGTCCGATGGGCATCGCTACCTGCTGAACGCCCGCCACACCTCCAGGTTCATGGACAACGCCCTGCAGGTGTCGGTGGACTACACCAAGGTGCGGGATCAGGATTACAACTACTTCAACGACTTCTCCCCCAAGGTGGGGACCCAGGTCGACAACCAGTTGCAGCAGTCCCTGAAGGCCGGCTACTTCCAGCAGAACTGGAACCTCAACGCCGAGGTGCGTACCTACCAGATCCTGCTGGCCAGTGCCCAGCAGCCCCACGAGCTGATGCCGCGCATCAACCACAACTATTACCAGCAGGGCAACTGGTACGATCTGGCCTGGAATACCGAGCTGACCAACTTCGGCTACAACAACGATCAGGCCGTCGAACAGAACAAGGGCACCGCCTACACCGGCACCCGCTTCTACACGGCCCCGACCCTGACCATCCCCCTGGTGGACGAAGCCGGTTACTTCCTCGACAGCCAGTACAAGCTGATGTACACCCGTTACGATCAGACGGTGCCGGATGACATGAGCAGCACCTTCACCAACAGATTCACTCCGCAGGGCGGGGGGGACGTCACCCTGGACGAAGGCATCATCACCCGGGTGCTGCCCTCGTTCCGCCTCAAGGGCGGCATGACCTTCGAGCGCGATCAGCAGTGGTTCGGTGAAGGGGCCAGCCAGACCCTGGAGCCGGAGTTCCAGTACCTCTATGTGCCCTACAAGGATCAGGACAACATAGGCGTCTACGACTCCACCACCATGCGCCAGGACTACTACAGCCTGTTCAGCGATCGCCGTTTCGCCGGCCTGGACCGTATCAGCGACTCCAACCGACTCTCGGTCGGTGTCACTACCCGCATCTATGATCCGGCCGGCGATGAACGAATTCGGCTGGCCGTTGCCCAAGCCTTCGACTTCGTGGCGCCCAGGGTCAAGCTCTACTCCAGCGACGCGCTGAGCACCAATACCCGCTCCCCGCTCTCGTTCGAGGGGGATGCCAAGATCAACGAACAGTGGTATGCCCATGCCGGGGCGCAGTATGACCTGGAGCAGCGCCAGATAAGCTCGGCCAACAGCGCTCTGGAGTACCGCCACGAGAAGCTGATCAGCCAGGTGAACCACCGCTTCGTGCGGGACGCCAACTACGACCTGGACCACAAGGGTCAGGTGACGGACCTCAACCAGATCGGCCTGCTGTTGACCACGCCGCTCAACGACCAGTGGCACCTCTATGGTGGCTACTATCAGGAGCTCAACCAGAACGTCAAAGTTGACCGCAAGGTGGGGCTGAAATATGACTCCTGCTGCTGGAGCATCAACTTCAACCTGGAGTGGGTCAACACGCCGGACAACGTAAACCTGGCCCCGACGTCCGAGCGCAGCCTCGGCATTCAATTTGAAATGAAAGGATTGGGTAGCGTGGGTACCGGCTCCAAGGGCACCTCCCTGGACACCGAAGCACTGCCTTACATTCGTCCGTTTAACCTGCGAGACCAATAACGGGTCTGGCAAACGCCTTGAGAGATGGATATGAAGAAGACGTTGATTTCCCTGCTGACCGCAGGCCTGTTTGGAGTCATGAGCCAGGGTGCCTTCGCCGCCCCCGAGCTGGTGGACAAGGTGCTTGCCGTGGTCAACAAAGACGTGGTGCTGGCCAGTCAGCAGGAAGCCCTGGTGCAGAAGGTGAAGGCCTCCGCCCAGGAGAGCGGCCAATCCCTGCCCGATGACGTCACCCTGCGCAAGCAGGCGCTGGATCGTCTGATCCAGGAGAGCCTGCAGCTGCAACTGGCGGATCGTCAGGGGCTCAAGATCAGCGATACCCAGCTGGAGCAGGCCATCCAGAGCATCGCCGCCGACAACAAGATGAACCTGGAGCAGCTCCGTGCCCAGCTCGAACGGGAAGGGCTGACCTATGCCCAGTACCGGGAAGAGGTCCGCCGCGAGATCCTGATGAACGAGGTACGCCGCAGCCAGGTACGCCGCCGCATCAACATCTCCGAGCAGGAGGTGAAGCAGGTGGTCGAAGCCCTGAGCAAGCAGGGTCAGCAACAGACCGAGTACCACGTCGGCCACATCCAGGTCGCCCTGCCTGACAACCCGAGCGCCGAGCAGCTCAACGCTGCCAAGGCCAAGATAGAGCGCATCCTTGCCGCCCTGAAGGAAGGGGCAGACTTCCGCAAGCTGGCCATCGCCGAGAGTAACGGTCCCAAGGCCCTGGAAGGGGGTGATTGGGGCTGGATGAGCCCGCAGGAGATGCCCACCCTCATGTCCGAGGCGGTACAGGGCGCCGGCAAGGGTGACATCGTCGGACCGCTGCGCTCGGGCGCCGGTCTGCACATCATCAAGATCTTCGACACCAAGGGTCAGCAGCAGGTGATGCAGACCGAGGTGAAGGCCCGCCACATCCTGATCAAGCCCTCCATCATACTGAGCGAGGAGAAGGCCAAGGGGACTCTGGACGGCATCTTGCACGACATCAAGAGCGGCAAGGCGAGCTTCGCCAGCATGGCGGAGAAGTACTCCGAAGACCCGGGCTCTGCGGTGCAGGGTGGCGAGCTGGGCTGGTCCGATCCCAACGTCTATGTGCCGGAGTTCCGCGACATGGTCAACCGCCTGCAACCGGGCCAGATCAGCGAACCCTTCCGCACCAGCCACGGCTGGCACATAGTGCAGCTGGAAGATCGCCGCAGCCAGGATGCCACCGGCAAGGCCCAGGAGCAGCGCGCCTATCAGCTCATCTTCAACCGCCGCTTCACCGAAGAGTCCCAGGCCTGGCTGGATGAGCTGCGCGACGAAGCCTACATCCAGATCGAGCCTAATTAATGGGCGATGAGCAGATGAACAGCCATCGTCTTGCCATCACTCCGGGTGAGCCCGCCGGCATAGGTCCGGATCTGGTGCTGCAGATAGCCCAGCGGGACTGGCCGCACCAGCTGGTGGTGATCGCCGACCCGGCGCTGCTGCGCGAGCGCGCCGCCCTGCTGGGGCTGCCCATCGAACTGGAGCCCTATGATGCCGCAGCCCCCGTGAGGGGTCAGCGGGCGGGAACCCTGACGGTCTGTCCCGTTCCCCTCGGCGCCCCCGTGGTGCCGGGCGAGCTCGACGAGGGCAATGGCGCCTATGTGCTGGCCACCCTGCAGCGCGCCTGCGACGGCAACCTGAGCGGCGAATTCGCCGCCGTGGTGACAGGGCCGGTGCACAAGGGGATCATCAACCAGGCGGGCGTCTCGTTCAGCGGCCACACCGAATTCTTCGCCCAGCAGTCAGACACCGCCGACGTGGTGATGCTGCTGGCCACCGAAGGGCTGCGGGTGGCGCTGGCGACCACCCACATTCCCCTCGCCTACGTGGCCATGGCCATCACGCAGGAGCGCCTTGCCAAGGTGATCCGCATCCTGGATGCGGATCTCAAGGGCAAGTTCGGCATAGCACACCCCAGAATTTACGTCTGCGGCCTCAACCCCCATGCCGGGGAAGGGGGCCATCTCGGCCGTGAAGAGATCGACGTGATCGAGCCCGCCCTGGCCAGCCTGCGCCAGGAAGGGATCGATCTGGTCGGCCCCTTGCCGGCCGACACCCTGTTCCAGGAGAAATACCTCAAGGATGCGGATGCGGTACTCGCCATGTACCACGACCAGGGGCTGCCAGTGCTCAAATACAAGGGCTTTGGCAACTCGGTCAACATCACTCTCGGACTTCCTTTCATCCGTACTTCGGTGGATCACGGCACAGCACTGGATCTGGCAGGCAAGGGCCTGGCAGACTCGGGCAGCCTGGTTACCGCGATTAACCACGCCATCCAGATGGTAGAGAAAAAAAGATATGAGCAGTAAGGTGCAGAGCAACAAGGTGCACATGGGCCACACGGCCCGTAAGCGTTTCGGTCAGAACTTCTTGCACGACCGCTATGTGATCGACCAGATAGTCGCCGCCATCAACCCGCAGCCGGGTCAGAACCTGGTGGAGATAGGCCCGGGTCTGGCGGCACTGACCGAACCGGTCGCCTCCCAGATGGACAAGATGACGGTGGTCGAGCTTGACCGGGATCTGGCGGCTCGCCTGCGCGAGCACCCGACCCTCAAGGACAAGCTGACGGTGATCGAGGCCGACGCCATGCGCTTCGACTTCGGCACCCTGATGGGGGAAGGCAAACCGCCCCTGCGCATCTTCGGCAACCTGCCCTACAACATCTCCACCCCGCTCATCTTCCACCTGTGCGAGTTCGCCGACCGGGTGGAGGACATGCACTTCATGCTGCAAAAGGAAGTGGTACTGCGTCTGGCCGCCGGTCCCGGCAGCAAGGCCTATGGCCGCCTGAGCGTGATGACCCAGTATTACTGCCAGGTGGTACCTGTGCTGGAAGTGGGCCCGGGCGCCTTCAAGCCGGCCCCCAAGGTCGACTCGGCCGTGGTGCGCCTCATCCCGCACAAGAACCCGACCATAGTCGCGAAAGACATCCGCTGCCTGAGCCGGGTCTGCACCGAGGGCTTCGGCCAACGTCGCAAGACCATCCGCAACAGCTTCTCCAACTTCATCACAGACGCTCAGCTGACCGAGCTTGGCATAGATGGCAACCTGCGCCCGGAGAACCTCTCCCTCGAGCAGTTCGTCATGATCGCCAACTGGCTGGCCGATCAGCAGCAGGCCTGATCCCATGGCATCCCCCCGGATAGTGGTTCGCCCGCACCCCAGCTATGTGGCGGGCACCGAGGATCCTTACCATTTTCTCTATCTCATCGAGATAGAGAATCTGGGGCCGGGCAAGGTGCAGCTGCTGCATCGGCGCTGGCTCATCACGGATGCCGATGGCAAGATGCTGGAAGTGGAAGGTCCGGGGGTCGTGGGCGAGCAGCCCTTCATCGCCCCCGGCGAGACCTTCACCTATCAGAGTGGCGTTCCCCTCCCCACCCCCTTCGGCGTGATGGAAGGCAGTTACACCCTGCAAGACGAATCGGGGCAGCAGTTTGAGGCCCCCATAGCCCCTTTCACACTGGCCGTTCCCAACATTATCAACTGAGGTTTCATGGCGAATTGTTTCGTCGGTGATATCCAGGGCTGCTACGACGATCTGCGCCGTCTGCTGGATCTTGCCGAATTCGACCCCGACAACGACACCCTCTGGCTGTGCGGCGACCTGGTCGCCCGCGGACCGGACTCTCTCAACACCCTGCGTTTCGTCAAGTCACTGGGAAGCCGCGCCGTGACCGTGCTCGGCAACCACGACCTGCACCTACTGGCGGTGGCTCATGGAGTCGCCCCCCTCAAGAAGAAAGACAAGCTGCAGGCCCTGATGGAGGCCCCGGATCGGGACGAGCTGCTGGAGTGGCTGCGCCACCGTCCCCTGCTGGCGGAGCACCCGGATCTGCCCATCATGATGATCCATGCCGGTCTCTCTCCGGCCTGGGATGCCCACACGGCACGCAACTGCGCCCGCGAGGTGGAGACGCTGCTGCGCGGCGATCAGTACAGCTGGCTGCTGCACAACATGTATGGCGATCAGCCCGATAGCTGGGACGAAAATCTGCTGGGGATAGAGCGCTACCGCTACATCATCAACACCTTCACCCGGATGCGCTTCTGCTACTTCGATGGCCGACTCGACTTCAAGTGCAAGAAGGGGCCCACCGAGTCCACCCCTGGCCTGCGCCCCTGGTTCGAGCAGCGGGAGCACCACGTGGATGACCCCATACTGGTGTTCGGCCACTGGGCGGCCCTGATGGGGGCCACCGGCAAGGACGACATCAAGGGGCTGGACACCGGCTGCGTCTGGGGCAACAGCCTCACCCTCTGGCGCTATGAAGACGATGCCCTGATAGCGACCCCCTGCCCCGCTTACGCCAAATAAGCCGTCGGTGCAGCCGCCCAGCCAGCACCGAGTTAGGCGATAAACGGACAATAAAACGGGCCCGGCAATGTCGGGCCCGTTTCTCATGGGTGAACCTCTGGCCTACAGCTTGCGCCCCAGCCGTTTCTCGACCTGGCGCCGCTCCCAGTCGGGCCCGAACAGCTTGAATGGCTGGAACAGGTTGATGGCGTGAGACATCAGGCCCAGCCCCCAGCCCAGCATGGGCCACCAGGCCCAGATGTAATCCGGGTTGCTCAGGTAGTTGATGACAAACAGCCCCCCTATCACCAGCACATAGCTGATCAGGTGGCCGTAGAAGCCTTTGAGCCCTTCGACGAACTTCATCGCCTCTCGCTCATCCCTGGCCACATGCACTGTCCCCTGACTATCTATCTCGTTCCCTTTCATCTCGCTCTCCTGCAGTTGAGTCACATCGAGCTCAAAGACGGAGGCCAGGGCCTTGAGGGATTCCAGTCCAGGTTGTTGGCCCTGCTCGATCCGCTGTATGGTGCGGACACTCAGGCCAGTCAGGGTCGCCAACTGATCCTGGGACCAACCCCGTTGCAATCTCAACTTCCTGACGATCATCTCGAACTCCTTGTGGTGACTGACAGGGCCAGCATAGGGCCGGTGAGGCCAGTGGTGATACGACAGAGGGCCGACATCTACCTGACTATTCTTTAAAATCAATCAGTTGTAACTAGCTGTTGGATTGGTACCTATGCCCGGGCGCACAGACCAGCGCGCCCGGGCAGACCTTCACAGGCTCCGCATCAGCTCGGCGGCGATCTCGAAGGAGCGCAACCTGGCCTGATGATCGACGATGGGACCGTTGAACATCAGCTCGTCAGCCCCGGTTTCGGCCAGCAGGGCCTTGAGGCCGTGACGCACCTGATCCGGATCCCCCACCAGGGAGCGAGCCAGGGTCTGCTCCATCGCCATCAGCTCCCGGGGCGACCACTCCTCTCCCAGGCTCTGCACCGGCAGCGGCAGCTTGCCAGCATCGCCCCGATAGAGGCGAAGGAACTGCTGCTGGAGCGTGGTGAAAAGGAAGCGGGCCTCCCGGGTTGTGTCGGCGGCGATCACATTGATGCAGACCACCGCATAAGGCTTGGGCCAGCGCGCGGAAGGGCGGAACTGGGTACGGTAGATCTCGAGTGCCTGCAACAGCAGGCCGGGAGCAAAGTGAGAGGCAAAGCCGAATGGCAACCCCATGGCGGCCGCCAGCTGAGCGCTGTAGAGACTGGAACCCAACAGCCAGATCGGCACGTGCAGCCCCTGACCGGGCACCGCCTGCACGGCGCCCACCTCGTCGCCGAAGTAGCCCATCAGCTCGCGCACGTCCGCAGGGAAGTCATCCACCTCGCCGCTGCGCTGGCGGCGCAGCGCCTGCATGGTGCGCTGATCCGTGCCGGGCGCACGGCCAAGGCCGAGATCGATGCGATCCGGGTAGAGAGAGGCGAGGGTGCCGAACTGCTCGGCGATAACCAGAGGGGAGTGGTTCGGCAGCATGATGCCGCCGGCCCCCAGCCGCAGTGTGCTGGTGGCTCCGGCCAGATGCCCGATGAGCACAGAGGTGGCGGCACTGGCGATCCCCGGCATGTTGTGGTGCTCCGCCAGCCAATAGCGGTGATAACCCCAACGCTCGGCATGCCGGGCCAGATCCTGCGAATGACGGAACGACTCGGCTGGCTGGCTTCCTTCGGGGACGGGCACCAGATCCAGGACTGAATAGGGGATGGCAGACATGGGACACTCCATTGATTCACAGGCGATTCACCAGTGGAGCAATGTAGCACGAGATATCTGAATGAATCACCTGACCAGGCTGCCGGGGTAACAGCCCCCCGTACCATGCAAAGGGCGACCAGGGAGCGCCGGAAGATAGCGGTTCCTCTTGTCAGCCAGCTCCTATGCTTTTTGTCATCTTGCGAGCACACTGTTAGCAGATCATCGCGGGGAGCGCCCGTAGGACAAGGACAGGTCCATGACAAAAGCAAGCCTCGGCAGCAAGCCCTTTTACGTGCACATTGCCACCCTTTTCATACTGCTGTTCTCCGTGCTGGGGGGGGCCCTCATCATGCTGCAGTTCCAGCAGGGCATGCAGCAGGGGCTGGAGCACGAACGGCAAAACTTCCAGCAGTACAGGGAACAGCTGGCGCTCGCCATCAAGCTGAACCAGCGCCCGGCCCGCATGTCCCTGAGCCTGCTGCGCAGTGGCCAGCTGGCCGCCATGACCAGCCTGGAGTCCCGCCTAGGCTACCTGCCCCAGCTGGCCGAGGTGCTGGCCAACAGCGCCAGCTATGGCGCCATCTACGCCGGTTACGAGAACGGCGACTTCTTTCTGGTGCGCAAGCTGACCGAGCGGGCCAGGGGGTTGCTGGACAGTCCCCCTCCCGGAAGCCACCTGCTGGTGCAGAGCCTGACTGAGGGCCGGGGAGAGTTTCTCTATTTCAACCAGCGCCTGCGGCTGCTGGAGCGGCGGCCCATGCCGGACTACCAGTTCGATCCCCGCGACCGCGGCTGGTACAAGGAGGCCCGCTGGGGCACGGGCATCATAGTGACCCACCCCTATCTCTTCTTCACCACCAAGGAGCCGGGCATGACGCTGGCGGTGGAGAGCGATGATCGCCGGGCGGTGATCGGGCTGGATGCCGGTGTGGAGGGGCTCTCCTCCCTCATCGGCGAGCTGCCCCTGCCCAGCCACTGCCAGCTGGTGCTGTTCGACGAGTTCGGTACCCTGCTGGCAACGGATCCCGAGCGACTACCCAGCTTCGAACAACTGAGTCGCCTGCCCATGCTGTCGGCGCTCAAGCATCCCATACTGGCCAAGCTGCAACAGGAGATGGCCTCCAGGCCTGCCCTGCTGCACGAACCGACCGAGCTGACACTGGCCGCCGAGGATGGGCGAGACTGGCTGGTCAACCTCTCCTCCCTCGACGAGGACTCCCCCTTCTATCTGGCCCTGCTGGTACCGGCGGACGAGCTCACAGCACCGGCCCGCCAAGACGCTCTGCGCAACCTGGCCTGGGCCCTGGCCGGCCTGCTGCTGCTGCTGCCCGTCATCTGGCTGGTGGCGAGGCGCACCGCCGCCCCCTTGCTGGCACTGACACAGGAGGCCGAGCGGATCCAGCACTTCGATTTCGGCGAGAGCGAGCGGCCAGACTCGGCGATCCGCGAGATAGACGATCTCGCCCGCGCCATGTCCAGCATGCGACTGACCCTCGGCAACTTCATGAGCATGGGTCTGGCGCTGGCGGCCGAGCACCGCTTCGATTCCCTGCTCAGCCGCATACTGAACGAAACGGTGGCGGCGGCCCAGGCGGAGGGCGGCTGCCTCTATCTGGCCCAGGACAAGCAGATGACGGCGGTTCAGGCCATCTGGCAGCGGCAGCCCCTGGATTGTGAGCGGGTACACTGGCAGGAGTCCCTGCTCGGCGGCCTCTATCATACCGAGCGGCTCAGCCTGACGCTCAACGCCGAGCAGTGGTCGCACTACCTCGCCGACTGGGGCCCCTTCCCCGGTCCCCGCCAACTGCTGGCCGAACCCCTCTACAACCACCGCCAGGAGTTGATCGGCTGCCTGTTGCTGATCCTGCCGGACTGCGCGCCGCGGGAGCTGGCGTCGCGCATCAGCCTCATAGAGGCGCTGGCGGGCATGTCCGCCTCCGCCATCGAGAATCAACGCCTTCTGGAAGAACAAAAGCAGTTGCTGGAAGCTTTCATCGAGCTCATCGCCGGCGCCATCGACGCCAAGAGTCCCTACACCGGAGGCCACTGCCAACGCGTACCCGAATTGACCCGCATGCTGACGGAGGCGGCCTGCGCCCAGCAGCAGGGCCCCTTTGGCGACTTCACCCTCAGCGACGAGGAGTGGGAGGCCATCCATATCGCGAGCTGGCTGCACGACTGCGGAAAGGTCACCACGCCGGAGTTCGTGGTGGACAAGGCCACCAAGCTGGAGACCATCTACGACAGGATCCACGAGATCCGCACCCGCTTCGAGGTGCTCAAGCGCGACGCCCATATAGAGGCGCTCGCGGCCCGGCTGCCCGCCCCCGAACAACAGGCGGCCCTCGAGGCCGTGGCCCCGCTCTGGCAGATACTGGATCAGGAGTTCGCCTTCGTCGCCGAGTGCAACCTGGGGGGCGAGTGGATGGCACCGGAGAAACTGGCACGGCTCGATGCCATCGCCAGACGCACCTGGCTGCGCACCCTGGATGATCGCCTCGGCGTCAGCCCGGAGGAGCGCAAGCGCCATTCCGGCGAGGCGGCTCCGCTGCCCTGCCGCGAGCCGCTGTTGGCGGACAAGCCGGTCCACCTCATTCCCCGCCCCGCCCACGACAACCTGGCCAGACACAATCCCTGGGGCTTCAAGGTCAGGGTCCCCACCCATCTCTACAACCGGGGGGAGCATTACAACCTCGCCATCGGCCGTGGCACCCTCACCGAGGAGGAGCGCTACAAGATCAACGATCACATCATCCAGACCATCCGCATGCTGGAGCGGCTCCCCTTTCCCCGTCACCTGCGCAAGGTGCCGGAGATCGCAGGAGGCCATCACGAGCGGATGGACGGCACCGGCTACCCGCGCCAGCTGCTGGGTGAACAGATGAGCATCCCCGCCCGCATCATGGCCATCGCCGACATCTTCGAGGCCCTGACCGCGAGCGACCGTCCCTACAAGTCGGGCAAGACGGTCTCCCAGTCGCTGACCATCATGCTGCGCATGGTGCAGGAGCGGCACATAGACGGGGCGCTCTTCGATCTCTTCGTCGACAGCGGTGTCTGGCGGGACTATGCCCTGCGCTTCCTCGCCCCAGAGCAGCTGGACGAGGCTGCCTGCCAGGCCCTGCTGGCGGAGCCGCGCTAGCCGCTATCCCCCGAGCGCCCATAAAAAAACGGTCAACCCAGGTTGACCGTTTTTCATCTCCAGGCAGCCCCTTAGAACAGCAGGTGCGCCACGCCGGCGATGACCGGCAGGGTGACCAGGGTGCGCAGCAGGAAGATGACGAAAAGCTCCCACAGCTTGACCGGGATCTTGCTGCCCAGCAGCAGGGCGCCCACTTCCGACATATAGATGAGCTGGGTCACCGACATGGCGGCGATCACGAAGCGGGTGATGTCGCTCTCTATGGTCGAGGCCAGCACAGCCGGGATGAACATGTCGGCGAAGCCCACCATGATGGTCTTGGACGCCGCCTCGGCCTCCGGCAGTTGCAGCAGCTCCAGCAAGGGCACGAAGGGGGCACCCAGCCAGTTGAAGATGGGGGTGTGCTCAGCCAGCATCAGGGCACAGGTCCCGATCGCCATGACCACCGGCAACACGCCAAACACCATGTCCAGGGCGTTCTTCACCCCTTCCCGCGCCACGGCGCCGAGATCCGTCATGCTGTCGGCCTTGGCCAGGGCCCGCTGATAGCCATAGCTCAGCACGCTGTGCTGATGGGGAATGGCCTCCTGCTTGCGGCACAGGGGGGTACCGTCGCTGTAGACATCCTTCTTCCAGGAGAGCGGGGGCAGGCGCGGCACCACTATGGCGGCCACCACGCCGGCCAGGCAGACGGTCAGGTAGAAGGGGACAAACATGTGCTCCAGCTTCACCTGGGAGATCACCACCAGACAGAAGGTGATGGAGACGGCCGAAAAGGTGGTACCGATAACGGCGGCTTCACGCTGGGTGTAGAACTTGCCCTCGTACTGCTTGCTGGTGAGCAGGATGCCGACACTGCCATCCCCCAGCCAGGAGGCGAAGCAATCCACGGCGGAGCGACCCGGCAGGCGGAACACAGGGCGCATGATGCGGGTCATCATGGTGCCGACAAACTCCAGCAGACCGAAGTCCAGCAGCAGCGGCAGCAGCAAGCCGGCGAAGATGAAGACGGAGAACAGCACCGGCAGCAGATCGTGCAGCACCAGGCCACCGGTTGCCCCGGAACGCAGCACCTCGGGACCGGCCTCGAAGAAGGTCAGCAGCACGAAGAGGCCCCCCAGCACCCGCACGCAGGCCCAGAAGGGGGAGACGTTGAACAGGCTGTTGAGGAAGGGGCGTCTCACCAGGATCGCCGGCTTGAACAACCAGGCGATCAACGTCATCAGCATGGTGGTAGTAATGATGGCGCTGACCATGGCCACCAGATAATCGGCGAACACCGTCTGTACCAGCTTCGCCAGCACGGCGACGGGGATGGTGACATTGCCGTCATAGATGACGGGGGTCATGAACAGCAGGATCCCGATGAGCGACGGGATCAAAAACATCAGCACGTTGCGGCGAGTATGGGTCGCCGGTGCTTCCAGGGTCTTTTCCAACATGATAGACAGCCTTAAATATGACTTTTCCTTCAGCCAGGCAGCCTGCATATTCATGCCCTCGCCCGGCAAACGGGCGCAAGAATAACCCAAAAAACTGCACAAACAAGCTTTTAATGGATTATTTCAAGCATAAATATTTTATCAGGCAAACCATCCATAAGAACAAACCAAAACAGTCATGCATATCAATTCAGTTTGACAGGTTAGCATAATGTTTCAAATTGGTTACGTTCAGGGGCGAAGTATAATCAGTTGCGGTTGGCAGGCAATAAGTGGCATGAGAAATATATCTATATGGTGATCCCGTCGATCCTCCCATAAAAAAACCGGAGCCTGTCGGGGCTCCGGTATTGTCACGAGAGAGTGTCTCAGTCGCGTACGTAGATCACTTCGACGCCGTCGTCATCTTCGTCATCCCAGTCGTCGTCATCGTCCAGTGCCTCATCGAAGGCCTTGGAGGCCGCCAGGGCTTCCGCCTCGGCCTGGGCCAGCTGGTTCTTGTGGTAGTCGTCCCACTTGAACTCGACCTTCTCGATGGCGGCCTTGGCATCGGCTTCCAGCTGACGGGGCATGGTGTCCAGCAGATCCAGGATGTCGTAGCAGACCTTCTTGGTGCCTTCCTTGCTGATGGCAGTGATGGCATAGACAGGACCTTCGTGGTTCAGGGCTGCCTTGACTCTGTCCATCACTTCCTGGGCTTCTTCTTCCAGGATCAGATCCATCTTGTTGAACACCAGCCAGCGCGGTTTGCCTGCCAGCTCGGGGCTGTACTTCTCCAGCTCCCGGACAATGGTCACGGCATTCTCGGCGGGATCTGAACCGTCAACCGGGCAGATATCCACCAGGTGGATCAGCACGCGGCAACGTTCCAGGTGCTTGAGGAAGCGGATACCGAGGCCAGCGCCTTCGGCGGCACCCTCGATCAGACCCGGGATATCGGCGATGACGAAGGAGCGGGAGTTCTCCCCACGCACCACACCCAGGTTCGGCACCAGGGTAGTGAAGGGATAGTCGGCCACTTTCGGGCGGGCGGCAGAGACGGCGCGAATGAAGGTGGACTTGCCCGCGTTGGGCAGACCCAGCATGCCGACATCCGCCAGCAGCAGCAGTTCCAGCTTCAGGGTGCGTACTTCACCCGGAGTGCCGTTGCTCTTCTGATAGGGTGCGCGGTTGACCGAGCTCTTGAAACGGGTGTTGCCAAGGCCATGGAAACCGCCCTTGGCGACCAGCAGCTTCTGGCCGTGGGTGGTCAGATCTCCCAGCAGTTCACCGGTATCTTCATCGCTGGCGCGGGTACCGACCGGGACGCGCAGGGTGCGATCCTTGCCGCGACGACCGGTACAGTTGGCGCTCTGGCCGTTCTCGCCACGCTCGGCGGCATGGAAACGCTCGAAACGGTAGTCGATCAGGGTGTTCAGGTTCTCGTCGGCGATCAGATAGACATCGCCGCCGTCACCACCGTCACCGCCGTCCGGACCACCGTTCGGGATGTACTTTTCACGGCGAAAGCTCACACAACCGTTACCACCGTCACCGGCATCGACTCGAATCTGGACTTCATCAACAAACTTCATAGGTAACCGTCACCTTAATTCGAAAAACCGATACGCAATTATAGTGGTACAGGCCCCTTGGGGCGAGACGCAACTGGCCGATGAGGCCCGTCTGCGCCGGCTCATCCGCGTGCCGTTTTTTCGTCAAACTCATCAGAAAAACAAAAGCCCCGCCTGTTGGCGGGGCTTCGGATCCTTGCGGTCCGTAATTACTCAGCAACGATGCTGACGTACTTACGATTCAGCGGACCTTTAACTTCGAACAGGATCTTGCCAGTCGCTTTCGCGTACAGGGTGTGATCGGTGCCCAGACCAACGTTGGTGCCAGCGTGGAACTTGGTACCACGTTGACGAACGATGATGCTGCCTGCCAGAACTGTTTCGCCGCCGAAACGCTTAACGCCAAGGCGTTTAGCTTCAGAATCGCGACCGTTGCGGGATGAACCGCCAGCTTTTTTATGTGCCATTTATCGGACTCCTCTAATTAAGCGCTGATGCCAGTGATTTTGACTTCAGTGAACCACTGACGGTGGCCCGCTTGCTTACGATGGTGCTTACGACGACGGAACTTGACGATAGTCACTTTCTCGCCACGGCCGTGAGCCACAACTTCAGCTACAACCTTGCCACCTTCAACGAAAGGAGCACCTACTTTAAAAGTGTCGCCTGCAGCAACCATCAGAACTTCGTTGAAGTCGATGGTAGCGCCAGTCTCAACGTTCAGCTTTTCCAGACGAACGATTTGACCTTCGGCCACACGGTGTTGTTTTCCGCCGCTTTGGAATACCGCGTACATTTGATTAACTCCGTAAAGGCGTGTCTTTTGCTCAAGGCCAGACACGCGCAAAAACCTATAACAATGGGCGGGCATTCTACGCAGAACGATTTGCCTAGGCAAGGCCAATTTAGCAAAAAGTTTATTTTGTGCGCATATCTGCCGCCGTGAATAAACGCTTAACTGTAACCCATTGTGAAATCGTGTAGAATCCCCGCCATTGCTAAAAACGCAGTAATTGCTGCCGTCACGTTACGAGACTTATGGACCAACAGACTATCCGTGCGCTCTGTGCCGCCGACATGACGGCGGTCAATGAACTGATCCTGGCCAGACTCCAGTCCGATGTCAGCCTGATCAACCAGCTGGGTTTCTACATTGTCAGTGCAGGCGGAAAACGGATGCGCCCCATGCTGACGGTAATGGCCGCCCGCGCACTGGGGTACCAAGGTCAGGACCATCTCAAGCTCGCCGCCATCATCGAATTCATTCATACCTCCACCCTGCTGCATGACGACGTGGTCGATGAATCCGACCTGCGCCGCGGCCGGGAGACCGCCAATGCGCTGTTCGGCAATGCCGCCAGCGTCCTGGTCGGCGACTACCTCTACAGCCGTTCCTTCCAGATGATGAGCGAACTCTCCAACTTGCGGGTGATGGAGATACTGTCGGATGCCACCAACACCATCGCCGAGGGGGAAGTGCTGCAGTTGATGAACTGCAACGATCCGGACACCACGGAAGAGAGCTACATGACGGTCATCTACTGCAAGACCGCCAAGCTGTTTGAAGCCGCCACCCGCCTCGCCGCCGTGCTGACCCATCAGCCCGAGCCCGTCGAACAGGCCATGACCGACTACGGCAAGTACCTGGGCACCGCCTTCCAGATCATCGATGACGTCATGGATTACTGCTCCCAGAGCGATGAGATGGGCAAGAACGTCGGTGACGATCTGGCCGAAGGCAAGCCCACCCTGCCGCTGCTGCGCGCCATGGCCGTGGGCACCCCGGAAGAGCGTCAGCTCATCCGCGACGCCATCGAGCACCGCAACGGCATGGAGCATCTCGAGCGCATCCTGGCCATCCTGGATCGCACAGGGGCCCTGGAGTACTCCCGCGAGCGAGCCCGGGAAGAGGCCGACAAGGCCATTGCCGCCCTCGCCATCCTGCCGGAATCCCAGCACAGGCAGGCGCTGGAGACCCTGGCACAGATGGCGGTACAGCGCAGCGCCTGAACCACTGTGTCAGCATCCAAGAAAAAGAGGCCTATGGCCTCTTTTTTATAGTCTGCACTTTGTGCTCAGGCGCAGCCTTGACTGCTCAGTGGGCCAGCGCCCAGAGGATGACGGCACCCGCCACCACCAGACAGCCGCCGATGCGACGCAACTGCTCCGGCGGCTGATCGCTCATCAGTCTCAGCATCTGTTGCCAGGCCCTCGGCGCCAGCAAGGGGCCAAGCCCCTCGAACAGCAGCAACAGCCCCACTCCCATCAAGATGGCTGTCAGCATGACTCCTCCTGCCCTCTGGGCCCTTGTCTCATCAAGCAAAAGGGCCTGAATCATCAGGCCCTTTGGGTTACGGCGCTATGCCTGCTTACTGCTTGTCACCGTGAGGAGACTTGAGGTAGCGGAAGAACTCGCTGTCAGGCTTCAGGACCATGAGGTCGTTGCCGCCGGCGAAGCTCTTGCGATAGGCCTCCATGCTACGCACGAAGCTGAAGAACTCGGGGTCCTTCTTGTAGCTGTCGGCATAGATCCTGGCGGCTTCGGCATCCCCTTCACCACGCAGCTGACGCGCATTACTCTCGGCGTCTGCGATCATGACGGTGACCTTGCGGTCGATGTCGGCACGCAGGATCTCGGCCTGCTCGCGGCCCTGGGAACGGTGCTCACGAGCCACGGCAGTCCGCTCGGCACGCATCCGCTGATAGATGGAGCTGGAGACTTCCACCGGCAGGTTGATCTGCTTGATGCGCACATCCACCACCTTGATGCCGAGCTCGGAGGAGCGCGCCATCTTCATCAGGGCATCTTCCATCACGGTACTGCGCTCACCGGAGACGATGTCCTTGATGGTGCGGTTACCGATCTCGGAACGCAGACCGTTGTTGATCTTGCGCTTGAGCAGGTCTTCGGCCTGGATCTTGTTGCCACCACCTGTTGCCAGGTAGTACTTGGAGAAGTCCTCGATCTTCCACTTCACGTAGGAGTCGATGATGAGATCTTTCTTCTCGGAGGTGACGAAGCGATCCGCCTGGCCTTCCAGGGTCTGGATGCGGGCATCCATCTTGCGCACCTGATCGATGAGCGGCACCTTGAAGTGCAGGCCCGGCTCGTAGAGGCGCGGCTCGCCGGAGTCAACCCGCTTCACCTTGCCAAACTGCACCACTATGCCCTTCTGACCTTCATCGACGATGAAGACGGAAGAGAAGCAGACCATGGCGGCCACAGCGATGACACCAATAGCTATTTTCTTCATCTATTAGTTTCTCCCTGTGCTGAAACGATCACCGCCACGCAGCGGGGTCGGAGTGGAATTGGCCCCTTCGTTGGACGGCTGGGCCGGCTCCACCGCAGGTGTGCCTGCCGGACGCGCCGGTTGCACGGCATTCGCCTTGCCGGAGAGCTTGTCGAGCGGCAGGTAGATCATGCTGTTGTTGCCAGCAGGCATGTCGACCAGCACCTTGTTGGCTTGCTGATAGAGCTCTTCCATGGTTTCCAGGTAAATACGCTCACGAGTCAACTCGGGGGCGGACTGGTACTGGGGCAGCAGCTCGTTGAAGCGCGCGACTTCACCCTTGGCCTTCAGCACGATCTGGGACTTGTAGCCTTCTGCTTCCTGTTCCAGACGCTTGACCTGACCACGGGCCTTGGGCTCGACTTCACGGGCATAGGCTTCCGCTTCACGGATGAAGCGCTGTTCATCTTCCTGGGCGGAGATGGCGTCATCGAAGGCGTCTTTCACCTCTTCCGGCGGACGCGCCGGCAGGAAGTTGACGTCGACGATCTGCAGACCCATCTGGTAGGGCTCGATGATGCCATCGATCACCTGCCAGGTCTCCTGACGGACTTTTTCCCGACCCGTGGTCAGGACATCATCCATCTTGGTGTGACCCACCACGTAGCGCAGGGCGCTGTCGGTGGCCTGGCTCAGACTCTCGTCGGCATTGGTGACGCTGAACAGATACTGCTCGGGATCGACCACGCGGTACTGCACGTCCATCTCGACCCGGACCACGTTCTCGTCCTGGGTCAGCATGAAGCCGGAGGCAGGCAGGGAGCGCACCGATTCCACATCCACCGGGATCACCCGATCGATGAAGGTCGGCTTCCAGCGCAGACCCGGATCCACGTTATGGGAGTACTCCCCAAAACGCAGCACCACGCCCCGCTCGGCTTCGCGAATGGTGTAGAAGCCGCTGACGACCCACACCACCACGGCCACCACCAGGGCGATGGAGAGGCCAAACTTGCCCACATCCCCACCCGATTTGCCACCACCGAACAGGCCACCGAAACGACGGCTCACCTTGCGCAGCATCTCATCCAGATCAGGGGGTCCCTGATTCTTGCCGTTGTTCCCCCAAGGGTCACGGTCTTTGCCGTTGTTACCAGGCTCATTCCAAGCCATCAGCGTCTCCATTAATACATGCGGATGGATATCATCTCTATCGGACCATCAACCCTTGACGAAGCCTGTCTTCATCGCCGGTTCAATGCCTGATAAAGCGTTGTAAACTCTCACCTTCTTGTTTCATGAGGCGGTTCCAGTCGGCAAGCTGCAAGCGTACCTCCAGGACAAAATCCCCCTCCTCGCTGAAACCTTCCTGCTCGATGCCTTTCAGCCGATAGAGCGCACTGCGCAATCTCGCGGCCGAGGGCGGCAACTGCAGGGTGTGATGGACCATGGATCCGGCCAGCAGTTCGGTCAGGGCCTGGAACAGGTATTCACTGCCTTCACCTGTCTGGGCCGACAGCCAGACCCGCTGCGGGCGCCCTTCGTCGTCCCGCTCCAGACCGGCCGGACGATCCGCCAGCTTGTCGATCTTGTTGCAGATCATCAGCTGGGGGCGGTCGTCCGCCTCGATCTCGGCCAAAACGGTCTGCACCGAATCGACATTCTCCTGCATCTGCTCATCGGCACAGTCCACGACGTGCAGCAGCAGGTCCGCTTCGCGGGTCTCCTGCAGCGTCGCCTTGAAGGCCGCGACCAGATCATGGGGCAAGTGCCGAATAAATCCAACTGTATCCGCCAGGATCACATCACCCACATCCTGGATCACCAATTTACGCAGGGTGGGATCCAGGGTTGCGAACAATTGGTCGGCAGCATACACGCTGGCATCTGTAAGTTGGTTGAACAAAGTGGACTTTCCGGCGTTGGTGTAGCCCACCAGCGACACTGTCGGCACCTCGTTGCGGTTACGGGCGCGACGGCCCTGCTCCCGCTGCTTCGCCACCTTGTCGAGCCGGCGCAAAATCGCCTTGATGCGCTCTCGCAGCAGGCGTCGGTCGGTTTCAAGCTGGGTTTCACCCGGGCCGCGCAGACCGATGCCGCCCTTCTGACGCTCAAGGTGGGTCCAGCCTCGCACCAGGCGAGTAGAAAGATGGCGCAATTGGGCCAGTTCGACCTGCAACTTGCCTTCGTGGGTACGGGCGCGCTGGGCGAAGATATCGAGGATGAGGCCTGTCCTGTCCACCACACGGCACTGGAAAAGGCGCTCCAGGTTGCGTTCCTGGGCAGGAGTCAGGGCATGGTTGAAGATGACCACGTCCGCGCCCAGCATCTGAACCTGGGACGCGATCTCTTCCGCCTTGCCGCTGCCGACAAAATATTTGGCACTGGGCGCGCTGCGACTGGTGGTGATCACCCCCAGCGCATTGACCCCGGCCGAGCTCACCAGCATCTTGAGCTCGTCCAGATCCTCCCGCTCACCCTCATCGCTGAAGTTGACATGTACCAGAACGGCCTGTTCACCAGCTTCGTAACGGTCAAACAAGCGCTTGCTCCTTGACAGGTATCATGATGATTCTGAGTTGGCGAGTGGGCTCGCCGCGGGATATCACGCCTCGGCTTCACCCTGCTCTTCACCGGCGGCGCCCGGGGCGTGCTGGTGATGGTTGACGGCACGGGCCGGCACCACGGTGGAAATGGCGTGCTTGTAGACCATCTGGCTCACGGTGTTCTTCAGCAAAATGACAAACTGGTCAAACGATTCGATCTGACCCTGCAGTTTGATGCCGTTCACCAAATAGATAGAAACAGGAATCCGCTCACGGCGCAGCGCATTCAAAAACGGGTCTTGGAGAGATTGCCCCTTAGCCATCTTTCTTTTCCTTATAGTTTGTTGTTTTTAAACACCGGATATCAATATAACAACCTGATTATACAGGGAGTGTCAAGCCGCACCAGCTCGGGCGACCACCCTGGCCACATTGCCAGACTCACCAGATTCCAACCAGGTCAGGTCGGGCCAGCCACGCAACCAGGTCATCTGGCGCTTGGCCAGCTGACGGGTGGCCACGATGCCACGATAACGCATCTCATCATATCCCACTTCCCCTGCCAGGTAGTCCCACATTTGGCGGTAGCCAACGCAGCGAATAGCTGGCAGATCCGGGTGAAGATCACCCCGCTCATAGAGCGCCCTGACCTCCTGTTCGAACTCCCCCTGCAGCATCTTGTCGAAACGCAGCTCGATACGCTGATGCAGCACGGCGCGATCGGAGGGGGCGATGGCAAACTGGTGCACCCGGTAGGGCAAGCCTTCCCCCTGCACCTGGGTCAGCTCGGTGAGGGTCTTGCCGCTGATGCGATAGACCTCGAGCGCCCGGCTGAGCCGCTGAGGGTCGTTGGGGTGGATGCGGGCGCCGGCCACAGGATCGATGCGCACCAGTTCATCGTGCAGGGCTTGCCAGCCGAGGCGAGCGGCCTCTGCCTCAATCTCGGCGCGAATGGCCGGATCGGCGGAGGGCAGCGGAGAGAGCCCCTCCAGCAGCGCCTTGAAGTAGAGCATGGTGCCCCCCACCAGCAGCGGGATGCGGCCGCGGTCGGCGATCTCTTTCATCTCGCGCAGGGCATCGCGGCAGAAATCCGCCGCGGAATAACTCATGGCCGGGTCCAATATGTCGATCAGGCGATGAGGGGCCTGGGCCAGCTCGGCGGCAGTCGGCTTGGCGGTGCCAATGTCCATGCCGCGATAGATGAGCGCGGAGTCCACGCTGATGATGTCGCAGGGCAGGGCCTGACACAGAGCGATGGCGAGATCCGTCTTGCCGGAGGCCGTCGGCCCCATCAGAAAAATTGCAGTCGGCAAGTCAGCCACTTTCATGTTCCTCTGGCACGGTCGCCCCGTCGGGAGGCGCCCCATGCAAATAGCTATCAATGGATTGAAGAGGTCAGCCCCGGCGACTCAATCGCCCCGTGAAAACCCCTCCAGCACGGCCGCCAACGACAGAGGGCGCACCATGCGAATGTCTGCCAGTTGGTCACCGTAATCGGTCACAAGTTCCGTCAGCAGCCGGCTGGCCGTTGAAAAATCATATATTTTCTCGGTGCTTATCCCCTGCTCCACCAGCCACTGGCATAGTACTTCAGCCTGCTGGTCGACATCACTGTCAGATCCGCTCTCGATCAATTGCAGCAATTCGGGTAAGAGACGCACCAGATCGGTCTGGCGCAGCAAGGCGGGCACCCGAGTCAGGATCATGGTGTCGCGCCCCCCACTTTTCAACTCCAGCCCCATGCGTTTGAGCAAACGTTCCTGCTCCTCCGCCAGCGCAATCAGGTTCTTTGGCAGCTTGAAGGAGACCGGCAACAGCAGGGGTTGCGCCGCCAGCCCCTGGCCCCACGTCTCCAGCAGCCAGTGGCGCAGCAGCACCCGCTCGGCCCGCACCAGGGAGAGCAGCGCCAGTTGTCCCTCTCGCTCGATCAGCAGATAGGCCTGCTCCACCAGGGTCAGGGCGCGAATCCCCTGGGACAACGGACCAGCCGGGGCGACTGTCGGAGCAGCCTGAGACGCCTCCCCCACCACCGGCAATGTGGTGAGCAGGGCGCCCATGCCGCGCATCGCCTCCCGGCTGGGGGGCTCGGGGGGCTGGTAGTTGCCCGCGCGGCCTGCACCTTCGCGCACGGCGCCGCCATCCCGCGTCTGGGCGGGGGCTCTGTAGCTGTGCTCGGCGCCATACCACTCGGGGCGCGGCGCCTGGCCGGGATACTCTATCTGCGGGCTGGTCGGCAACTCGACCAGGCTCTCGGCCAGCGGCGCATCCTGCTCGCTGGCCCCCGCCCCTTCCCGACGCAGGGCGGTAAAGAGCGCCTGGAAGATAAAGTCGTGAATGAGCCGCGCCTGATGGAAACGCACCTCGTGCTTGGCGGGATGGACGTTCACATCCACCTGACGGGGATCCAGCTCTATGTAGAGTACATAGGCGGCGAAGCTGCCGGCGGGCAGCAACTCGTCATAGGCCTGGCGGATGGCGTGGTTGATGAGCTTGTCGCGCATCATGCGGCCGTTCACATAGGTATATTGCAGATCGTTTTGCGGTCTGGCCCCTGCGGGCAGCGCCAGCCAGCCCCACAGGCGCACGTCGCTGTGCTCGCTCTCCACCGCCAGCGCGTGGTGCATGAAGGGGGTGCCGCAGACGGCGGCGAGGCGGCGCTCCTGCTCAGGCACCGTATTGGCGGCCTTGTACTGGCGCACCACCTTGCCGTTATGGCGCAGGATCAGGGTGATGTCGAAGCGGGAGAGCGCGATGCGGCGCACCAGCTCGTCAATGTGGGCAAACTCTGTCTTCTCGCTGCGCATGAACTTGCGCCGCGCCGGGGTATTGAAGAAGAGATCCACCACCTCCACGGTGGTGCCCACCGGATGGGCCGCTGGCTTGACGGTGACGCTCATCTCGCGTCCCTGCGCCTCGGCCTGCCAGGCTTCGGACTGCTCTGCGGTGCGGGAGGTGAAGGTGAGACGGGAGACTGAGCTGATGGAGGCGAGCGCCTCGCCGCGAAAGCCGAGGCTGTTGATCCCTTCCAGGTCATCCAGGGTCGCCACCTTGGAGGTCGCGTGCCGTGACAGTGCCAGCACCAGCTCGTCCTTTGCGACACCGCTGCCGTTGTCACGGATGCGGATCAGCTTGGCGCCTCCCTTGTCGATGTCGATCTCGACCCGGTCGGCCCCCGCATCCAGGCTGTTTTCCACCAGCTCCTTCACAACTGATGAGGGCCGCTCCACCACCTCGCCGGCAGCAATCTGGTTGGCCAGAATAGGAGGCAATATACGGATCGGCATCACTTACTCCTGAATTTCAATCTTGCAGATAGAGAGCCGCTCCACCACCTCTCCGCCAACAGGAATCTGGTTGGCCAGAATAGGAGGCAAAATACGGAGCGGCATCGCCAGCTCCCGCGCATTAGTTTTGGGGAATGTAGAGCACCTGCCCTATCTGGATATCCCGTGACTTGAGCTTGTTGATCTCCACCAGCCGTGCCTGGCTCACCCCGTGCTTCTCGGCGAGGCGGGAGAGGCTCTGGCCGCGGGTGACCACGTGGCGGATCATCCTGGACTTGTCGTCGCTCTGCACGCTTGCGACCGGCACGCTCGGCTCCTTGGCTGCCACCTTGTAGGGTTTTATCACCCCGGCACCGGAGGCGCTGCCGACACTGCTGACCGGGGCACCGCCATCACTGCTGCGGCTCGGCACTGTCGCCGGCATCCGGTTGGTCACCTGCTGCCGGGGGGCGGGGGCGACCGCCGCCTTTTTCGCCGCTGGCTGGCTGGCGCTGGCCACTCGCTGCCCCTTGCCCGTCATCATGGGCCCCTTGGTCGGGTGGCTGCGATAGTAGCTGCGGATCCCCTCGAAGATGGCCCGGGCCAGCTGATCCTGGTAGCTGGCAGTGGCCAGCAGCTTCTCTTCCGCATGGTTGGAGATGAAGCCGGTTTCCACCAGCACCGAGGGAATGTCCGGCGCCTTGAGCACCGCCAGGCTGGCGTGCTCCGGTGCCTTCTTGTGCAGTCGGGCAACCCGTCCCATGGAGCGCAGGATCTGGCGGCTCACCTCATAGCCCTCGGCCCTGGACTTGTCCATGGAGAGATCGAGGAAGGTCTGCGCCAGATAGGGATTGGGGTCGGATTCGGCCAATACCTTGCCAACACCGCCCAGCAGCTCCCCCTGCTTCTCCTGCTTCTCCAGCCAGCTGCCCATCTCGCGGTTGGCGCGATTGGTCGACAGCACCCAGACCGAGGCGCCGCGCGGCGTGGAGTTGTGGAAGCTGTCCGCATGCACGGACACCAGCAGATCCGCCTTGGCCTTGCGGGCGATTTCGGAGCGCTTGTTGAGGTCGACGAAGTAGTCACCACGACGGGTCATCACGGCACGCATGCCCGGCTCACGGTCGATCAGCGCCGCCAGCTTCTGGGACACCGACAGAGTCACCCGCTTCTCGTAGGTGCGGCGCGGGCCTATGGAGCCGGGATCTTCCCCGCCGTGACCAGGATCGATGGCGATGACGATGGCCTTGCCCTGACCGCCGACGGGAGCGGGCTGCGCCGTGGCGCCCCCTTTCTCTTCATAGGGCAGATCGATCACCAGGCGATGGCCATAGGGGCCGGCCGGTGCCAGCGGGAACACCACCGGCTTGATGGCGGAGCTGAGATCCAGCACCAGACGCATGCTGCCCTTTTCAAGGGGCGTGCTCTCGCGGATCTTGCGCACCAGCTCGCTCTTGTTCTCGATGCGAGCCAGGTTGGCGGCGTTGCTCGCCCCCTTGAGATCGATCACCAGGCGACTCGGGCCGCTCAGGGTGAAGTAATTGAAATTGGGGGCGCTGCTCATGTCGAGCACCACCCGGGTGTTATCCGGCGATGGCCAGACCCGCACACTCTTGAGCTGATTCGCCCAGGAGGGTAAGGCCATCAGGGAGAGGGCAATAACAAGGATCAAGCGCACTGAGATGACAACCGTTCCAGAATGGCTTCGCCAATAGCAGTGCGGGCCGCAATCAGGGCCTCGCGCTGCTCGTTCACATACGTCAGGGTAATCTCCAGATCGGGGGACGGCAGCCAGCCCTCCCCTTTCTCCGGCCACTCCACCAGGCAGAGGGTGTCGGCGCCGAAATAGTCCCGAATGCCCATGAATTCCAGCTCTTCCGGATCCGCCAGTCGATAGAGATCGAAGTGATAGACCTGCCAGTCGGCCAGTTCATAGGGCTCCACCAGGGTATAGGTCGGACTCTTGACCTTGCCTTGATGGCCAAGCCCTTGCACCCAGCCGCGGGTCAGGGTGGTCTTGCCGGCCCCGAGGGCGCCGTGCAGAAATACGGTAGTAGCCTGCTGGCACGCCTGCGCCAGACGGCCACCCAGTGCCACAGTTGCTGCCTCGTCCGGCAGTGTCATCATCAAGGTTTTTGCCATGTTCTTCTTGTTACTTGTTACGGTGTCGGATTGACCAGACGGCGGATCCAGGGCAGCAGATCCGATGCCAACATACCCCGCTCACCCTCGGCGGCGGCCAGGTCGGCGGCCTCTGCGTGGATCACGGCCCCCAGTCGCGCGGCCATGCTGGCAGACCAGCCCTGGGCCAGGAGGGCGGCGATTATACCAGATAACAGATCCCCCATGCCGCCACTGGCCATGCCGGGATTGCCTTCATCGCAGAGGCTGATGCACTGGCCATCGCAGATGAGCGAGCCCGCCCCCTTGAGCAGCACGACGCCGCCGTATCGCTGCTGCAGCCGGGAAACGGCGGCGAAACGATCCGCCTCGACCTCGGCGACGGCGCACCCCAGCAGGCGGGCCGCCTCCCCGGGGTGGGGCGTGAGCACCCAATTATCCTGATGACGGGGTGCCTGCGCCAGCCAATTCAATCCATCGGCGTCCAATACCAGGGGCAGACTGGCACTGAGGTAGTGTTCGAACTGGGCCCTTCCCCACTCATCCTGACCGAGCCCGGGCCCCAGAACCCGCACCGTGGCCCACCCCTCGTCAGCCCCGGCCGGGCATCCCATCAGCTCGGGCTGCACCAGGCTGGCGGGGGGAGAGTCCGGGTGCTGGCACAGTCGCACCAGACCCGCCCCTGCCCGCAGGCAGGCCTGCCCCGCCAGTAGTATGGCCCCCTGCATCCCCAGGTTGCCCCCCACCAGCAGCACCTTGCCGTGCTTGCCCTTGTGGGCCGAGCGGGGACGGGGAGTGAGCAGGTTCTTTATACGGGGATAATCCAGGCGCTCGGCGGCGGGCACCAGGCCGGCCTCGGGCACCACCCCGAGGGGATCCCAGTCGAGCTGGCCGACGCCGTCCACCCCGTCGGCGGTGAGCATGCCCTGCTTGATGCCGATGAAGCTGAGGGTGCGGGTGGCGTGCACCAGGGCCCCCATGGCGCGGCCGGTGTCGGCATTGAGCCCGGAGGGGAGATCCACCGCCAACACCGGGGCATTCAAGCCATTGATTGTTGCGACGATCTTTGTCATAGGCGAGGAGAGGGGGAGCTGGACACCGGTGCCGAGCAGTGCATCTATCACCAGATCCGGCGGAGGGATCTGCGCCCCCTCGAGCGCATCGGCCATCGTCACCTCTCCCCCCGCCGCCAGCCACTCGTCGGCGGCCCGTCTGGCGTCCCCTCTGAGCAGGCCTGGCGCCCGGGCGGCTATCACCAGGGGCTCGAGGCCGAGTCGACGGGCGAGGCGGGCCAGCACATAGCCATCCCCCCCGTTGTTGCCCGGGCCGACGAAGATCCACCAATGGTGACTCTGGGGCCAGTGATGGCGAGCATAGCTGCACAGGGCGGCACCGGCCCGCTCCATCAGGGCGTAGAGGGCTTGCCCCTCACGCTCGGCCCAGCGCTGCTCCATCTTGCGGATCTGTTCGGCCCGCCACAGGGGCTGTGCTAGACTGGTGTCTTGTTTTTTGCCGATAGCGTCCTCGATAACCTGTACCATGACGGCTCCCCACCTTCATCATCCACTGGCCCGACTCCTGACCTGGCATATGGCATGCCATGACGGTGCACGGCCCTCGTCACCCTCAGTGCCGCAGGCGCCATGCCGCTGCCAGCAGGCAGGTGAGGCACAATGACGGCCGCCGAACTCGCGCAACTGGCCCACGATATCAAGCTCTGGGCACGGGAGCTAGGATTTGACCAGGTCGGCATCACCGACACGGATCTCGCCCTCGAGGAGCCCAGATTGCAGGCCTGGCTGGATGCGGGCCATCACGGCACCATGGACTACATGGCGCGCCACGGCATGATGCGGGCCCGGCCCCACGAGCTGCTGCCGGGCACCCTGCGGGTGCTGTCGGTGCGGATGAACTATCTCCCCTTCGAGGCGGGCTTTGCCGCCACCCTGACGGACCCGACCCTCGGCTACATCAGCCGCTATGCCTTGGGGCGCGACTACCACAAGGTGCTGCGCAACCGGCTCAAGCTGCTGGGGGAGCGCATCGAGCAGCGCTGCCAGACGCTGTTGCCATCCACGCAGGAAACCCCGGGGGAGTGGCGCCCCTTCGTCGATTCGGCCCCCATACTGGAGCGCCCCCTGGCGGCCAAGGCGGGGCTGGGCTGGGTGGGCAAGCACTCGCTGCTGCTCAACGAGTCGGCCGGTTCCTTCTTCTTTCTCGGGGAGCTGCTGGTCAGCCTGCCGCTCCCCGTCGATGCCCCGGTGGAAAAAGAGCAGTGCGGCAAGTGCGTGGCCTGCATCAACATCTGCCCCACCGGCGCCATCGTCGCCCCCTACGTGGTGGACGGGCGGCGCTGCATCTCCTATCTCACCATAGAGAACGACGGCCCCATCCCGGAAGAGTTCAGGCCGCTCATGGGCAACCGCATCTATGGCTGTGACGACTGCCAGCTCATCTGCCCCTGGAACCGCTATGCGGATGCGAGTCCAGAACCCGACTTCAGCCCACGCCCCAATCTGCACCGCCCCCCCCTGCTCGACCTGTGGCAATGGTCGGAGGCGGCATTTTTGAAGCACACCGAAGGCAGCCCCATTCGCCGCATCGGCTACCGGCGCTGGCGCCGCAACCTGGCGGTGGCGCTGGGCAACGGCCCGGCCAGCAGCGATGTCATGGCGGCCCTGCAGCAGGCGCTTCCCGGCGCCGAGCCCATGGTGGCCGAACACATCGAGTGGGCGCTGGCGACCCTGGCGGCGCGCCAGGAGAAAGAGAACAAGAAGACCCGTTTGCTGATCCGCTGCATCGAAAAAGGCCTGCCGGATCACGCATAAGTGATCTGGCCCTTGCCGGATGACAGCACTTTTTTCATGCTCTGCCGACCATTGACCATAGGCACAATAAAAGGAAGATTCGGATGCAGATGTTGGGAGTAGATATTGGTGGCTCCGGGATCAAGGGCTGCCTGGTGGACACCGAGACTGGCGAACTGATTGGCGAGCGCCACCGCATCGCCACGCCGCAACCGGCCACCCCGGCCGCAGTGGCGCACACCCTCAAGGCGCTGGTCGAGCATTTCCAGTGGAAGGGCCCCGTGGGGTGCGGCTTCCCCGCCACCATCCACAACGGCATCGCCAAGAATGCCTCCAACATCGACAAGAGCTGGATCGAGACCGACGCCGCCCACCTGTTCGCCGACGTGACCGGCCTGCCCTGTCACGTGCTTAACGACGCCGATGCGGCCGGGCTGGCCGAGATGCGCTTCGGCACGGGGCGGGATCGCCAGGGGGTCATCATCCTCATCACCGTCGGCACCGGCATAGGCACAGCGGTATTCGTCAACGGCCAGCTGCTGCCGAACACCGAGCTGGGACATCTCATGCTGGAGGGCATGGTCGCCGAGCACTACTGCTCCGATGCGGTGCGCAAGCGCGAGGATCTCTCCTGGAACCGCTGGGGCAAGCGCTTCAACAAGTACCTGGCCCGCCTCGAGTTCCTCTTCTCCCCCGATCTCTTCATCCTGGGAGGCGGCAGCGCCGCCAAGCTCGACAAGTTCATCGACCGGATCGAGACCCGAGCCCCCCTGGTGGCGGCAGCGAACCTCAACCAGGCCGGCATCATAGGGGCCGCCCTCTACGGCGCGGACCGGCAAGAGGGCTGAGCCTGCCCCGACAACGCAGCAAGAGGCCCGAAACGGCCTCTGTCATGGCGCGCTAGAGATCGTCGAGCCGATGGGCCCCGTGCACCAGCCGGGTCAGCCGGGATTGCGCCATGGACGCCAGAGAGCTCAGCAGTGCAGCCGTGTCCGGCGTGGGGCACTCCCGGGCCAGACGCTCAAGCTCGCCAACGAGTTTCTCCTCCTGCCGCGACACCAGGGCCACTATCTCATCGGGCTGAGTGCCAGCCGCCAGCGCCAGGCGCTGGCAATCGGCCAGCAGATCCACACCGAATCCCTGATCCAGCCAGGTCTCCTTGACCCCGCTCCCCATCTGCTCCCGATAGTCGTGCAGGTGGGCCGCCGCCGCGTCCTCCCGCCCTTGCAGATAGGCCAGCAACATCCGGCTGCGCTCCCCATCCACCTGGGGGATCAGGCGCCCGTAACTGCGCCCCTGCTGCTGATGCAATTGTTCGAGGTAAAGCATCAGGTCCTTGATCTGTTGAAATCGCATCTCTGCTTCCTCCTGCCGTCCACCTCCTGCCAGTATAAAAAAACGCCTATCTCTCCTTGAATAAAATCGGTCGCTTTTTGTTCTACATCAAAGGGATGGGGAAGAAAAAGGAGAAAACGAAGAGCAAGAGGCAAAGAGATGTCATCCCTGTCATGCTGGCAACAGGCTGCCAGCACCCAGGGAGAGGCCGTGACAAAACGGGGGAATCATCGAGTTAAGGAGGATTATCCAGGTTATATTCGGACGGATGATTTCAAATCAGAATCTAATATTGAAGCTGCCGGTTTACCCCTCTTCCCTTAGTCAGCGAGCGGGAATCCTTATCCATTTTTTAGACGTCTAGACGTAGAAACATGCGTTGACACAGCCATCCGGACATCTTAGCATCATCCTCCATGATGGCAGAGCAACCCAGTGAAACCTCTGCCCAATTCACCCGCCTGTAGCGCCCTGTGCTTTAAGGCTGTTAGCACGGAAGAATCCATGATTAAGTTGATCGGTCTCAACAAAGTCTACGGTAAAGGCAGTGACGCCGTGCACGCCCTGCGTGACGTGAGCCTGCATGTGCCACAAGGCAAGATTTTCGGGGTGATCGGCGCCTCCGGTGCCGGCAAGAGCACCCTTATTCGTTGCGTCAACCTGCTGGAGCGCCCCACCGAAGGCCAGGTCATCGTCGATGGTCAGGATCTGGTGGCCCTGAGCGAGCGGGATCTGACCCAGGCTCGCCGCCAGATCGGCATGATCTTCCAGCACTTCAACCTGCTGGCCTCCCGCACCGTGTTCGCCAACATCGCCTTCCCGCTGGAGCTGGCGGGCTGGAGCAAGGCACAGATCCAGGCCCGGGTCGACGAGCTGCTGGCCCTGGTCGGGCTGGAAGCCCGTGCCCACGCCTATCCGTCCGAACTCTCCGGCGGTCAGAAGCAGCGCGTCGCCATCGCCCGCGCCCTGGCACCAGCCCCCAAGGTATTGCTGTGTGACGAGGCCACCTCGGCCCTCGACCCCCAGACCACCCGATCCATCCTGAGCCTGCTCAAGGAGATCAACGTCAAGCTGGGGCTCACCATACTGCTCATCACCCACGAGATGGACGTGGTGAAGGGGATCTGTGACGAAGTGGCCATCATCAGCGACGGTCGCCTGATCGAGCAGGGAGAAGTGGCCTGGTTCTTCAGCAACGCCAAGACCCAGCTGGCCCGTGACTTCATCCACTCCACCATCCACCTGGAGGTGCCCCAGGAGTACCAGGACAGGATGAGCAGCGAGCGGGTGGCCAACAGCTACCCCCTGGTGAAGCTCGGCTTCACCGGTGCCACCGTCGATTCGCCGCTCATCTCCGAGGTGAGCCGCCGTTTCAACATCGACATCAGCATACTGAGCGCAGACATCGAATACGCCGGTGGCGTCAAGTTCGGCTTCCTGCTGGCGGAACTGTTCGGGGATGAGGCCCAGTGCGAGGCCACCCAGCAGTTCTTCATCGACAACCACATTCAGCTGGAGGTAATGGGCTATGTCCGAAGCCATGATTAATCTGCTCATCACAGCCCTCGGCGACACCCTGATCATGGTGTTTGCCTCCGCCCTGTTCGGCTGCCTGCTCGGCCTGCCGCTGGGCGTGGCACTGCACGTGACCAAGGCCGGCCAGATCCTGGCCAACCCGCTGCTGAACAAGATCCTCGGCATCATCGTCAACGTCGGCCGCTCGGTGCCCTTCATCATACTGCTGGTGGCCATCATTCCGCTGACCCGGCTGATCGTCGGCACCAGCATAGGCACCATAGCCGCCATAGTGCCGCTGACCGTCGGTTGCATCCCCTTCATCGCCCGTCTGGTGGAAGGTGCCCTGATGGAAGTGCCGGACGGCCTGCTCGAAGCCGCCAAGGCCATGGGTGCCAAACCCTTGCAAATCATTGCCAAGGTGCTGCTGCCCGAGGCCCTGCCCGGGATCCTCAACAGCATCATCATCACCCTCGTCACGCTGGTGAACTACTCCGCCATGGCCGGTGCCATCGGGGGGGGTGGTCTCGGTGATGTGGGTATTCGCTACGGCTACCAGCGCTTTGACCCTACCGTCATGCTGGTCACTGTGGTCATTCTGGTGGTACTGGTTCAACTCATCCAGAGCGCAGGTGAGCGCCTGGTCAAACAATGTGATCATCGTTAATCGTCGATTTCTGACAGGAGGTTTTTATGAAATTGGGCATTAAATCCGCGGCAGCTGCGCTGCTGGCAACTCTGGTACTGGTCGGCTGCGGTCAGAAAGAAGAGAGCAAGACCCTGAAAGTCGGCGCCATCGCCGGCCCCGAGACCGAACTGGTCGAGACCGCGGCCAAGGTGGCCAAGGAGAAATACGGCCTGACCGTCGAGATCGTCACCTTCTCCGACTACGTCACCCCCAACGTGGCCCTGAACGACGGCAGCGTCGACGTCAACGCCTTCCAGCACAAGCCCTACCTGGATGCCCAGATCCGTGATCGTGGCTTCAAGCTGGTGCCGGTTGGCAACACCTTCGTCTACCCGATCGCCGGTTACTCCAAGAAGATCAAAGCCCTGTCCGAGCTGAAAGACGGTGCCCAGATCGCGGTGCCGAACGATCCGACCAACCTGGGTCGCTCCCTGATCCTGCTGGAGAAGCAGGGCCTGCTGAAGCTGAAGGAAGGCGCCGGTCTGGAAGCGACAGTGCTGGACATCGCCAGCAACCCGCGCAACTTCAAGATCGTCGAGCTGGAAGCCGCTCAGCTGCCCCGCTCCCTGGAAGATGTTGATCTCTCCATCATCAACAACACCTTCGCCGGTCAGATTGGCCTGACCCCGACCGAAAACGGCCTCTTTGTCGAAGACAAGGAGTCCCCCTACGTCAACCTGATCGTTGCCCGCGAGAACAACAAGGACGACGAGAAGGTCAAGGAGTTCGTCCAGGCCTTCCAGACCGACGAGGTCTACAAGAAGGGAACCGAGCTGTTCAAGGGCGGCCTGGTGAAAGGTTGGTAATCACTCACTCTGTAAAAATGGCCACGCCAAGCGTGGCCTTTTTTTTTGCCCCCGTTATCATAGCCAGAAGCACGGCAACACGAAAAAACAGAACAACAATGAAGAAATGGTATCTGGCCTACTGCAAGCCCAAGGAAGAGGCCCGCGCCCGCGCCCATCTGGCGGCGCAAGGCGTCGAATCCTATTACCCCATGGTGGAAGTGGAGAAGCTGCGGCGTGGCAAACGGGTCCCGCTGCGTGAACCCATGTTCCCCAACTACCTGTTCATCTACGTGGATCTGGATGTGGTCACCCCGGTCACCCTGAAGTCCACCCGCGGCATCAGCCGCATCATCCACTTCGGCAAGGAGTGGAGCCCCGTCAGCAGCCAGCTGATCTACCGGCTGATGAGCCGGGACGACAGCGACGAGGCGCGCGCCAGCTACGCCTGCCTGCCGACGCAAGGGGACAAGGTATTGATCGAATCAGGCCCCCTGGCCGGGTTCGAGGCCATCTACCTGGAGCCGGATGGGGAGAAGCGGGCGATCCTGCTGGTCAGTCTGCTCAATCAGGAAACCAGCAGCAGTTTCGACAATCAGGCCTTCCGGCGTCTGGACTAACCATCCAGCGTTTGGTCTGAGTCGGCAGCGAGCAGCGCCCCATGCCTGCTGGTCAGTCTGCTGAATCAGGAAACCAGCGGCAGCTTCGACAATCAGGCCTTACGGCGTCTGGAGTGAAAAAAGCGGGGCAGGCCCATAGGTCTGCCCCGCTTTTTTGTCACCTCAGCCTGACTCAGGCACCCAGCTCGAAGCGGCTGATGGCCGCGGTCAGCTGGCCAGTCTCCCGGGTCAGTCTGGCGGCGATCAGCTCCCCCTGCTGACTGTGCTCGCTGGACTGATGGCTGAGCCCGGCGATCTCCTCCACAGTGCCCGCCACCTCCTGGGCCACCCTGGACTGCTGCTCGGTCGCGGTGGCGATGGCGGCGAGCTGGCCGCAGAGATCCTGCACCAGCGCCGACATGGCCGCCAGGGTCTCGGTGGCCGAGGCCACGGCGCCCCTGCCCTGCTCCACCAGCAGGGTGCCGCTGCCCACGGTATCCGCCGTCTGCCGGGTCTGCTGCTGGATGCTGGCGATGGTCTGGTTGATCTCCGCCGTCGACTGGCTGGTGCGGCTGGCCAACTGGCGCACCTCGTCCGCCACCACGGCGAACCCCCGCCCCTGCTCCCCGGCGCGCGCCGCCTCTATGGCGGCATTGAGCGCCAGCAGATTGGTCTGCTCGGCGATGGTGGCGATCACTTCGGTGACCCGGCCCACCTGCTCGCTCTGGCTGCGAAGGAGCGACATCGCCTGATTGGCCTGGGTGATCATGGCGGCAATCTGCGCCATGGTGGCACCCATGCGGGCGAGGGCCTGCTCCCCCTGTCTCGCCTGTTGCTCGGTCTGACGCGCTGCGCCGGCCGCATCGGCGATGTTGCCCGCCACGTCCCTGGTGCTGGCGGACATCTGCTCTATGGCGGCCGCGACCGTATCCAGCCGCTGATTCTGACTCGCCAGATCGTCCACTATGGCATTGGTGGTCTGACCCACCTCCCGGCCGGCTCCTTCCACCTGCGCCACCGCCCCCTGGATCTCCCCCACCAGCTGGCGCAGCTGGCTCGACATCCGGTTGATGGAGCCGGTCAACCCGCCCAGTTCGTCCTGGCGCAGCACCGGCAGGGGCTCCCTCGGCAGGCGGCCATCGGCGACCTGCCCGGCCCGGTTCACCAGGCTGGCGATGTCACGGGTCAGGCGGCGGCTGAACAGCAGGGCCACCAGGGTGCCGAGCAAGATCACGCTGGTGGTCGCCAGCAGCAGGGTGCGGTGGATGGCCTGACTGGCCCCGGCCAGCTTGCCCGCTATCTTGTCCACTTGCCCCCGGGTCTGGGTCACCTGGCTCGCCAGCTGATCGGCGAGCCGGGTCAGGGAGGGTTCGATATCGGTGGCCATCAGGTGATTGGCCTGATCCCAGTCCGGCGCCTGCCGCCTGGCGATCACCTGCCCCACCAGCTCGGCAAAGGGTGCCGACATCTCCTCAAAGAGCGTCCACAACCCCTTCTGCGCCTCGGTGAAGTTGGCCTGCTGCTGTTTCAGCTCGGCCACCCGCTGCAGATGGAACTGGTAGTAGTCCTGGTACTTGTCGCGATACTCCTTGTCCCCCGAGATGAGAAAGTCCCGCAGGGCGGAGAGGGCATTGGCCAGCCCGTTGTAGGCATCCCCCACCTGCTTGAGCAGCAGGCGGCGATCGCCGGGCAACGCCTCCTCGGGAGTCGCCACCTCTTCGTTGGCAATGGATTGCAACTGATCGAGGGCCGCCTCCGCCAGGGGGCCTGCCTCCAGCAGCATCAGGGTGTGGGCCGGCAGGTTCTCTTCGGTATGGGCCAGGGCCCATACCTTCTCCTGCGCCCCCTTGAAGCTCTTGAGGGAGCGGGTCAGGGCGGGCGTGAATCCCTGCTGCTCTATGGCACGCCAGGCCTGCTCCCACTCCTGCTTGATACGCGCACCTTGCGTGGGATCCTTGCCGAGGATGAGGTAGGCCCGCAGGGAGGAGACGGTGGCGATCAGGGCCTTCTGGCTCGCCTCGTCCCGTTGCAGGGCGGGCAGGGCCTGGGCCAGCAAGGCCTCCTGGGAGGCTTCAATCCGGCCGAGCTGATGGTAGACAAGGGCGGAGGAGAGAATGATGAGCAGGTTGATAAAACAGAAACTCAACAACAGCTTGCTTGATATTTTCATGACCATCCTTGTGTCGCAGCGGGCATCCTGCCCTTGATTAGCGCCCGATCAATGCGGGCAATCGTTCGCGCCAGGTGTCATGCCAGACGAGCAACTCCTCGCGTGGCATGGGACGGGCGGAGAAGAACCCCTGGCACTGATCGCACCCCAGCCTGGCCAGCAGCAGCCAGGTGGCCTCGTCCTCGACCCCCTCTGCCACCGATTTTAACCCCAACTTGCGCGCCAGTTCGATACTGGATTCGATAATGGCGAGGCGGGAGGGATCTTCATAGCAGCGATCGACGAAGGATCTGTCCAACTTCAGCTCGGTGAACGGCAGCAGGGCGAGCTGCTGCATGGAGGAGTAGCCGGTCCCGAAGTCGTCGATGGAGAGGCCGAAACCGTGCATCCGCAAGCGGGTCAACACCTCCAGCGACTTGCCGAGATCCTTGACGAAGGCGCTCTCTGTCACCTCCAGGGTGATGAGCTCGGGGTTGATGCTCCAGCGCTGGCAGTGATTGAGCAGGGTATTGCACAGATCCCCCTCGATAAGCGAAGTGGTGGAGAGGTTCATCGAGAGGTTGAGGGAGAGCCCTGTCTTCTCCCACAGGTGGCCGTCGCGCAATGACTTGCCGATGATCACCTCGGTCAGCGGATCCATGAGCCCGTTGTGCTCCGCCAGCGGGATGAAGCGGGCCGGCGAGATGAGCCCATACTCGGGGTGCTGCCAGCGGGCGAGCGCCTCCATGCCGACCCACTGACCGCTTTCAAAGCTCACCTTGGGTTGATACCAGGGCAGCAGCTGGTCCTGCTCCAGGGCCCGGCACAGCTCATCCAGACTCAGGCTGCGGCCGTCCTCCTCCTGGCTGCGCGCCTGCTGGGGCTGCCAGGCACCGATCAACTGGGCTATCTGCTGATGACTGGCGGGTTTGTCGATGCGCCCCAGCACCTGCAGGCCGTAGGCGCGGCTCATGCGCAGCACTGCGTCGACCACATCGTCCTCCAGTGCGCTGCACAGCACTATGCCACCGCGAAAGCCCCCCAGGGAGAGGCGACGCAGCAGGGCCATGCCATCCATGCCCGGCATCCGCAGATCGCAGAACAGGATGTCGACCTGATGGTGCTGACACTGGGTCAGCGCCTCCTCCCCGTCCTGGGCTTCCAGCAGGTTGCCGTAGCCAAGCCCGCGGATCTGGTGCATCAGGGCCTTGCGCTGGAAGTTGTGATCCTCCACCACCATGATCACCAACTCATGCCGTGCACTATTCATCGAGCCATAACTCCATTTCACCTCTGATAGAGTCCATCAATGCCTGTACCGTCTGGCCCAGCTCGTCGAGCCTGTCCAGTTGCTTCAACCTGGCCGCCGCCTCCAGCTGGGCGGCCTCGGTCGCCAGGGCCTGCTGCCCGACCATGCGGGCGGCCCCCTTGATGCGATGCGCCGTCTCCACCAGCGCCTGGGTATCCTGCCTGGCCAGCGCCAGCATCATGTCCTCGCCATCCTGGCGGTTGGCCTCCAGATACTCCCTCCCCATGCTGCGCGCCACCGCCTCGTCCCCGAACAGGGTCAACCAGCTTATTCCCGGTGCCTGAACCTCTGCTTGCCGGGACGCCATTGTCTCTTGTTGCGGGCTGACTGCCGGTAGCCAGCGAGCCAGGGTCTGACGAAGGGTTTCCAGGCTGTAGGGTTTGAACAGCATGTCGTTCATGCCGGCCTCCAGCATCTGCTGGCTGGCCTCCTCCGAGGTGTCGGCGGTGACGCCTATGATGGGCGCCTCGTCACCGGCCGCCCGCAGGGTACGCGCCAGGGTATAGCCATCCATCACCGGCATGTGACAGTCGGTGAGCAGCAGGGCGAACTTCTGCCCCTGCCAGGCACGCAGCGCCTTCTCCCCATCATCCACCACCTCGGGGTCTATGCCGAGGATGGCGAGCTGGCGGGTCAGCAGCGCGCGGTTGACCGGATGATCGTCCGCCACCAGCACCCTGCCCCTGAGCCGCTCTCCCTGCATCTGCATCGGCTGACTCGGCCGCTCGCTCGACAGCTGGCGACAGGTCTCCAGCAGCAGGTCCGGGTAGATGGGGGACTGGCCTATCCGCCACCAGGCGTCACTGCCCATGCGGCCACGCAATGCCTCATGGGGGGAGAGTACTATGCCCTTGAGCGAAGATTGCTGCAAATGCTGCAACCAGCCACTGCCAAGGACCTGCTCCAGGCGGCTCTCCTGCGCCAGCAGGTAGCCCTCAAGGGGATGACGCCACTGCTCGGCGGTCAGGGGGTGGAGTGTGGCGCCGAGTTGCTCCATCACGGCTTGCAGCACCTCGTCCTCACCGAACCACCACCAACGCTGACCTGCCAGCGGCGGGGCATCCCATTGACACTCGGCCAGGGGGATCGCGAAGGTCACTGTGGTGCCGACCCCCGCCTCGCTCTCCAGCACCAGGCTCCCCCCCATCTTCAGGGTCAGCTGATGGCAGATGGCGAGCCCGAGCCCGGTGCCGCCGAAACGCCGGGTGATGTCGGACTCCACCTGCTTGAAGGGGGTGAACAGATTGACCTGCTTCTCCCGGGCTATGCCGATCCCCGTATCCCGCACCTTCAATGTCAGCCGATGGTCCTGATAGCCCACCTGGATGGCAATCCCCCCCGCCTCGGTGAACTTCACTGCGTTGCTCAGCAGATTGGAGATCACCTGACCCACGCGCACCGCGTCCATGCTGGCATGATCCGGCACCTCCGGCCCCCACCCCAGCGTCACGTTGAGCCCCTTGCCATAGGCCAGGGTAGCATGACCCCGGATGACGTCGCAGATGACAGAGGTCAACCGGCAGGGATGGGGATTGAGTTGCAACTGCCCTGCCTCCATCTTGGAGAAGTCCAGGATGTCGTTCACCAGATAGAGCAGGTGATTGGTGGAGGTCGAGATGTTGCGCAGCATGTAGCGCTGATCGTCATCGAGGGAGCTCATCTGCAGCAGCTCCAGCATGCCGTGCATGCCGGAAATGGGGGTGCGCAACTCGTGGCTCATGGTGGCGAGGAACCGGCTGCGTACCTGGGTCGCATCCTCTGCCACCCGTCTGGCTTCACGCAGCTCCAGCTCCTGGCGCTTGAGCTTGGTGATGTCCTGTACCACCCCGTTCAGGATGACCCCCTCCAGCCCCTCCTGTCGCACGAAGTGGCCCCGGATCTGCAGGTAGCCCGCTTGACCCTGGCGCCTGATCTCCACCTCGAGATCCAGCGGCTGCATGGTCAGGGCATGGCGCTCCACCGTGGTCATGAAGTCATGCAGGGCTTGCCCCGTCAGCCCCAGAAGGGAGTCGTCGGCCTCCTCGGATCCCAGCATCTCCTTGAGCCCCTGGGAGGTATAGAGGAAGCTGCCATTGCCCGGCCCCAGCCAGTGATACTGATAGACCAGCCCCGGCATGCTGTCGGTGATCTGGGTCAGCCGGGTCTGCGCCTCCTGCGCCGCGGAACGCGCCTGCTTCAGTTCGGTGACGTCCGTCAGTACGGTCAGGATCCCGAGCCGCTTGCCGTCGGGACCGACGAACAGCCGCTTGGTGTAAATCATCTGATGCTCCACACCATCGGCGAGCCGGATCTCGCCGCGGCCGTGGAACTCCTCGCCGCTCTCCCAGACCCGGGCGTCCTCCTCGATCACCCTGGCCCGAATGGCCTCCGGCAGCCTGTCCTTGAGCAAGCGCTCATAGGAGCCGCTCAGGTTCTCGCCCCCCAGGAACATCTGCCGATATGCCAGGTTGGTCATCGCGATCTCATAGTGCTCATTGGTCAGCACCACCTGGTTGGGCAGGGCATCCAGCATCATCTGGACGAACACCAGCTGCTCTTCGAGCCGGCGCTCCGCCTCCCGTCGCTGGCTGTTCTGTCGGCGCAGGGTCCGGTTCCAGCCCACGAACAGCAGCAGGAAGAGCAGAAAAATCCCCGCGCCCAGCGAGGACCAGAGCAACACCTTGTGCGGATCCAACCCCGTCTGTATGGTCAGGGAGAGCCACTTCTTCTCCAGGGCGACCAGCTCCGCCGGGGGGATGGAGAGCAGCACCTTGGTCAGGATCTGCTGCAGCATGGGGTCCTGCAGATGGGCCGCCATGGCGATGGGAACCCGCAACTCGCTGCCGGAGAAGACCACCTGATAGCGATCGCTGAAGCCCCTCTGAAGCGACTGCTCCAGGGTGGTCATGCTCATCAGCACATAGTCCACCTTATGCTGATCCAAAAGCGGCAGCAGCTCGGGATCGCTTGCGACCGTCACGGCCTCGGCCCCCACCTCGCTCAGCAGAGATTTCTCCACCGAGCCCCCCACCATGCCCACCCTGTACCCCTTCAGATCCCTGGGACCGGTCAGCTCCGCCATGCCATACCTGCCCACTATCACCCGGTTCAAAGAGACATAATTGGGCGTAAAGCGGGCAAACTGCCGGCGCTCCATGGTCGGGGTCATGGCCGGGATGACGTCCAGCTTGCGAGCCTGGAACAGCTCGAGCGTCTGGGCCCAGCTCTTGGTCTGCACCAGGGTGAACTGCAGGCCGGCACGCTGGTTCAACATCGTCAGCAGATCGGCAACCAGCCCCTTGAGGCGGCCCCTGTCGTCTATCTCGCTCATCCCGGGCCAGTCCGGGGCGACCCCGTACTTGAGCACAGGGTGTTGCTGCAGCCACGCCTGCTCCGGCGCGCTGAAGACGACCTCCTTGCTGCCCTTCACCAGCTCATACTCCACTATGCCCCCCGCCTCCAGGATGCGGCGACGCTCGCCGGGCGAGATGTCATCCAGCGCCCGCTCGAGCAGCCCCTGCAGGGGCTCGTTGCCCGGCGCCACCGCCATGGCGAGGGAGGTATCCTTCATCCAGTCCACAGTGGTGACCGCCATGCCCGCCATGGCCTGCAGGCGGCTCAACATGGGCAGCTCGGCCAGATAGGCGTCCGCCTTTCCCTCCTTGAGCATGAAGATCGCCTCATCCCGGCTGTCCACCGTCACCAGGTTCGAAATGCCAAGCCGCAGCAGCTCATCGCAGGCACTGACACCGAAGACGCAGACCCAGCGCACCCCGTAGGCCTCCTCCAGGGAGAGGTTCTCTCTCCCTCCGGTCAACAGGACGGCACGGGGCAGCGCCATCAGCTCGGAGGTAAACAGCATCTGCAGCTTGCGGATCGGGCTGGGAGCCACGCCTATCACCATGTCGACCTTGCCTTCCAGCAACGCCTGCTGGACCGCCGTATTGTTGGCATAGGTGCGATAACGCAGCTCGAGGCCCAGGCTACCCGCAATCTGCGAGGCAAAGGCATCCAGGGGGCCGGTGAAGTTACCCCGGCCATCGGTATAGATATAGGGGGGCCAGGCCGTCGCTGGCATGCCGACCACCAGCTCATCGTGGGTGAAGAGCCATTGCTGCCCGGAGGGCGTTAAGGCGCTCCTGTCCAGCAGCGTCTCGACCGCCGTCGCCCCCTGGCTACAGCAGGCCAGCCAGCACAACAGGATGAGGCGATAGCAGCGGCAAAGCATAGTTAACTCCCGTATGTATAGGAGGGGGATCATAATGTGTCTGGCTCAATGTGCGACAACAAAATTGAGAGAATGCTCATCAGGAAAGAAAAATGGCAGGCCCAGGCCTGCCATCCAGGAGTCGGGGCCGGAGCCCCTCGCCTCAGGTTATTCGATTCCCGAGTCGGAAACCGGTTTGAAACTCCCGCTCACGGATGTGGGCGACCTGCACATTGTGCCCTTCCAGCCCGATGTCCTTGAGCAGGGCGGGAGAGAGATGCAGATAGCTGACGCGACGTTCCAGCCGGGTGATCCGTTTTTGAACCAGGGTTTCGACGCGGCGCAGCAGGGCGAGTTCGATAGACATAATATTCTCCAGTTGAACGTGCGGTTCTCCCGGAGAGAGGCATCACCCTGCGGGACAACCGCGGGTGATGAAAAAGCAGGTGTTACCTGTTCCCTCCACGCGGTAAATAAAGAGCACGAGTCTTCGCGCTGCCATTGCAGCGATCGAACGCAACGTTGAACATGGAATGTTGCATGATCGTCTCCTTACCGTGTGAAAGTTGAACAAGTTGCCACAGTCTAAAAAAACACCGAATTTTACGCAATATCTCCCCCACCCATATGGGTGGAATGCGGCCAGAAGCGGCCCCGGTCAAATCCCGGACAACAACCGGAACTCCTCAAGCGTATAGGTATCCGTCATGCCGCTGACGTAGTCGAGCAGGAGCCGCACCCTGTAGTACCACTCCTGCTCGGCCCCCTTGTCAAAGCGCGGATCCCGGATGGCCACCGCCAGCCGGTAGGCCTTGAGATGGCGGGCCGACAACCGGTGGAACAGCCGCCGGGCGAAGAAGAGCTCGCTCCCGCCGTTACCGGCCAGCAGCCGCTCGAATTGGGCGGCCGGCAGCGCCAGCAGGCAGGCATAGGTGGAGAGCACCCCGCGCAGGGCGGCATAGCCTTCCAGCTCCAGTGCCTCGACCTCGGGGCGCATGAACACCTGCTCCCTCGCCACCCCCTTGAGCACATCCAGCACCCGGGCAGCCGGAGCCTGACCGTGCAGCAGCGCCCTGGGGTAGGCCCCGCTCAGTATGGCCTCGTGATCGCTCACATAGGTGTGGGCCGCCAGCGCCACCAGATCCCGGGTCAGATGCTGGCGAAAATGGGGGAAGAAGCCCCGGCCGGAGGCGAGCGCCTCCTCGAGCAGAGTGGCCATGTAGTCCCCCCCATCGGCACTGCGCAGCGCCGCCAGCAGCTCCCCCTGGGTGAGGATGCGCCTGTCCACCGCGTCCTCCAGATCGGCGATGCAGTAGGAGATGTCGTCCGCCGCCTCCATGATGTAGACCAGCGGATGCCGGCATCCCGGCGCCAGCCCCAGACTCTGGCCGAGGGCGCGGTAGAGGGGTTGCTCGCTGAAGAAGATGCCGCGCTTGCTGGTCCAGCCATGGTGCTGGCCATAGCCCTGGGGACTGTGCAGCAGGGGCTGCTGCGGGTATTTGCACAGGGCCGCCAGCTGGCCCAGGGTGAGGTTCATCTCGTGCAGGCTGTGCACCAGCCGCAGGCTCTGGGCATTGCCGTCGAACACCAGCAGGTCCTGGCGCAACTCGGCCCACTGCGGGCTCGGCAGTTGTTCATGGGCGCTGGCGAACAGCTCATCCAGCGACTGTGCCAGCCACTGGCTCATCACCTGCTCGCCAAAGTGGCCAAACGGCGGGTTGCCGACGTCGTGCAGCAGGCAGGCCATCTCCACCAGGTTGATGAAGGCCCCTTCGCAGACGGTGCCCGCCGGCAGGGCCGCAAGGATGCGCCTGCTGATCTGGCGACCCGTCTCCTGCACCTCCAGGGAGTGGGTGAGACGGCTGCGCACCGAGGCCTTCACATCCAGCGGGAAAACCTGGGTCTTCTGCTGCAACCGGCGCACCGGCGCCGCCTGTACGATGCGGGCGCGATCCTGCTCGGTCGCCTCCAGCAGCTCCTCGCTGCCCCAGGGGTGAATGCGCGCCGGGGTAATCAGACTGTCATACATGGTGCGGCTCCTTGCCTGTGGCATCCGTCAGGTTCACGACAACAACCAGCGCCGCAAGCGGGCGATGTCGCCGGGATATTCACGGCGCAGTGTCTCAATCCAGTCCTCCACGTTCTCCCACCAGGCGGGGTGATCCGGGCTCTGGATAAGCTGGGCCGTCTGCTGCAGGCGGCGCAGGCCGATGGAGCCCGCCGCCCCTTTTATCTTGTGCGCCTCCTCCACCACGCCGGCCTGATCCCTGGCAATCATGTTGGAGTCCAGCACCGCCATGTAGTCCGGCATCATCTTCTCGAACAGATCCACGCTGGAGAGCAGCACCGGCTTACCGACCGTGCTGGCGTAATCGGTGAGGAAGGGCAGGTCCAGCAGTGCATCCTGGTTGCCCGCGTCCGCCTGATCAAAGGCCTCGTCGTCCGCCAGATCCGCGAACAGGTGACCTATCACCTCCCGCACCGCCTTGGAGCCGAGCGGTTTGTTGATCACATCCTGCATGCCGTGATCCCGATAGTACTGGCGATCGCCGGTGGCGTTGGCGGTGAGCGCCACCATGGGGGGCAGGCTGTCGCCGTAACGGGCCAGCAGCTGGGCTGCCACGTCGAAGCCGGTCATGTCCGGCAGCTGGATGTCCAGCAGTATGAGGTCGAAGTCATCCGGGTTGGCCATGGCCAGCGCCTGGGTGCCGTCCCGCGCCACCTGCACCTGATGACCCAGCTTGTTGAGCAGGGCGCAGGCGACGGTGACGTTCAGCTCCACGTCCTCCACCAGCAGTATGTCAAGGGAGGGCATCTCGAGCTCAGGCGGGGTCGCCTGCGGCTCGACACAATCCACCTCCAGTTCGGCGGTGAAGCAGGATCCTTCGCCCGGGTCGCTGTCCACATAGAGCTGGCCACCCATGGCCTGCACCAGCTGGCGGGAGACGGCGAGACCGATGCCGGTGCCGGTGGCGTGCTTCTTGCCCTGCACCTGATAGTACATGGCGAAGATCTTCTCCTGCTGGGCCCGCGGAATGCCGACCCCGGTGTCCTCCACCTCGAAGTGCAGCGCCAGCTTGCCCGGTTCATCGGCGGCGTGGGCGAGACAGCGCACCGTCACCCCACCCTCGTCGGTAAACTTGACCGCATTGCCCACCAGGTTCCACAGCACCTGACGCAGCCGGGTACCGTCCGCCATCACGAACTGCGGCATGTCGCCGTCCCGGTCGAAATGCAGATAGAGCCCTTTCTGCTCAGCCTGGATGCGCGACAGTGTCTCCAGCTCGTCGAGGAAGGCGGGCAGGTCCATGGGGGCAGGTGCTATCTCGAGGCGGCGGCGGTCCAGTTTGTCGAGATCGATGATGTCATTGAAGATGTTGCCCAGCGTCACCGCACTCAGGTGGATGGTCTTGAGCTGCTGCTGCTGCTTGGCATCGAGGGGCGTGTCCATCAGCATGCGGCTCAGCCCGACGATGCCGTTGAGCGGCGTGCGCAGCTCGTGGCTGATGGTGGAGATGAAGGTGGTCTTGTCCCGGCTCGCCTTCTCCAGCTTGTCCTGATACTGCTTGCGCTCTGTGATGTCGCGGCCAAAGCCGAGCAGACCGAGCCGCTTGCCGAAGCGGTCGAAGAAGGGCACCTTGCGCAGCTCGAAGTAAGCCTTGCGGCCATCGGGGTACTCCAGCCACTGCTCATAGGTGAGGGGCTCGTTGCTGGCGAAGACCTGCTTGTCGGTCTCCACCACCTTGTTGGCGATCTCCTGCTTGTAGACGTCGAACGGGGTCAGCCCGATGAGCTCGGCCTCCACCTTGCCGGTGAGCTCCTCCATGGCGCGGTTGCAGCCGGAGAACTGCTCGTCCTCGTTGCGGTAGTAGACCAGATCCGGAGAGCAGTCGATGAAGGAGCGCAACAGGGCGGTACGCTCCCCCAGGTGCAGCTGGGCCTTCTCCCGCTGGAACACCTCGTTCTCCAGATCCTCTATGGCTTGCTGGCGCAGGGTCTCGGCCCGGTTGGTCTCGGCGATTTGGGCATTGAGGCGGCTGATGTTCTCCTGCAACTGGCTGTTGAGCTCGAGGTCGCGCTCGCGCATGTCCTGCAGCTTGCGCACCATGCGGGTCAGCCGCTGGCGGGAGTCTTCCAGCTGATCCACGACGATGGAGAGAAAATAGACGGCCCAGGGGGTCACCAGCAAGCCGAAGAAGACAGAGCGCACCAGGTCGACGATGTCCACAGTGCCGCGCAGAAACAGGGTCACCCCCATCTGGATGGAGACCGCCAGCACTATGATGGCGGTCGCCAGGAACATGCTGAAGCGCACCAGTCCCAGCTTGGTCATCAGGTCGACATAGTATTGCGCCCAGGATTTGATTTGCTTCATCTCGTTGTTTTCTCCCCGTTATTGCGCAAACAGAATACCAGTACGGCGCCCTGAACTCTTGCCCCTTGCACCTTAAATTATTGATTAACGTCACACTCCGACTGGGGTAGCATGCCCGCCTGAGTCAGTCAGCTCCGGTTCAGCAAAGGATCCCGAGCCGCACTGCCACCCTTGTCCTCCCTTGTGTCAGGAGCACACCCCATGCGCAATCATGTCCTGTTGAGTCTTGGTCTGCTAGCCGCCAATGCCGCCCACGCCGATCTTGGCGAGATCCCCAGAGAGTCCGGCTGGTCCGGTTTCCTGCTCGGCGGGGTCAATGTCGTCAGCTACGAGTCCAACTTCTACGCCGGCGATGACAACCACAGTCGAATCAACGACCTCGGCTCTCCCGACAGCGAGAGCGGCCTGACGCCGCTCATCAACGCCGACATCCGCTACACCTTCGCCGACACCCGCACCCAGGTGTTCCTCGGCAACCTGATCCAGGATGCGGTGCGCTTCGACTTCACCCAGCAGCTGGGTCTGCGCCAGGAGATGGGCGACAAGGGCATAGTGGCCACCTCCTTGGTGTTCAACGCCATACCGGTGGAGCTGTGGAGTGATCCCTTCGCCACCGGCGTGGATCGCAGCTCGACCGACGTGAAGTCGAAGGGAGTGCGCTTTGCCTGGGACAAGATCTGGGGCAGCAACTTCTACGGCACCCTCACCAGCCGGGAAGTGGATCTGGACGAGGAGCGCAGCGGTCAGCAGTATGACCAGACCCACGGCACCAACTATGCCGCCATGCTGGATCGCAACGGCAAGGTGCACGACATGGCGCTCTCCTACCAGTTCCACTTCGGCGGCAACCAGCTGCTGGAGCCGGCGATCCTCTACAAGCAGGCCAGGCTGGATGGCAGCGCCGAGAGCTTCGACAACACAGGGTTGCAGCTGACTTACGCCAAGCGGGGTCCGCAATGGTCCATCGTCAGCAACCTCTATGCCGGCAAGCGCAAGTATGACGAGGCGAATCCCCTGTTCGGCCAGCGTGCGGATGCAGACGAGTTCGCCATCAACGGCACCTTCTTCTGGCACAACCTGTTCGGGGTCAAGGCCCTGGCCGCGACCTTCACGGCGGCTTATTCCGGCGCCGACTCCGATATCGACTTCTACGATACCCAGGCCACCCGCTTCAGCACCGGCCTGCTCTACAACTTCTAAGCCGAGCCCTGTCGAAAACAGCGAGGCCACCCCAGGGGGTGGCCTCGTTTTTTTCCGCTTCCTGACTGCCTTAGATGCCGAGGGAGTCCAGCAGATCGTCGTGCTCGTTGCTCGCCGGGGCGACCGCCGGGGCCGGCTTGGTCGCCGCCAGCTTGGCCTGGGCGATCAGCTCGTCCGGATCGACCTCCTCCTGCACTCCGCCATCGTGGATCCGGATAAACTCTGTCCTGTCCATGGCCAGCTCCAGATAGAAGATGTTGTTGCTGGCGGTGAAGAAGGTGACCCTGCGGGTCTCGGGGTTGTCGAGGTTGGTGTCGACACTCAGCATCACCTGCTTGTTCAGGGCCAGCATCTTGGGCTGGTTCTGGGTGATGTGGGTCTGCAGCTCGCGCCCCACCTTGCCGGTGAAGCTGCCGACGATCTGGTTCATCAGCTCGCCCATGACGTTGCTCACCTCGTCAGAGGTGTGGGAGATGGCGAGATCTTCCTTGGAGAGCCCCATGCTGAGCATGTAGCTCTGGTAGAGCTCCATGGCAGCGGCGGCGGAGAAGTTGATCACCACCAGTCCGGAGAAGCCGCCGTCGAACAGCACGAAGCAGCCGATGTCCGGCTTGAGGCAGGTCTTGCTGATCCGTTGCACCATGCCGGAGAAGCGCACCTGGGTCTGGGTCGCCGCACTCAATACGCTCGTCACCGAATTGCACAGGCTCAGCAGCACGTCCTCTGTGGTCAATACGGCATCATCCTCGGATCTTGTTACTATCATGGAACCTTCCTGCTGATCGAAAAAATAGGCTTGTCTGTCTCACCGCCCATGTCATCACGCGCGCGTCCGATACGCTAACAGATTGCGTGATCCCGGTGTTGAAACCGCGAGCCGCCTCTCACTTGACCGGATTGTCAGTCAGAAACGGCTGAAATCCACCCAGAGTGGCCAACCGGGCTCGCCAGTTATCGGCCTGCTGTCGCAAATCTAGTGCCTGATAGGGGATAACGGGGTGCGCTCCCCAGATGGGACCCGGCCAGGCGGCATCCGAGCTGAAGCGAGCGACATGGTGCAGGTGCAGCTGGGGCACCAGGTTGCCGAGCGCCGCCACGTTGATCTTGTCGGGGCCCAGTGCCTCTTCCATGAGGGTGGCGACGGCGCAGGACTCCTGCATCAGCTGTTGCTGCTGCTCGGGAGGCAGATGGTGGATTTCCCGCAGCCCGGGAACCCTGGGCACCAGGATGAGCCAGGGATACTGGCTGTCTTTGGCCAGCAGCACGCGACAAAGGGGAAGATCCCCGAGTATCTGGGTATCCGCCTGCAGGCGGGGATGCAATTCAAACATGGGGCCTCGCTGGTCAACATGGGCACGTCAGGAGATGAGTGTGCCCACGTTACTGCAACGGGGGGCAAACTTAAAGCCGGGGCACGGCCCAACCGATGAAGCGCTTGCGAAGTTCGGGGTCCGCCTGCAGGAAGAGCTGCTGCAACTGCCCCTCCAGCTCGCTGGCAGGGACTGAAGGGGCCTGGGCCGCCGTCACCGCTGCCGTGGTCGCCAGCACCGCCTTGCCCGTGCCGCGGTTGTACTCCATCAACCTGGCGTGCCAGTCCATGCCGATCTGCATGCCGTTGACCACCAGGGCATCCTGCTGCACCTTCAGGGGCTTATCCCCCGCCAGCAGGCTCACGACCGGCGTCTTGGCGTAGCGCTCCATGCCTTTCTCGTCGGTGGGCACCGTGGCCTGCAGGCGCACCGACTGGCCGCGGGCCTCATAGCGGATCACCTGGGGCTCGGAGCGGATCCGGCGATCGTTGTCGCTGCTGTTGCGACTCGGGATCACCCCCTCATAGCGCACCAGCAACTGCTGCGCCCCGTCGGCCAGCACCCCATGCTGCTCGTCCTGCACCTTGCCGTCGCTCACCGCCAGGATCTGGAAATCCCCGGGCACCTCGACCCTGACCTCGGCCTGCACCGAACCGGCACACAGCAACATGATCCCAACCCAACCCTGATGACCCTTCATTCCCTGTCTCTCTCTGCTCGCTATGATGGGCGCAGGCTAGCAGCCAAAGATGACAGAAAAATAACGGGCTCAGAGCAGGTAGTGGGGCCGCTCGGCAAACCACTGGGCCAGCACCTGCTTGAACAGCCGTATCTTGCGCGGCACCCGGCGCTGCTGGGCATGGAGCACGTGCAGCGGGTGCAGGGCCGTCTGCCAGTCCGTCAGCACCGCCACCAGCTCTCCCCTGGCCAGACTCGTCTCCACCAGCATCAGCGGGCACTTGGCAAACCCCATGCCCGAGCGAGCCAGTTGCAGCACAGTGCTGTAGTGATTGGCCCGCACCTTCCCCTGCACCAGGATGTGGGCCTCCTCCCCTGCCTTGCGAAAATGCCACTGCTCCCAGGCCGGGTTGTGCCCCTGGAGCAGGCAGGGGCGCCCTCCCAGCTCATAAGGGGTGGCGGGGAGCCCCTCCCGGGCCAGCAGGGCTGGGCTCGCCACCACCACGTCTTTCAGCTGCCCGAGGGGCAACGCCACCAGGTTGTCCGGCACCTGATCCATGGCGCGCAGGGCGATGTCATTCTCCCCCTGGCTCATGTCGATCATGGCGTTGGTGAAGTTGAGCTCCACCTCGACACCAGGGCAGATCTCGGCGAAGCGTGTCAGCAGCTCGCTCACCATGCGATCCCCCGTGCTGACCGGGCAGGTGAAGCGCAGGCGACCGCTGTCCTCCTCGGTCAGGGCCTGGATGTCCTGCTCCGCCTGGCGGGCCAGCGCGGCTATCTGACCCGCCTGCACATAGAGGGTCCTGCCCGCCTCGGTCAGGCTGAGGCGACGGGTGGTGCGCTGCAACAGTTGCGCATTGAGGGCGGATTCGAGGGCGCTGACGTGGCGGCTCAGCATCCCCTTGCTCACCCCCAATGCATCGGCGGCGGCGGAGAAACTGCCCCGCTGCACCACCTCGTAGAAACTGCTCAGATGGGCGATGTCCATCCATTAGCTCCAATATGGAAACAATGGGTTTATGTTAAGCGCTTTTTCTCCTTTTTCATCCAGCTATCATCAACACACCCCCATCAGGAGTGACCAAAATGAAAATTGTGATTGTGGGTGCCTCCGGCACCATAGGTTCCGCCGTCAGCGAATTGCTTGCCAGAGACCACCAGGTAATCCGGGTCGGCCACAGCCGGGGGGATGCCACCGTCGACATGACGGATGGCGCCTCCATCGCCGCCCTCTTTGCGGGCATAGGCCGGTTCGATGCCCTGGTGGTCGCCAGCGGCAGCGTCGCCTTCAACGCCCTGACCGAGATGACGGACGAGCAGTGGCAGCTGGGGCTTCAGAGCAAGCTGATGGGCCAGATCAACCTGACCCGGGCCGCCATTCCCTATCTCAACGACAAGGGCTCCATCACCCTCATCAGCGGCATACTGAGCGAGGAGCCCATCAACTGGGGAGTCAGTGCAACCACCATCAACGGTGCCATAGAGCACTTCGTGAAGGGGGCCGCCTGCGAACTGCCGAGGGGGCTGCGCATCAACGTGGTGAGCCCGACAGTGCTGGAGGAGTCCATGGACAAATACGCCAACTTCTTCCCGGGCTTCGTGCCTGTGCCCGCCGCCAGGGTGGCGCAGGCCTACCAGAAGTCGGTGCTGGGGGTGCAGACCGGCCAGATCTTCCGGGTCAATGGCTGAGGCCGCTCTCTCTCACTGCCAGACACCAATAAAAACGGGCCCCGTCACGGGACCCGTCTGTTTGTCGGCTTGCTGCCCTCACCATCGGCAAACGTTTGTGCGCCGGCGGCAAAAAAAGCGGTCAGCCTCAGTCGATCAGACCGTACTGCTCGCGCAGCACCTCGATAATCTCCTGCTTGGGATTGGCACTGCGCACCAGCTTGTGGCCTATGACCTTCTCGGCGATCCCCACGTAGGTGTGGGAGATGTCCATCATCACCTCAGTGGGCAACTTGTTATCCCGGGCCAGGGCGAAGCGTTCCGGCATGCGGTTCTTGTTGAGCAGAATGTCCGGATCCGGGAAGTGGTTCAGCAGCCACTGGCGGAAGCCCTCTTTGGACTTCTCGACGATCTCGCCATTGCGCAGGGCGGCGCCGTCCCAGATGCGGGAGCTGTCGGGGGTACCCACTTCGTCCATGTAGATGAGCTTCTCGCGACCGGCGGCATCCTGGACATAACCAAACTCGAACTTGGTGTCGACGAAGATCTGATCCAGCGCGGCCAGGGCCTCGCTGATGACGTTGAAACCGTCCTTGAGCAGCGCTTCATAGCTGTCTATGTCCGTCGGAGAGCGGAAGCCGAAGGCCTGATGGTGGCGCTCTATGTCGGCGCGGGAGACGTTGACATCGTCCGCTTCCGGCACGCCATCCAACCCCTTGAGGATCCCCTTGGTGGAGGGGGTGATGAGGATCTCGGGCAGCTTCTGATCCTTCTTCAGCCCTTCCGGCAGACGGATGCCGCAGAACTCGCGCTCGCCGTCCTTGTAGGCACGCCACATGGAACCGGTGATGTACTGGCGGGCAATGGCCTCGATCATCACCGGACGGGCCTTTTGCACTATCCAGACGAAGGGGTGCGGGATATCCAGGATGTGGCTGTCCGCCAACCCCTTCTCCTTGAACAGCTTGAACCAGTGGCTGGAGATGGCATTGAGTGCAGCCCCCTTGCCCGGCACACCGTTCAAGCCATCCACACCCTGCCAGATGCAGTCGAAGGCCGAGATGCGGTCGCTGATCACCATGAGGGCGAGCGGCGTATCCGCGGGCACATCATAGCCTTTCTCTCTTATGAGCCGGGCACTGTCTGCGGGGGTCAACCAGTAGACGCTGCGCACTTTGCCGGAATGGACAGGTTTATCGGTACGGATCGGCAAATCGTCATTCACCGCCAATACTTGATCTGCAAGACTCATGGCTAATAACACTTCCTGTTGTGGGACTGACAAGACAGGCGCATCAGGCTCCTGTCTACGAGGGATTCATTCAGCTAAACAGCGCTAGGCCCCTCTGCCGGGGCAGGCTCCCAAGAGGGCCCTTTGCGCGAATTCCACATAACAAAACAGGGGCACCAGGCCCCTGTTTCTATTCTGCCTTAGCGGCCTGATCGGCCACGCCTTTGGCAAAGGCCTCGGACAGGCTGATATACATCTGGGAGATGACACCGGATGCGACCGGCTTCTTGTCCTTGTCGAACAGGGTGATGGAGGTCTTGCCCCCGGCCATCTCACCCAGCTGGAAGCGGTACTGGTCTTCCTCCAGCTTGAACGGCTCGGCCCCCTTGGCCTTCCAGAACTCGGCATTGGGCTCGTCATACTCGACGTCGATCCAGCCCAGGGACTGCTGGGTATCCTTGATGGTGAAACCGTAGGCCGGCAACACCTGATTGAGACGGCGCCAGACCTGCTCGAAGGAACCATCGGCGATCCAGGCACTCAGCTCGTTGTTGTCCAGACCCAGCTCCAGGCCCATGCCATCGGTGGACTTGTGCTGTTCGCGGGCCTTGAGCTGCTTGTCGTAGTAGAGGGAGAACTGGTTCAGTGCCCGGGTCGCATAGCGCTGGGCATCGGCCGGGGTCAGCACTGTGCTGGTCTCGCCGTCTATGGTCTCTTCATGCTCCAGCACCCGTACCGACATGTTGACGGCATGACGCTGCTGGTCGTTGCTGAGGGTGAACTGGTAGCGTTGACGGATGCGGAAGTCGTCGTCCTCCTCCGCCCAGCCATCGAGGGCGGCGGAGTTGTCAAACCAGCCGGTCTGCAACACGCCGGCCTGCTGATCCAGCTTCTCTGTGGTGACCTTGTGCTGGGCCAGGAAGTTCATCAGGAAGGCCCAGGTATCGCGCTCCACGCTCTGGCTGGTGCTCAGGGCATAGAAGGCCAGGGTAGGTTCGCTGGCCTTGGTCACCACCTGGCTGCCAGGGACCACTGTCAGCAGCTGGGCTGGCGGACGCACGTCCACCTTGGCGCCGATGGCACCTTCGCGGCTGCTCTCCGGCAGGGCCGGAATGTCGAAATTACTGTTAAAGGCGGGGGTACTCAACCCGGCGGGCACGAGGAAGGCGCGACCTTCGAGGCGGCTCTCTTCATACTCGAAGCCACGGTTGGCCATCTTGCGATCCTGGGGTGAGCTACAGGCTGCCAACACGGCAACAGTCGCAACACTCAGCACCAGGCGCACTGCATTTCCCTTTCCATTTGCTTTAAACACTCGCCATCAACTCCGCAGTCGTCAGTGCTCGCGCCATCGCCTGCTCTCCCTCGGGGGTGAGGTCGGTCAGCGGCAGGCGCAAGATCGCCGTCGCCATCAATCCCAGGCGGGCACAGGCCCACTTCACCGGGATGGGACTCGGTTCGCAGAACAGAGTCTGATGCAACGGCATCAATCGATTGTTGATGTCATGAGCCTGCCCGGCATCACCGGCCAGCGCAGCACGACACATGTCGGCCATCTGGGGCGCCGCAATATTGGTGGTGACCGAAATGACGCCATCGCCCCCTTGCAGCATAAAATCACATCCGCTGGCATCATCGCCACTATAAAGCGCGAAATCCGGCCCGCACAACTCGCGCAGCAGCGGGGTGCGGCTCAAATCACCCGTCGCCTCTTTCAAACCGATAATGCCGGGAACCTTGGCCAGACGCGCCACGGTTTCCGGTTTGAGATCGCAACAGGTGCGACCGGGCACATTATAGAGAATTTGAGGCAGACCACTAGCCTCGGCGATCGCACAATAGTGACGATAGAGACCTTCCTGGGTGGGTTTGTTGTAATAAGGGGTCACAGAGAGGCCCGCCACCACGCCGGTTTGGGCGAAACGCCGGGAGAGGGCGATGGCATGGGCAGTGCTGTTGGAGCCGCAACCTGCGATGACCGGAATGCGACCGGCGGCAAACTCGACGGTCTTTTCCACGACGGCGATATGTTCCGACTCGCTCAGGGTGACCGACTCTCCCGTGGTGCCCACCGCGACTATGGCACTGGTGCCGGCACCGACATGATACTCCACCAGGGCAGCCAGACTGGTCCAATCGATGTCACCCGAGGCCAGCATGGGGGTAACGAGCGCAACAATACTACCGCGTAACATGGATATTTCTCCCGATTTTCAGGGGCGTAATGGTAAAGCTGCCCCTTTTGAAAAACAAGGGAGGCAAGGGACAAGCCGTGTTACCATCCGCCACAAAACGTATGGATGCACGAGGGCAGGAGAGAGCCCGGAGCAGGGTGTCATGCCCGTCAGGCGCTCGCTCTCACCGCATTCGCAATAAATGGACGAGAGACGATTTATGACTCACTACCTGGTCGTAACGGCCATCGGCACGGACAGGCCTGGCATCGTCAATGAGGTTACCCGTCACGTCAGTGGCTGCGGTTGCAACATTGTCGACAGCCGTCTTGGCATCTTCGGTAACGAATTCACTTTCATCATGCTGTTGTCCGGTGACTGGAACAGCCTGATGCAGCTTGAGATAAGCCTCCCCCTGCGCAGCCAGGAGTGGGATCTCATCACCATGATGAAGCGCACCGAGCGCCACCACTCCCTGCAATATGACATCAGCGCCAGCGCCGAGGTGCTGATCCGGGATCAGCCGGGCATCGTAAGCCAGTGCACCCAGTTCTTCAGCGATCACGGCTGGGATATCCAGGCCATGCAGACCGTCACCCTCGAGCAGCAACCCTTCAACCTGCTCAAGGCCAATTTCCAGCTCAATCAGGCCAAGCAGGGCGAGGCGGCCGACTCGAAAACGGCCTTCGCCGATTTCTGTCGTGAACTGGGTGCCGAGTCATTCGAGTTCATCGTCAATCACAAATACGCCTGACGGCGTTTATCCGAGGAGACCCCATGCAACCACTACAAGTTGGTACTCAGGCCCCCGATTTCTCCCTCTCCGATCAGGATGGTCAGCAGGTCAGTCTGTCCTCCCTGCGGGGCAAGAAGGTGCTCATCTATTTCTATCCCAAGGCGATGACCCCGGGCTGCACCACCCAGGCCTGCGGCCTGCGGGACGTCAATGCCGAACTGGCCGCTCTCAACGTGGTGGTGCTCGGCATCAGCCCGGACCCGGCCAAGCGCCTGAAGAAGTTCGAGGAGCGCGACAACCTGAACTTCCGGCTGCTGGCCGATGAGGATCACGCCGTGGCCGATGCCTTTGGCGTCTGGGGCCCGAAGAAGTTCATGGGCAAGGAGTACGACGGCATCCATCGACTGAGCTTCCTCATCGATGAGGAGGGCAAGGTGGCCCACCGCTTCGACAAGTTCAAGACCAGCGATCACCATCAGGTGGTGCTCGACCTCGTCAAGGGCTGACCCCCGCCAGTTCAGAGACGACAACAGGGCCTGCAGATGCAGGCCCTGATCATTTGCCCCCTGTTCTGCCGCGCAAGAGCCGGGAATCTCCTGCCAACAGCAGCGCCCCTGTTGCGCCCTCCTCCCCGTTTTTCTCGCCAACCTCCCCTATCAGATCAAAAAATTCATCCTGGATATGGGTTAACGTGGCCCCAGATTCATTTTCCAGTGAGACAGCCCATGAACATGAGCCATACCGAACGCCTGATCCTGAGCAATCAGTACGAGATCCTGGCCAAACTCAATCCGGAGAAGGCGGCGTTTTACCAGCGGGCCAGCACCATAGTCGAACGTGGCTACTGCCTGCAGATCCTCGAACTGGAGAAGAGCTTCGGCCACCTGGATCTCGCCACCTGTCAGGAGGTGCTGGACACCCTGGAGCTGCATCATGCGCTGGCCATCTCCTGGGGCAACCTCGACGCCGGTACCCGGGCCGAGGTGAACGAGAGTCGCCTGGCCTTCAACGGCTACAGCCGCAGCCAGGAGCGGGAACTGGCGGATTATGTCTGCTTCCTGCTGGAGGTGGACAAGCGCTTCCCCGATCTGCCGTGCCCCTGTGACGAGCTCTCCAGCGACATCGCCATGCGCGACAAGTACCAGCGCATGCTGGCGGCCTGGCGTCAGTGCCCCCGTCAGTACAAGCTATCCATCCAGGAGATCAGCAAGGTACTGGCCGCCTGAATGTGAAAAAGGCGCCTGGTGGCGCCTTTTGCTCCCCTGCCGGGGCTATTCGTAGAGGAAGGATTTGTCCAGCTGCTTGAAGGCGGCGTTGAGGGTGTCGGCCAGCTCCTCGTAACGGGGTCGGGCCACCAGCTGACGATGACCCCCCTGCTCGTTCATCTTGCCGTTGATCTCCCTGTACCAGTTGGCAAGGGAGGGAGGAAGCCGGGTATCGGCACGCTGGCCGAGCCAGTAGTAGCCTTGCAACGGCAGACTGAGCAGGAACAACACCGAGGCCATGACGGAGGGCCAGTAGTGCAGCTCGCCGAACTGGAACTGCAGCATGACGCTGAGCACGGCGAGCGCCGGAATGACCCTGAGGGCGAACTCGGTCGCCTTGATCACCCGATTCTCCGGGAACATGGAATTAAGCTCGGGACGGCGCGGCCAAAGAGTCATATAATGACGGCCTTGCTGTAATTTAGTTCCAAAAATGTTCATGCTCATACTACCTCCGAGCTCTTTTTGAACGTATTAACGGCAAAACCTCGACAATATTTGAGAGGCAATAACAAAGGTTGAGGATGACTTTGTTATTTTTCAACAATCAGGTTATCCTTTGTACGCCCAATTTTTACGCCAGTGGTTTGCTGCTGGCCTGTCAGGGACGTCAGAATTCCGGGTCTTGTATCACTATACAAGGGGCAAGCAACAGATTGCCAACCCTCATAAGGATAAGTTGATAGTTTTTGGGCGCACCGCGTCCGGCGCATCCTCCAACCCAACCCAATCTGCGATAGGATTTATTCATGAGTAAGCTGGTTCTTGTTCTTAACTGTGGCAGCTCGTCCCTGAAGTTTGCTGTCATTGACGCAACCACCGGTGATGATCTGCTGTCCGGCCTGGCCGAGTGCTTCAACCTCGACGACGCCCGCATCAAGTGGAAGCTCAACGGCGAAAAGGGCAGTGCCGATCTGGGTGCCGGTGCCGCTCACCAGGAAGCACTGGACTACATCGTCCACAAGATCCTGCCGCTCAACCCTGAACTGTCCAAGAACCTGATTGCCATCGGCCACCGCGTGGTACACGGCGGCGAGCAATTCACTTCTTCCGTGCGGATCTGCAAAGACGTGATCGCCGGTATCGAAGCCGCCATTCCTTACGCTCCGCTGCACAACCCGGCTCACCTGATCGGCATCCGTGCCGCCCTCAAGGTCTTCCCTGAGCTGGCCGAGAAGAACGTCGCCGTGTTCGACACCGCCTTCCATCAGACCATGCCGGAAGAAGCCTTCCTGTACGCCCTGCCGTACAAGCTCTACAAAGAGAACGGCATCCGTCGCTACGGCGCCCACGGCACCAGCCACTACTACATCAGCCTGGAAGCCGCCAAGCAGCTGAACAAGCCGGTCGAAGAGCTGAACATCATCAACTGCCACCTGGGCAACGGCGGTTCCGTCTGCGCCATCAAGAACGGCAAGTCCGTCGACACCTCCATGGGCCTGACCCCGCTGGAAGGTCTGGTGATGGGTACCCGTTCCGGTGACATCGATCCGGCCATCATCTTCTTCCTGCACGACAAGCTGGGCATGAGCGTCGCCGAGATCAACACCATGCTGACCAAGGAATCCGGCCTGCAGGGTCTGACCGAAGTCACCTCCGACTGCCGTTTCGTTGAAGACAACTACGACAGCAAGGAAGAAGCCAAGCGCGCCATGGACGTGTACTGCTACCGTCTGGCCAAGTACATCGGTGCCTACGCCGCCGCCATGGACGGTCGTCTGGATGCCGTGGTCTTCACCGGCGGCATCGGCGAGAACTCCGCCCCGATCCGTGAGATCACCCTGAACAAGCTGGGCCTGCTGGGCTTTGACGTCGACCACGACGCCAACCTGAAGGCACGCTTCGGCAAGGGTGGCGAGATCACCAAGGCTGGCTCCACCAAGGCCCTGGTTATCCCGACCAACGAAGAGTGGGTCATCGCCCACGACGCGCTGGAACTGGTCGGCGCATAAATTAGCTGTAGAGCAAGGCCGCCCCAGGGCGGCCTTTTCCTGATCCCAAAAATGAACAAGGGGTAATAAGTGGCACGCACTATTATGCTCATCCCGGTCGGCACTGGTGTCGGCGTAACTTCCGTGAGCCTTGGCGTCGTTCGCGCCATGGAACGTCACGGTGTCAATGTCAGCTTCTTCAAACCGGTTGCCCAGCCGCGTCCGGGTGAAACCGGTACCGAGCGCTCCACCGCCGTGATCCGCGCAGCCGCCAACATCAACCCGCCTGAGCCGTTCGCCCTCTCCTACGCCGAGAACATGATCACCTCCAGCAACACCGATATCCTGCTGGAAGAGATCGTGGCCCGCTTCGAAGAGCACGTGAAGACCAGCGGTGCCGAAGTGGTGGTGATCGAAGGCCTGGTGCCGACCGACAAGCAGCCCTTTGCCAACAAGCTGAACTACGACGTCGCCAAGGCACTGGACGCCGACATGGTGTTCGTGACCCATCCGGGCAATGACTCCAGCCAGAAGCTGAAAGAGCGCATCGAGCTGGCCTGCTCCAACTTCGGTGGCGTCAGCAACCCGCGTATCGTGGGCTGCGTCATCAACAAGGTGGGCGCACCGGTTGACGAGCACGGCGTGACCCGCCCCGACCTGACCGAGATGTTCGAGGCGCACCACCACACCTCCGATACCGCCCACAACCTGGAAGTGCTGCAGGTGTTCGGCAAGAGCCCGCTGCGCATCCTCGGCTGCATCCCCTGGAACACCCAGCTGATCGCCCCGCGCGCCAAGGATCTCGCCAAGCATCTGGCCGCCAAGATCCTGCACAAGGGGGAGCTGGACAGCCGTCGCCTGCAGACCGTGACCTTCTGCGCCCGCTCCATCCACAACATGATCGAGCACTTCCGTCCGGGCAGCCTGCTGGTGACCTCAGGCGACCGCTCCGACGTCATCGTCTCCGCCTGCCTGTCCGCCATGAACGGCGTCAAGCTGGGTGCCCTGCTGCTGACCGGCAACTACCATCCTGAGCCGCAAGTCATCGCCCTGTGCCAACAGGCCATGGCCACCGGCCTGCCGATCATGATCACCGGCACCAACACCTGGCAGACCGCCGTCAGCCTGCAGAACTTCAACGTCGACATCCCGGAAGATGACCGCGAGCGTATCGAGCTGGTGCAGGACTATGTGGCTGGCCACATCGACAAGCACTGGATCGAGTCTCTCTCTGCCAAGTCCACCCGCTCCCGTCGCCTGAGCCCGCCTGCCTTCCGCTATCAGCTGACCGAGCTGGCCCGTCAGGCCAACAAGCGCGTCGTGCTGCCGGAAGGGGAAGAGCCGCGGACCATCAAGGCTGCCGCCATCTGTGCCGAGCGGGGCATCGCCCGTCCGGTGCTGCTGGGCAACCCGGAAGAGATCCGTCGCGTTGCCGAACAGCAGGGTGTGGTACTGACCGATCGCGTCGAGATCATCGACCCGCTGGAAGTGCGCGAGCGCTATGTGCCGCGTCTGGTCGAGCTGCGCAAGAACAAGGGCATGACCGAAGTGGTCGCCCGCGAGCAGCTGGAAGACAACGTGGTGCTGGGCACCATGATGCTGGAGCGTGGCGAAGTGGACGGTCTGGTATCTGGCGCGGTACACACCACAGCCAACACCATTCGTCCGCCGATGCAGATCATCAAGACTGCCCCGGGTTCCTCGTTGATATCGTCGATCTTCTTTATGCTGCTGCCTGATCAGGTGCTGGTGTATGGTGACTGCGCCATCAACCCGGACCCGAGCGCCGAACAGCTGGCCGAGATCGCCATCCAGTCCGCCGACTCCGCTGCCGCCTTCGGCATCGAGCCGCGTGTCGCCATGATCTCCTACTCCACCGGTACCTCTGGCGCCGGCGCGGACGTAGAGAAGGTGCGCGAAGCGACCGAGCTGGCCAAGGCCAAGCGCCCCGACCTCATCATCGACGGCCCGCTGCAATACGACGCGGCCATCATGGAGAACGTGGCCAAGTCCAAGGCACCGAACTCACCGGTCGCGGGTAAAGCCACAGTGTTCGTGTTCCCGGACCTGAACACCGGCAACACCACCTACAAGGCGGTACAGCGTTCCGCAGAACTGGTCTCCATCGGCCCCATGCTGCAAGGCATGCGCAAGCCGGTCAACGACCTGTCCCGTGGCGCCCTGGTAGACGACATCGTCTACACCATCGCCCTGACCGGTATTCAGGCAGCCCAGGCCGAGTAATATCGCCCAGCGCTGACCCTGTGAAAAACCCGCCTTACGGCGGGTTTTTTTATGGCTGACAGGGGCCTGTTGATCGGCGAGATCAAATCCGGATCTTCGCAGGATCCGCCAGACTGGCCGCGAACGCCTCCTGGCAAGGGGCCGGCGATAAGCAAACACTCACACCCGCGCAGGGGGATTGCACAATTGCGATCCAGCCAGGATCAAATCAGAATATCCCTTTAAGATCAGCTAACTAACGCCAGACACACCGCTAATCTACAGAGTTTTCCACAGCTTTTGTGGATAGTTTACCGATCATTTGAAAGAAAATGACAGACTCGGCCACGCTTTGCGCCCATGAAAAAGGGGCTCCGAGGAGCCCCTTTGGACAACAAACCCGCCAGCCAGTAGCTCAAGGACGCAGGGATTTGTCCGCCCGGGAGATGCCGCAGACACCAGAGCGCACCACTTCGATGATCTCGTTGGTCTGGGCGGCAGTCTTGATGAAGGCGTCCAGCTTCTCGCTGGTGCCCACCAGTTGCACTGTGTACTGCTCCGGGGTGACGTCGACGATCTGGCCGCGGAAGATATCCGCCAGCCGTTTCAGCTCGTCGCGGGCACCACCGGCGGCGCGCGCCTTGACCAGGGCTATCTCCCGCTCTATGTGTTCCCCTTCGCTCAGGTCACACACCTTGAGCACGTCCACCAGCTTGTGCAGCTGCTTCTGGATCTGCTCCAGCACCCGCTCGTCACCCATGGTGACTATGGTCATGCGGGACAGGGTGGGATCCTCGGTGGGGGCCACCGTCAGGGTCTCGATGTTGTAGCCGCGCTGGGAGAAGAGGCCCACCACACGGCTCAGGGCGCCGGACTCGTTCTCCAGCAGTACTGAAATGATATGCCTCATCAGATTTCCCCCGCCTTGCTCAGCCACATCTCATCGACGGCGTGATCCATCAGCACGACCGAAATAATATGTTCCATCGTCAGGTCCTCTCCGTCTTGCTCAGCCACATCTCGTCCATGGCACCGAACTTTATCTGCATCGGATAGACGTGCTCATCGGGGTCGACCGAGATGTCCATGAACACCAGCCGATCCTTCATGGCGAAGGCCTTCTCCATGGCGCTCTCCAGCTCTGCCGGATCGCTCACCGCGATGCCGACATGGCCATAGGCCTCCGCCAGCTTGACGAAATCGGGCAGGGATTCCATGTAGGAGTGGCTGTGACGGCCACCGTAGAACATCTTCTGCCACTGCTTGACCATGCCCAGCGCACGGTTGTTGATGGAGATGATCTTGATGGGCACCCCGTACTGCATGCAGGTGGAGAGCTCCTGAATGTTCATCTGCACCGAGCCGTCACCGGTGACGCAGCAGACCACGGCATCCGGGTTGGCAAACTGGGCCCCCATGGCGGCCGGAATGCCGAAGCCCATGGTGCCGAGGCCCCCGGAGTTGATCCACTGGCGCGGCTTGGCAAAGGGGTAGTAGAGGGCGGCGAACATCTGGTGCTGGCCCACATCGGAGGCGACGAAGGCCTCCCCCTTGGTCACCTTGTAGAGCGCCTCTATGACCTGCTGCGGCTTGATCAGGGTGGGGTGGGTCTCGTAGGCCAGGCAGTTGCGGGAGCGCCACTGATCGATCTGGCTCCACCAGTCCCCCAGCGCCTGCTTGTCGTTGTCGAAGCCGCACTCGCGGATCACTTCCAGCATCTGCTCCAGCACGGTTTCCACCGAGCCGACGATGGGCACATGGGCCTGTACCGTCTTGGAGATGGAGGTGGGGTCTATGTCGATGTGGACTATGGTGGCGTTGGGACAGAACTTGCTCACGTTGTTGGTGACGCGGTCATCGAAGCGGGCACCCACGGCGAAGATGAGATCCGCGTTGTGCATGCTCTTGTTTGCTTCGAAGGTGCCGTGCATCCCCAGCATGCCGATGAATTGCGGATGGGTGCCGCTGAAGGCCCCCAGCCCCATCAGGGTAGTGGTCACCGGCAGGTTCAACAGCTCGGCCAGCTTGGTCACCAGATGATCCGCGTTGGCGTTGATGGCACCACCGCCCACGTACATGACGGGACGCTGTGCCTCCACCAGCAACTTGGCGGCCCGCTTGATCTGGCCCTTGTGTCCGGCCTTGGTCGGATTGTAGGAGCGCAGGGAAACGGACTCGGGATACTGGTAGGGGAATTTCTCTTTCGGGTTCTGTACGTCCTTGGGCAAGTCCACCACCACGGGCCCCGGGCGGCCACTGGCGGCAATGTAGTAGGCCTTCTTGATGGCGTCGGGAATGTCGCTGGCCTTCTTGCACAGGAAGCTGTGCTTCACCACAGGACGGGAGATGCCGATCATGTCGGTCTCCTGGAACGCGTCCTCCCCTATCATGCTGGTCGGCACCTGACCGGACAGGATCACCAGGGGGATCGAGTCCATGTAGGCGGTGGCGATGCCGGTGATGCAGTTGGTGGCGCCTGGACCCGAGGTCACCAGCACAGTACCCACCTTGCCGGTGGAACGGGCGTAACCGTCAGCCATGTGCACCGCGGCCTGCTCGTGCCGCACCAGGACATGCTCCATCTTGCCGTTTTCGAAGAGAGCGTCATAGATGTCGAGCACTGAGCCACCAGGGTAGCCGAAGACATGCTCAACTCCCTGATCTTCCAGCGCTCTAACCACCATCTGGGCGCCTGATAACATCTCCATGATAAAGCCCTCCAGGCTTTGCTCCGTTAAGCGAAAGCTACCGACAGTCCGCTGCTTCCCGGCAGCGCCGATCCGTCTCTTGTTGTTGTCTGCATCCAGACCAGGCGAGTTCGGAGCCGTCGATAGTAGAAAAATAGGTTTTTTCCATCATTCACCCGAAAAGCGGGTGAAAAACCAACTTAACCCGCTTGTGAACGCTTGTCCACGGCTTTGTCTGACCAGAACAGTCATAAATTTCAAACAGCTATTAACATTCAGTGACTTGGTCACCAGACCGGAAACAAAGCGGGGAGTATGGGGGGGAAACTAGCGGATCATGCTGCCAATCAGGGCAGGGATGGAAATAAATGGCCCGCCCACAAGGGGCGGGCCGTCAAAACATAGCGTCTCAGTGCTCGTCTTCCGGCTCCGCCAACCAGATCTGCTGATCCGGATCCGTCTCTTCACAGACCGAGATGCTGACCCCCATGTCGAGCAGCTCATGCAGGGTGAGATTGTCTGCCAGTGTCATGGTATCGCCGTTTTCATTGGTAAAGCGCATGTTGTCCGTCCTCTCCTTGGTGGGATCAACTCAGTCTAGTCAAAGGCGCTGAGTTGCGATAACCAGGGACGAGCCAATGCCGGATTGCCCGCCAGTTCACTGAGGCGATCGCACACCTCCTCCGGGAAGAGTGTCCTGGCCCAAAGGCGGCGGGAGAGAGGCTCAATATCCTCCTTCGCACCGGCAAGCAGCCAGTCGGCCAGCTCCCCCGCCACATCGGGATAACGGATCCGCCCGGGTGACGGCGCCTCCAGCCAGGCTCTCACCCCATTGGCATCCAGCGTCTCCATCAACTGGGCCAGCCCCATCAACTCCAGGGTCCTGCCGTTGGTCAGCTGCTCGAACTGGCCGCCCAGCGGCTTGACCAGCAGCTTCTTGCCGAGCGACAGCGCCTCCGAGGCAAGTTCAAACCCCGCGTTGCTGATGACCCCCCGGCAACCGGCCAGCGCCAGCTTGAACCCTTCCCGGGCCGCAGGCTCGAAGCGGATGTTGCGCCATTGGCTGGCCTTGCGAAGGCCGGGGTGAAAGCAGACGAAGCGCTGCTGGTTGAAGCGCGACAGCAGCGCAGCTATCTGCTCTGTCTGCTCGAATGGCAGATAGACCAGGATCTGCTGGTTGTCAGGGGCCGGGGCCATGGGGTCTATGATGGGGGGCAGCAGCGGCTGACCGAAGTGGAACCAATGCAGCCCCAGAGAGCGGCTCACAGGGGCGAAGTGGCGCATCAGCTGGCGGTTGAAACTACTCTCACCCCAGCGCGGAATGGGCCAGTCGAAGCTGGCCTGATGGCTGATGGTCAGACTGGGTTTTTGCCAGCGCCGGGCGGCATGGGCACTGAGTGGCTCAAAATCGCTGATCACCAGATCGTAATCCCGGCAATCGAGGGCCCTCATGTCCTGCCAGAAGCGAAGGGGAGAGAGTCCCTTGAGGGTGCGCCAGCCCGAGATGCGGCCATGATGGCTGGCGAAGCTGATACCAGGGAAGGTGCGATAGTCCCCGAACTCCCCCATCTCGAAGTAGCCGTCGGCGGCGCGCCCGCTGAACAGGTAATCGACCTCTATCCCCCTACTCTTCAGGGCGCGCGCCAGAGTCCTGCTGCGGCTGATATGACCGTTGCCTGTCCCCTGTACCCCGAACAGTATCCTCATCCCTGGCTCCAGCCGAGCGCCCAGAGGGCGCAGCCGCCCCCGAGCAGGGCGCCGGCCACCAGATCGCTCAGATAGTGCACCCCGAGCAGCAGCCGCGACGCACCGACCAGGATGGCCCAGAGAAACAGCAGCGGCGCCCAGAGCGGGAAACTGGCCGCCAATACTGTGGCCATCAGGAAGGCGGCGGCGGTATGACCAGAGGGCAGGCTGTAGCGATCGGAGGGGGTGATGAAGACCGGCAAGCCCACGGGACGCTGGCGTCTCAAAGCATTCTTGAGCAGCAGATAGAGCGGCAGCTCGGCGGCAAAGGCCAGCAGGGCGACTTGTACCACTTCCCGCTGCGCCTCCCCCTGCCACCAGAGCAGGGCGGCCAGCACGGCGTAGAGGGGACCGTCACCGGTGCGGGAGACGAGCCGGCTGATCCTGGCCTGCGGCCGGTTGTAGGGATGAAGCAGACAGACGCGGCACACCCGCAGGTCCCATTGCTGGATCTTGTTCATCACGCCCCCTTCCCCTTGAGTCTTGCCTGCAGACTAGGGCGGCGCAGTGACACTTGGTTGAAGGAGAGATAACAGATTTGTGACATGAACCATGCAAAAAAGGGCCATGCGGCCCTTTTTCAGCTATTACCCGGGAAGACTCAGTTCAGGGAACCGCGCAGGCCGTTCTCCATCAGCTGGCAGTTGTGGGCCGCCAACCGGCTCATGAAGCTCTCGTCAACCGTCAGGCCGAACACCTGCTCGTAGAGATCCTTCATCACGAAGGGCTGCCACATCATGCTGAGGAAGGAGATCTTCAGCATCTCGGGATCCAGGTTGTCACCCAGCTGACCATTGGAGCGCATGGATTCGAGCAGGGCATCGAACTGGGGCAGTTGACGCTCCAGCAGACGATTCAATACAAAATCCCGCCCCGGGCTTTTTTCGGTTGATAATGCGCTGGAGATGGCGGAAGTCAGCTCGCTGTTCGGCGCCATCACCTGATAGTAGGTATTGAGCAGATCGGTCAGGCTGCGGTTGCTGCTCTCGTCATGCCAGGCCTGATCCAGCGGCTCGGCCACATCCCCCAGCACCGCCTTGTAGAGGCCCTCTTTGCTGCCGAAGTAGTAGTGGATCATCGCCAGATTGGAGCCGGCCAGCTCGGCGATCTCACGGGTCGTCACCTTGCTGTAGGGGGTGTTGAGAAAACGTTCGCGTGCGGCGGCGAGCAGCTTGTCACGAATGTCGGAACGTCCGACCGGACGGCCAGGTCTGCGCTTTTCCATGGAATACCTCAGATAATTCAGCAAGGGCTGATAAGTCGATCTGATTGTGCGGGTGATCGAGTACAGCAGGAACGACCAGATAATCAGGCATGAACCGAATATGGGACAAGGAAATTTGCACTCCTTTACAATCCGATTAAATAACACAGTGAATTGAACCTGTCCTTTCGAGTTGACACAGCATAAAAATCTCGATATTGGTAGTAGCGTTATCGACTGGAAGGATTGAGTCATCATGCATATTGCCGCTCCGCTACTACTGCTCTCCCTAATCGCGACTCCTCGCGCGGGATCCTTGTAGCCGGGCTAAGGCATAGCCGGAATTTACAAAAACCCGTGCACCCCGCACGGGTTTTTTTATGCCAATGCAGGATGCACGCACCGAACTTAGGAAGAGGGAAGTCACATGTCAGATCGAGTCATCATATTCGATACCACCTTGCGTGATGGCGAGCAGGCGCTGTCGGCCAGCTTGACGGTCAAGGAGAAGCTGCAGATTGCCCAGGCGCTGGAACGACTCGGTGTCGACATCATGGAAGTGGGCTTCCCTGTCTCTTCCCCCGGTGATTTTCAATCGGTGCAGACCATCGCCCGTCACATCAAGAACAGCCGTGTCTGCGCCCTCGCCCGCGCCCTGCCCAAGGATATCGATGCCGCCGGCGAAGCCTTACGGGTCGCAGAAGCCTTCCGTATCCACACCTTTATCTCCACCTCCTCCATCCACGTGGAAAGCAAGCTGAAGAAAAGCTTCGAAGACGTGCTGGAGATGGGGGTCGGCGCCATCAAGCATGCCCTGCGCTACACCGACGATGTGGAGTTCTCCTGCGAGGATGCGGGCCGCACGCCGATCGATAATCTCTGCCGCATGGTGGAGGCCGCCATCAAGGCGGGCGCCCGCACCATCAACATTCCGGACACTGTGGGCTACACGGTACCGACCGAATTTTCCGGCATCATCCAGACCCTGTTCAACCGGGTCCCCAACATCGACAAGGCCATCATCTCGGTCCACTGCCACGACGATCTGGGCCTCTCGGTGGCCAACTCCATCAGTGCCGTGCAGATGGGGGCGCGCCAGATAGAGTGCACCATCAACGGCATCGGCGAGCGGGCAGGCAACTGCTCCCTGGAAGAGGTGGCGATGATCCTGAAAACCCGCGCCGACCTGCTCGGGGTGCACACCAACATCCGCCACAACGAGATCCACCGCACCAGCACCCTGGTCAGCCAGCTCTGCAACATGCCGGTACAGCCGAACAAGGCCATCGTCGGGGCCAACGCCTTCTCCCACAGCTCCGGCATTCACCAGGACGGCGTGCTCAAGGCCAAGAACACCTACGAGATCATCACCCCCGAGAGCATCGGCCTCACCCAGAACAACCTCAACATGACCTCCCGCTCCGGTCGCCACGTGATCAAGCACCGCATGGAGAGCATGGGCTACGCCGAGAGCAGCTACGATCTCGACCACCTCTACGGCAAGTTCCTGGTCCTGGCCGACAAGAAGGGACAGGTGTTCGATTACGATCTCGAGGCGCTGGCCTTCTTCAGCCAGATCCACGAGGAGCCCGAGCACTTCAAGCTGGAGTACCTCGGGGTGCAGAGCGGCAGCTCCGTGCTGGCGACCGCTTCGGTCAAGCTCAAGGTGGGTCAGGATCTGATCTGCGAAGCGGCCACCGGCAATGGCCCGGTGGATGCGGTCTATCAGTGCATCAACCGCATCACTGGTTACGAGATCCGCATCGACAAGTACGAGCTCAAGGGCAAGGGCGAAGGCAAGAATGCCCTCGGCCAGGTCGATATCGTCGCCGAGTACAAGGGGCGCAAGTTCCACGGCATGGGGCTGGCCACCGACATCATCGAATCCTCGGCCCAGGCCCTGGTCCATGTCATCAACAGCATCTGGCGCGCCGATCAGGTAGCCGAGCAGATGGAACGCAATAACAACATCAAATCGGAAACCGTCTGAGCAGCGATCGATTCGCTGAACGGATGGAATGCAATCACAACATCGGGACGGAGACAGTCTGAACAGGTAGAGGATCGCAGTATCGGGTCACTGGGCGGATGGAACTCAACACAACATCAGGACGGAGAGAGTATGAGCAGTTATCGGATCGCAGTATTGCCGGGGGACGGCATTGGCCCGGAAGTGATGGCAGAGGCCATCAAGGTACTGGAAAAGGTGCAGGCCAAATTCGGTTTCTCCCTCGACTATGATCGCCACGACGTCGGTGGCATCGCCATCGACAACCACGGCACCCCGCTGCCGCAAAGCACCATCGCGGGCTGCGAAGCGGCCGATGCCGTGCTGTTCGGCTCGGTAGGTGGCCCCAAGTGGGAGCACCTGCCGCCCAACGATCAGCCGGAGCGCGGCGCCCTGCTGCCCCTGCGTGCCCATTTCAAACTGTTCTGCAACCTGCGTCCGGCCCGTATCTATACCGGCCTCGAGCAGTTCTCCCCGCTGCGTGCCGACATCTCGGATCGCGGCTTCGACATCGCCTGCGTGCGCGAGCTGACCGGCGGCATCTACTTCGGCCAGCCCAAGGGACGCGAAGGGGAAGGTGCCACCGAGAAGGCATTCGACACCGAGGTGTACCATCGCTTCGAGATCGAGCGCATCGCCAAGATAGCGTTCGAATCGGCCCGGGTGCGCCGCAGCAAAGTGACCTCCATCGACAAGGCCAACGTGCTCGCCTCCTCCATACTGTGGCGCGAGGTGGTGACCCAGGTTGCCAAGGGTTATCCCGACGTTGAGCTGAACCATATGTACATCGACAACGCCACCATGCAGCTCATCAAGGATCCGTCCCAGTTTGACGTGCTGCTCTGCTCCAACCTGTTTGGCGACATCCTCTCCGACGAGTGCGCCATGATCACCGGCTCCATGGGGCTGCTCCCCTCCGCCAGCCTGAACGAATCCGGCTTCGGTCTGTTCGAACCGGCCGGTGGCTCTGCCCCGGACATCGCTGGCAAGGGGATTGCGAACCCCATCGCCCAGATCCTCTCCGCCGCCCTGATGCTGCGCTACAGCCTGGGCCAGGAAGCCGCCGCCCAGGCCATAGAGCAGGCCGTGGCACAGGCTCTGGCCGAGGGTTACTTCACCGCCGACCTGCATCAGGGTAACGCACAGCATCCGGTGCAGAGCACCACCGAGATGGGCAGCCAGATAGCAGCACGGATCTGAGCCACGCAGCACATAACAAGGAATCCAGAGCAATGTCCAAGACCCTCTATCAGAAAGTGTTCGACGCCCACGTGGTCCGGGAAGTGGAAGGGGAAACCCCCCTCATCTACATCGACCGCCATCTGGTGCATGAAGTGACCAGCCCCCAGGCGTTCGACGGCCTGCGCGCCATGAAGCGCCCGCTGCGCCGCCCGGATCTGACCTGGGCCACCATGGATCACAACGTCTCCACCACCACCAAGGACATCGCCGCCTCCGGCGAGATGGCCCGCATTCAGATGGAGACCCTGGCAGCCAACTGCAAGGAGTTCGGGGTCCGGCTCTATGACCTGAACCACAAATACCAGGGCATAGTCCACGTGATGGGCCCCGAGCTCGGCATCACCCTGCCCGGCACCACCATCGTCTGCGGCGACTCCCACACCGCCACCCACGGCGCCTTCGGCTCCCTGGCCTTCGGCATCGGCACCTCGGAAGTGGAACACGTGATGGCGACCCAGACCCTGAAGCAGGGCCGGGCCAAGACCATGCGCATTTCGGTCAACGGCAAGCTGGCCGAGGGCATCAGCGCCAAGGACGTGGTGCTGGCCATCATAGGCCGGGTCGGCGCTGCCGGCGGTACCGGTTACGTGGTGGAGTTCGCTGGCGATGCCATCAGGGGTCTCTCCATGGAAGGGCGCATGACGGTGTGCAACATGGCCATCGAACTCGGCGCCAAGGCGGGGATGATAGCCCCGGATCAGACCACCATCGACTACATTCAGGGCAAGGTATTCGCCCCCACCGGCGACGCACTGGCGCAGGCCATCGCCTACTGGCAGACCCTCAAGAGCGATGCCGATGCCACCTTCGATGCCGAGGTGGTGCTCAACGCCGCCGATATCGCGCCTCAGGTGACCTGGGGCACCAACCCGGGCCAGGTGATCGCCGTCAATGAACCCATTCCGGCACCGGAATCCTTCAGCGATCTGATGGAGCAGCAGTCCGCCCGCAAGGCGCTCGCCTACATGGACTTGCAGCCGGGCCAGAAGCTCTGTGATGTCGCCATCGACAAGGTGTTCATCGGATCCTGCACCAACAGCCGCATCGAGGATCTGCGTGCCGCCGCCGCCATCGCCCGTGGCCGCAAGGTCGCCGCCGGGGTGCAAGCCCTGGTGGTGCCGGGCTCCGAGCAGGTGAAGGCTCAGGCCGAGGCCGAGGGGCTGGACAAGATCTTCCTCGAGGCAGGCTTTGAGTGGCGCCTGCCCGGCTGCTCCATGTGTCTGGCCATGAACAACGACCGGCTGCAACCCGGGGAGCGCTGCGCCTCCACCAGCAACCGCAACTTCGAAGGGCGCCAGGGCCGTGCCGGCCGCACCCATCTGGTGAGCCCGGCCATGGCCGCCGCCGCCGCCGTCACCGGTCGCTTTGCCGACATTCGCGCACTGTAAGAGGGAGTTAACATGACAGGTTTCAAGCAACACAAGGGGATCGTCGTCCCCCTCGACAGCGCCAACGTCGACACCGACGCCATCATTCCCAAGCAGTTCCTGCAGAAGGTAAACCGCATCGGTTTTGGCAAGCACCTGTTCCACGACTGGCGCTTCCTTGACGATGCAGGGATGCAACCCAACCCCGAGTTCGTGCTGAACCAGCCGCAATTCGCCGGTGCCAGCATACTGCTGGCCCGGGAGAACTTCGGCTGTGGCTCGAGCCGCGAGCACGCCCCCTGGGCGCTGGCGGATTACGGCTTCAAGACCATCATTGCCCCGAGCTTTGCCGACATCTTCTACGGCAACGCCATCAACAACGGCATGGTGCCGGTACGCCTGAAAGAAGAAGAGGTCGAGGCCCTGTTCCAACTGGTCACGGCCAATCCGGGCACCCAGATTGAAGTGGATCTGGAGGCGAACCAGGTGCGCGCCGGTGCACTCACTTTCGATTTCGAGATCGATGAGTTCCGCCGCTACTGCCTGCTCAACGGGCTGGATGCCATCGGCCTGACCCTGCAGCACGAGGCCGCCATCAGCGCCTTTGAGGCAAGACAGCCGAGCTGGATTTAAACAGGCATATGAGGGCGGGTCCGATTGAAATTTCCACATCGACGAGTTCCGCCCCCATCTATTGCCTGCTCAACGGGCTGGATGCCATAGGCCTGACCCTGCAGCACGAAGCGGCCATCAGCGCCTTCGAGGCGAAGCAGCCGAGCTGGATCTAAGTACACTCAAGACCAGTATCGGCGTCTTCGAGACAACCCAAGGCAGCCAAGCTGGATCTGACGCGCCAGCGGCAAGAAAACGAGTAGAATCCACAGGGAGCCCAGGCTCCCTGTTTTATTCTCAGTCCCGCCCAGGCACAGTGGGCTCACCGACAGGAAAGGATGATGAAGACGACCCGCGCCCTCTCCCTGCTGCTTGGTATGCTGCTCGCCCTCCCGACCAGCGCCGGGCAGACCTATTTCAACAGCAACGGCGGTCAGCTCAACGTCGGCTGGCAGGACAGGGAGGGCCAACCCCAGCAACTCAGCTACCGGCTGGAGGCGGGCAAGCTGCCGCCGCTCATCGCCTATCGCCCGGCCAGGATGCAGGAGGAGGTGCTGCAGACCTTGCTGCAGCAGGCTGCCCTTGAGTTCCCCGAGGTGCAGTTCTCCCTCTCTCGCCCCAGCCTCGCCCTCAGCCTCAAGAGCCGCAACGCCGACAAGGCCAGGGAAGCCTCCCTATGGGTCAAGCCGGAGCAGGCCAGGCTGGAGGCCGAGTGGCTCAAGCAGCACTACTTCCAGCCCTTCACCCCGCCCGATGGCACCCCCGCCATCAAACAGGATCATGTGCGCATCGCCCTGGAGAGCCGCGCCGAACTGGCGCCCCTGGCCGAGCAGCTCAAGCAGGAGGGAGCCACAGAGACAGAGGCGCGCCAGAAGACGGTGGCGCACATGCTCGACTTCATCCAGGCCATCCCCTATCAGCTGCTCGACAGCCAGTCAGGGCGCTCTGGCAAGGGCTTTCTGAGCCCGCGCCAGGTGCTGGAGCAGAACCGGGGGGATTGTGACAGCAAGGTCACCCTGATGGCGGCCCTGCTGGCCCAGCGCTTTCCCAAGCTGAAGCAGGCCATGGTGTTCGTGCCGGGACATGCCCTGCTGGGGGTGGCGCTGCCGGCCGGCCCGGGTCAGGCGACCCTGAGCTGGCAAGGGGAAAGCTATCTGCTGCTGGAACCGACCGGCCCCGCCCAGCTTCCCATGGGCCAGCTCGCCCCCACCAGCAAGACGCTGGTCGACAGCAAGCAGTTGAGCGTCCAACCCGTGATGGCCAGCAACTGAGCTGCCACCAGGGCGGCAACCCAGGCGGTAAGACAAGGTTGGCCCGGGCCGAAAATGCATCGACCAGCCGGTGGCTGGTCGATGGAACAGGGTGGCGTGCGGGCTCAGGTCAGCGGCAGGAACTCCAGCGCCAGCAAGAGCCCGCTCTCCTCCTCCAGCACCCGCACTATGCGGGCCTGGGCCTCGAAGGGGGGCAGCAGGTTGCTGCTGGTGGCCAGGCTCACCCTGATGGGTTGAGCCAGATCGAAGCCATGCTCATTCACCTCGACCCCCATGCCATTGGCACTGAGATCCCGGCAGACTCCCTCAAGCACCTGCTGGCGCTGGAACAGGGTGACGGGGGCGTTGATGACCATGCGCTGGAAGGCACGTCTTTCCTTGGTGCTGGTGATCACTGGGGGCATCCTCCTTGGTGGTGGCTCGCACGGCGCGGCCCGTGAAACATAGTGCTGGCCTCCCCCAAGGAAGGCCAATACAATGCGGTTCGTTGCTCAAACGGGGTGCGGTTTACCGCTGAGATTATACCCGTGAACCTGATCCAGATAATGCTGGCGGAGGAATTTGAGGCATGGCGCGCGTTTTTTGTGCCCTCATCCGCTGGCCCTCACCACAGGAGACGTGCCATTGATGAGCAGACCGCTGCCCATGGCACCTCAGTACCCACAGGAGTGCCATTGATGAAGACCCTGCTGCTCGCGACCGGCCTGCTCTCTGCCCAGGCATTTGCCGCCGACACCCTCACCGTCTACACCTACGATTCGTTTGCAGCCGAATGGGGCCCGGGTCCCAAGATCAAGCAGGCCTTCGAGAAGGAGTGCGGCTGTACCCTCAACCTGGTGGCCCTGGAAGACGGTGTCGCCATCCTCAACCGGCTGCGGCTGGAAGGCCAGCACAGCAAAGCAGACCTGGTGCTGGGGCTGGACGATGCCCTGGTCAGTGAGGCCAAGCAGAGCGGCCTGTTCGCCCCCCATCACACCAAACTCGATGCCCTTAAGGTGCCGGGTGGCTGGCAGGATGACACCTTCGTCCCCTATGACTACGGCTACTTCGCCTTCGTCTACGACAAGGACAAACTCAAGCAGCCCCCCAAGAGCCTGAAAGAGCTGGTGGAACGCCAGGATCTCAAGGTGATCTATCAGGATCCCCGCACCTCCACCCCGGGCCAGGGGCTGATGCTCTGGATGAAGTCCGTCTACGGCGACCAGGCCCCCGCAGCCTGGGAACAGCTGGCCAAGAAGACGGTCACCGTCACCAAGGGCTGGTCCGAGGCCTATGGCATGTTCCTCGATGGCGAGGCGGACATGGTGCTCTCCTATACCACCTCCCCCGCCTATCACCTGATCGCCGAGAACAAGCCCCAGTATCAGGCGGCCGCCTTCTCAGAGGGGCATTACCGTCAGGTGGAAGTGGCCGCCAAGCTGAAAGGCGCCACCCAGGACAAGCTGGCGGACCAGTTCCTGCAGTTCATGGTGAGCCCTGCCTTCCAGCAGGAGATCCCCGCCGGCAACTGGATGTACCCTGTGATCGACCAGCCGCTGCCCAAGGGCTTCGAGCAGATGATCACCGTGGCCAAACCGCTCGCCTTCAGCACCGATGAGGTGGCCGCCAATCGCAAGAACTGGATCCGCGAATGGCTGCAAGCCGTCACCCAGTGAACGCAGGCGCTCGTCCCCTCTGGTGGCTGCCGGGCAGTGCGGCCACCCTGCTGATCCTGCTGTTGTCCCTCGGGCCGCTCGCGGCCCTGCTGTGGCAGGCGGGCACCTTGTCTCCCCGCACCCTGCTGGCCGATCCCTATCTGCGCCATGTGCTGGGCTTCAGCCTGGGGCAGGCCCTGCTCTCCACCCTGCTGAGCCTGGGGCTTGCCATTCCGGTGGCCCGTGCCCTGGCGCGGCGCCGCTTTCCCGGCCGAGCCCTGCTGCTCAAGCTCTTTGGCCTCTCTCTGGTGCTGCCCGTCATCATCGCCATCTTCGGCATGGTCGCGGTACACGGTTGCCAGGGCTGGTTGCCACAGCTGCTGCGCGGCCTGGGGCTGGATCCTGGCAACTACCTGTACGGCCTGTTCGGCATACTGCTGGCACATGTCTTCTTCAACATGCCGCTGGCGGCGCGCCTCATGCTGCAGAGCATAGAGAGCGTCCCGGAGACCTCCTGGCGCCTCGCCAGCCAGCTCGGCATGCGCTCATCCCACATCTTCCGGCTGCTGGAGTGGCCGCTCATCCGCGGCGTACTGCCGGGGCTCGCCAGCCTCATCTTCATGCTCTGCTTCACCAGCTTCACCACAGTGCTGGCGCTGGGCGGCGGTCCCAAGTCCACCACCCTGGAAGTCGCCGTCTATCAGGCACTGCGCTTTGATTTCGATCTCGCCACCGCGGGCGGCCTGGCGCTGGTACAGCTGCTGCTGACCGTCGCCTTGCTCCTGCTGCAACACCGGCTGCAGACCACCCCTGCCAGTCGCTTCACCAGCCGTCGCCCCTGCCTGCGGCCGGATCGCCATCAGCCGGGGACAGGCCTGGTGGATGCCGTGGCGCTCTGCACCGGGCTAGCCATCTTCCTGCCGCCCCTGCTGGCCATAGTCGTGGCCGGTTTCAACCCCGGCCTGCTGACGGCGCTGGCATCCCCCGGGCTGTGGCAGGCGGGTGGTCAATCCCTGGCCATCGCCCTGGCGGCCGGGTCGCTGGCGACCCTGCTCGGTGCCGGTCTGCTGCTCACCAGCCGCCACCTGAGGGTGCGCGGGCGCAAGCGGCGAGCCGCCGCCCTGTGGGAGGCCAGCGGCTCCATGATCCTGATGATCCCGGCTGTGGTGCTGAGTACCGGGCTCTTCATCATGTTCATGCCCTTTGCCGACGTCTTTGCCCTGGGCCCCTGGCTGGTGGTACTGGTCAACGCCCTGATGGCGCTGCCCTATGTGCTGCGCACCCTCAGCGCCCCCATGCAACTGGTGGTGCGTCAGTACGACCGGCTTGCGGACAGCCTGGGAGTGCGCGGCCTGCACCGCCTGCGACTGGTGGAGTGGCCCCTGCTGCGCCGCCCCCTGGCGCTCGCCATGGCGCTCTCCATGATATTGTCCCTCGGGGATCTCGGCGCCATCGCCATGTTCGGCAGCCAGGCCCTCACCACCCTGCCCTGGCTGCTCTATCAGCAGCTCGGCAGCTACCGGCTGACCGACGCGGCCGCCACTGCCCTGCTGCTGCTCACGCTCTGTTTCTCCCTGTTCTGGCTGGTTGAGCGGGGTCTTGGAGGAAAAAATGGCGAGCATTGAGGTACAAACCCTGCGCTACCGTTTCTGCGGCCGTTCTGGCTGGTCGAACGGACTCTTTGAGAGGAAAAAATGCTGAACATCGATGAACTGGTCACCAGCTACCCGGATTGGCGCGTCAGCTTCAGCGCGACCCTGCCCAGGGGGGAGATCACCGCCCTGATAGGGCCAAGCGGCGCCGGCAAGTCCACCCTGCTCGGGATGATCGCCGGCTTCGTGCCGGTGGAGTCCGGCCGTCTCAGTTTCGATGGTGTCGATCTGCTGCCGCTCGGTCCCGCCGAGCGGCCGGTCACCACCCTGTTTCAGGATCACAACCTCTTCCTGCACCTCTCCGTATTCGACAACATCGCCATCGGCCTGCACCCGGGCCTGCGCCTGAACCCGGCCCAGCGCCAGCAGGTGAAGCAGGGCGCAGAGCGGGTCGGTCTTGGCGAGATGCTGGCGCGGCTGCCGGAGCAGCTCTCCGGCGGCCAGCAACAGCGGGTCGGGCTGGCCCGCGCCCTGGTGCGGGGCAAGCCCCTGCTGCTGCTGGATGAGCCCTTCTCGGCCCTGGATCCCGCCCTGCGCCGGGAGATGCTGGCGGAAGTGGCCCGCCTCGCCTGCGAGCAGGGCATCACAGTGCTCATGGTGTCCCACAACCCTGAGGATGCCCAACTCATCGCCGATCAGGTGTTGTTCGTGGATGAAGGCCGCATCGCTCTGCAGGGCAAACCCGACATACTGCAAGACAGCGAGCACCCCGGGCTGTTGCGCTACCTTGGCCGTACGCAAGGGTGATGACGGCTACGGGATCAAAAAAGGGGAAGCCTGCTGGCTTCCCCTTTCTCATGCAGAGATTGCGTTAAATCAGAGATTTTCCTCGGCAAACGAAGCCAGCCGGCTGCGCACCACCCCGTTCAGGAAGATGTTGGCACTGCCGTCGAAGTCCTTGAAACGCTCGACTATGTAGGTCAGACCCGAGGTCACCGGGCTCAGGTAGTTGGAGTCGATCTGGGCCAGGTTGCCGGAGCAGACGATCTTGGTCCCCTCACCGCAGCGGGTGATGATGGTCTTGATCTGGGAGGCGGTCAGGTTCTGGCACTCGTCCAGCAGAACGAAGGTGTTCTGGATGCTGCGCCCACGCATGAAGTTGACGGATTTGAACTGGATGTTGGCCTTCTCCATGATGTAGCTCAGGGACCCGCTCATGTTCTCGTCCTGCTTGTGCAGCACCTCCAGGGTGTCGGTCACCGCCGCCAGCCAGGGCATCATCTTCTCCTCCTCGGTGCCGGGCAGGAAGCCGATGCTCTCGGCAATTTCCGGGGTGTTGCGGGTGACGATCACCTTCTCGTAGATCCCCTTCTCGATCACCAGCTCCAGGGCTGCCGCCATGGCCAGCAAGGTCTTGCCGCAGCCCGCCGGGCCGGTCAGGATCACCAGTTCAATATGCGGATCCAGCAGGGCATCGAGCGCCATGCCCTGATAGATGTTCTTGGGGTGCACCCCCCAGGCCTTGCGGGACATCAGCCGCTCGCGGCCCAGATCCTTGAGACGGATCTTGTTGCCATCGTGGCTCAGCACCCTGGCTGCGAAGAAGTTCTCCTCGTCCAGCAGGTACTGGTTGACGTGCACCCCCTCCAGCAGATTCGAGTCGATCACGTGGACTGTGTCGCGACCATGGGTCTCGCTGTCGCACTCGCCCACCCGCTCCCAGAAGCTGCCGGGCACCACCTGGAAGCCCTTGGCCAGCAGGCGGATGTCGTCGATCAGCTGGTCGCTGCGATAATCCTCCACATGGGCAAGGCCAGCCCCCTTGGCCTTGAGGCGCATGTTGATGTCCTTGGTCACCAGCACCACCTGGCGTTTCATCTCGTGCTTTTGCAGGTAGAGCGCCGCGTTGATGATGCGGTTGTCCGCCTCCTTGTCGGTGAACACCTCGGCATCCTGAGGCAGATGGTGATCGCTGAAGATGGAGATATGACCGCTCGCCTCGCCCGCCAGCGCCACCCCCTGCACTATCTGTTCGGGGTTGGCATCGCGAAACACATCTTCCAGCGCGCGGATGGCAACCCTGGCATCACGGCTGACGTCTTTCTGGCGATCCTTGATGTTGTCGAGCTCTTCGAGCACCGTCATGGGGATGAGCACGTCGTGCTCTTTGAAGGAGTAAATGGCGAGGGGTTCGTGAAGCAGAACGTTGGTATCCAAGATAAACAGCTTTCGGTCCGTGTTGTCCATAAGCATCCTCCTTGGCACTGAAGGTGCCACGTGTGTGAATCTCAGATGTCATTGAAACCACACGGCCGTGACAGTTTTATTACTCCTCACGCTACGCCCGATTTTACCGCTGCGCAACAAATCGCTTGCAAGGCAGTTTCGTTCGAACATAAAAGCAGCAATGAAAAGACCGGCACTCTGGCCGGTCGTTTTCACTTCTGTATGTCAGTCCGCACCTGTCAGCCGCACTTGGAATCGCCGCAGTTGAGGCAGGTCATGCAGCCATCCTTCTGCACCAGCGCCTTGGTGTGGCACTTGTAGCAGAGCACCGCACTGGCCGGGAAGCCACTGCCTGACTGCTCGGCGTCAACCTGCTGTTCGGCCTGCATCTGTGCCTGCTTCTCGGCCAGAAACGCCTGCTGGTGCTCATCCAGTCCGGTGGCTTTGAGCATGCCTATCTCGGTGAGATGGGTCTCGATCACGTTGCCAATTTCGGCGATGAGCGACGGCACATACTTGCCCTTGTTCCAGTAGCCACCCTTGGGGTCGAACACGGATCTCAGCTCCTCCACCAGGAAGGTGACATCCCCGCCCTTGCGAAACACCGCGGAGATGATGCGGGTCAGCGCCACTATCCACTGGTAGTGTTCCAGACTCTTGGAGTTGATGAAGATCTCGAACGGACGGCGCGTCTCGTGGACTGTGCCCTCGTTGAGAATGATGTCGTTGATGGTGATGAACAGCGAGTGTTCGGAGACATGCTCCGGCGTCTTCAGCTTGTAGGTGGTGCCCATCAGCCGCTCCGGACGCAGCACCGTCTCGTGCATGTGCACCACGTCATCCTGGGGGGCCGGCGCTTCCTGCGGCTCATCCCGGGTTTTCACCTTGTAGGCGACGATTTTCCTGTCGATCTTCTTGACCATAATCTGTTCTCAGAATTTGCCGTAATAGCCTTCTTTCAAGGCGTCATAGAGGTTGGCGGCGGTGTGCAGCTCGCCATCGTATTCGATCTCTTCGTTGCCCTTCACCGTGATGACAGAGCCATCCTCCAGAGTGAACTCGTACTGAGTGTTCTCCAGATCCTTCTCCTTCACCAGCACCCCCTGGAAGGCTTCGGGGTTGAAGCGGAAGGTGGTGCAGCCCTTGAGCCCGGAGTCCGAGGCATACATGTAGATATCCTTGAACTGCTCGAACGGGAAGTCGGTCGGTACGTTGGCAGTCTTGGAGATGGACGAATCTATCCAGCGCTGGGCCGCGGCCTGGATGTCCACGTGCTGGGCCGGGCTGATGTCGTCGGCTGTGATGAAGTAATCCGGCAGACGGCAGGCCTCATCCTCGGTGTAAGGCATGGCAGCGGCGTTGATGAGCTCCCGGTAGGCCAGCAGCTCGAAGGAGTAGACATCCACGCTCTCCTTGCTCTTCTTGCCCGCCTTGATGACGTTGCGGCTGTAGTGATGGGCGAAGCTCGGCTCTATGCCGTTGCTGGCGTTGTTGGCCAGCGACAACGAGATGGTGCCGGTCGGCGCTATGCTGCTGTGGTGGGTGAAACGACCACCGGTTTCGGCCAGCGCGGCCACCAGAGCGGGATCCACCTCGGCCACCTGCTGCATGTAGCGGCTGTAGCGCGCATGCAGCACCTTGCCCTTCACCTTGTCGCCCAGCTTGATGCCATCGGCCGCCATCTCGGGGCGCAGCCGCAGCATCTTGCCGGTCACCTCGAACTCCTGCTCCATGATGGGGGCAGGGCCCTTCTCTTTCGCCAGGCGCAGGGACTCCTGCCAGCCGGTCATGGCCAGCTCCTGGGAGACCTGCTCGGTGAAGGCCACTGATGCAGCAGAGCCGTATTTTATCTGCAGCATGGTGAGGGTCGACCCCAGGCCGAGGAAGCCCATGCCGTGACGGCGCTTGGCGGTGATCTCCTCGCGCTGCCTGGGCAATGGCAACTGGTTGATCTCTACCACGTTGTCCAGCATGCGGGTGAAGATGGCCACTACCTTGCGAAACGCCTGCCAGTCGAAGGCGGCACGCTCGGTGAAGGGCTCGCGCACAAACTTGGTCAGATTGACCGACCCCAGCAGGCAGGCGCCATAGGGGGGCAAGGGCTGTTCACCGCAGGGGTTGGTGGCGCGGATCTCCTCGCAGAACCAGTTGTTGTTCATCTGATTGACCTTGTCGATCAGGATGAAACCGGGCTCCGCATAGTCATAGGTGGAGGTCATGATGACGTTCCACAGCTTGCGCGCGGGCAGGGTCTTGTAGACCTTGCAGGCCACCTGCCCAAGCGCGTTGATCACCACCCCTTCCTTGTTCGGCCAGTCGGCCCAGAGCACCTGCTCGGGATCGTCAAGGACTATGCCGTCCTGCTCCACCTCTTTGGCGGTGTAGGGGAAGATGAGCCGCCAGGGAGCATCCTCCTTCACTGCCTTGACGAACTCTTCGGTGATCAGCAGGGAGAGGTTGAACTGACGCAGACGGCCATCTTCCCGCTTGGCCTGGATAAACTCGATCACATCAGGGTGACGGATATCCATGGTGCCCATCTGGGCGCCACGGCGACCGCCCGCCGACGAGACGGTGAAACACATCTTGTCGTAGATATCCATGAAGGAGAGCGGGCCCGAGGTATAGGCCCCGGCACCGGAGACGAAGGCACCGCGCGGGCGCAGGGTCGAGAAGTCATAGCCTATGCCACAGCCCGCTTTCAGGGTCAGGCCGGCCTCATGCACCTTGCCGAGAATGTCATCCATCGAATCCTCGATGGTGCCGGACACTGTGCAGTTGATGGTCGAGGTGGCCGGCTTGTGCTCGAAGGCCCCGGCATTGGAGGTGATGCGACCCGCAGGGATGGCGCCATTGCGCAGCGCCCACAGGAAGGAGTCATACCAGGCATCGGGCTCGCTCTCCTGCGCCGCCAGCGCACGGGCAACCCGCTGATAAGTCTCGTCTATGGTGCCGTCGATAGGCGCCCCATCCTTGCTCTTGAGGCGATACTTGCTGTCCCAGATCTCGAGGGAGGTTTCCTGCATGGGGATGAGGGCAGAGCCGGGTCCACTCTCCAGCACAGGGTTGGATTTAGCCATTTTCAAGCCACCTTATGTGAATGCAACAACGTCATGACAGCGTCAAAAACACAACCAATAGGTTTAACATCAACCGTATAACACTATATATAGTATCTCTTTCACGGGGCGCCGATTCTATCCTAAAAAAATGCCCCGGCCAGCAGATATTTGGGCCAGGGCATTTAACCGATTCATTTCCCGATGAATTTAACGGGAGAAGGGATCTCAGGGTTTCTTGACGTACACGCTTGGCGTCTCACCCGCCATATTCAGATAGAACTCGTAGACGCCGTCGGCATCCGGCGAGAATTTCATGTCCTCATACTTGGAGCAGGGGTTGACCGGCACAGGCTCTCCGCCCAGTACGGCGACGCCGTCACTCGGGCTCTTGTAGCCAAAGTTGGTGCCACAGCTCCAGCCGGAGTCGGCGAACTTGAACTTGTAGGGAGCCCACTCTTTCTTGAGCGTCCCCTTGGCCATATAGAGCTTGTCGGCCACCTTGACCACCTTGCTCTCATCGGTCGCCATCCAGTCGTTCATCTCCCCGCGCAGGTAGATGGACTTGCCACCGAAGTCGCTGTTGTCTGCCGCCTGCTCTGCACCGCCATTGGATGCGCAACCGCCTAATACCAGGGTTCCCGCCGCCAGCATCATCGTTACTGTTCTTTTGAACATGTGTCCATTCCTCAGATTATTGTGATTCCTTGGCCCATCGAACGTGGGCAGACGAATTAAAGCAGAGCGGGCATCACAAGAAAGGTAGAGTCATCACATTCTGTGCTTTTTACATCCAGATGGATAAATATCGAACAGAACAGGGGCGAGTTTTTGGGGAGCAGCAGCAGCTCGGAAAACCGCAGGAGAGTTCGAACTCCATTATCAGTCAATGCACTGATTTTCAGGCAATAAAAAACCCCGCTCATCGAGCGGGGTTTTTCGTGTTGGGTGCCTGGCAGTGTCCTACTCTCGCATGGCGAATGCCACACTACCATCGGCGCTACCGCGTTTCACTTCTGAGTTCGGCATGGGATCAGGTGGTTCCACGGCGCTATGGCCGCCAGGCAAATTCTTCAATCTTGGAAAGCTGACGTGAGTAACGACATTCATCTTGGAAGATGGTCGCTATCACTGAATTTGAGTAGTTCGTTCATTCGCTACAAGGCCCAGAACACTTCTTGGGTGTTGTATGGTTAAGCCTCACGGGTAATTAGTATGGGTTAGCTCAACACGTCGCCGCGCTTACACACCCCACCTATCAACGTTGTGGTCTCCAACGGCCCTTTAGGACCCTCAAGGGGTCAGGGATGACTCATCTCAGGGCTCGCTTCCCGCTTAGATGCTTTCAGCGGTTATCGATTCCGAACTTAGCTACCGGGCAGTGCCACTGGCGTGACAACCCGAACACCAGAGGTTCGTTCACTCCGGTCCTCTCGTACTAGGAGCAACTCCCTTCAATCATCCAACGCCCACGGCAGATAGGGACCGAACTGTCTCACGACGTTCTGAACCCAGCTCGCGTACCACTTTAAATGGCGAACAGCCATACCCTTGGGACCGACTTCAGCCCCAGGATGTGATGAGCCGACATCGAGGTGCCAAACACCGCCGTCGATATGAACTCTTGGGCGGTATCAGCCTGTTATCCCCGGAGTACCTTTTATCCGTTGAGCGATGGCCCTTCCATTCAGAACCACCGGATCACTATGACCTACTTTCGTACCTGCTCGACCTGTCCGTCTCGCAGTTAAGCTGGCTTATGCCATTGCACTAACCTCCTGATGTCCGACCAGGATTAGCCAACCTTCGTGCTCCTCCGTTACTCTTTGGGAGGAGACCGCCCCAGTCAAACTACCCACCAGGCACTGTCCGCGAGCCCGATTCAGGGCCCTGCGTTAGAACATCAAACATACAAGGGTGGTATTTCAAGGACGGCTCCAGCGCAACTGGCGTCACGCCTTCAAAGCCTCCCACCTATCCTACACATGTAGGTTCAATGTTCAGTGCCAAGCTGTAGTAAAGGTTCACGGGGTCTTTCCGTCTAGCCGCGGGTACACCGCATCTTCACGGCGAATTCGATTTCACTGAGTCTCGGGTGGAGACAGCATGGCCATGGTTACACCATTCGTGCAGGTCGGAACTTACCCGACAAGGAATTTCGCTACCTTAGGACCGTTATAGTTACGGCCGCCGTTTACCGGGGCTTCGATCAAGAGCTTCGCTTGCGCTAACCCCATCAATTAACCTTCCGGCACCGGGCAGGTGTCACACCCTATACGTCCACTTTCGTGTTTGCAGAGTGCTGTGTTTTTGATAAACAGTCCCAGCCATCTGGTCACTGCGACTCCCAACTGCTCCATCCGCAAGGGACTTCACTGTCAAGAGCGAACCTTCTCCCGAAGTTACGGTTCTATTTTGCCTAGTTCCTTCACCCGAGTTCTCTCAAGCGCCTTGGTATTCTCTACCCGACCACCTGTGTCGGTTTGGGGTACGATGACTTGTAATCTGAAGCTTAGAGGCTTTTCCTGGAAGCAGGGCATCAATGGCTTCACCACCGTAGTGGCTTCGTCTCGTGTCTCAGTGTTGTGTCTCCGGATTTGCCTAGAAACACCACCTACGCACTTTCACCAGGACAACCGTCGCCTGGCCCACCTAGCCTTCTCCGTCCCCCCATCGCAATTACAAGTCGTGCAGGAATATTAACCTGCTTCCCATCGATTACGCCTTTCGGCCTCACCTTAGGGGTCGACTCACCCTGCCCCGATTAACGTTGGACAGGAACCCTTGGTCTTCCGGCGAGGAGGCTTTTCACCCCCTTTATCGTTACTTACGTCAGCATTCGCACTTCTGATATCTCCAGCATACCTCTCGATACACCTTCGCAGACTTACAGAACGCTCCCCTACCACTCACACATAAGTGTGAATCCGCGGCTTCGGTGCCTGGTTTGAGCCCCGTTACATCTTCCGCGCAGGCCGACTCGACTAGTGAGCTATTACGCTTTCTTTAAATGATGGCTGCTTCTAAGCCAACATCCTAGCTGTCTGAGCCTTCCCACATCGTTTCCCACTTAACC